>JBQCIM010000115.1:0-9182 GCA_051953735.1 Ginsengibacter sp.
CATTCCGGGCTGTTAAATTGAGGAAAAGAAAATCTTTAAAGGAGAACTCAGCTGATCCATACAAAGAATTTACCCTCTTTTTACTGAAATCATAATCTGGGTTTTTTATTTGTCCATTACCAATTGTATACAGCCCTCTGACATAGAAGTTGGTAACACTCGTACTAAGGCGATCAAATGTCTGCTGCATCTGATTTCCTCCAACCGTTATATCCATGAGGAAATTATTAAACTTATGGTTTGCTCCAACCAGAAAATCAATATTTCTTTCCCTGAATGTCGTTACATCCTGGTAATAATAGCCATTAAACCCCGAAACTGCAGTACTTAAGTTTCGGGACCCAGTAGGACGATTAAATTCATAGGGTCGGGTATAATAATCCTGTCCAATCCTGCCCTGCATATAAAGCCAGTCTGATAGTTGATACCGGATAGATGCATTTCCAAAAATTCTATCTCTTCTAATATTTTCAAAATGTTCATAAGCAACCCAATACGGATTATTTCTGCCTGTGAAACGCGCTAAAGGCATTTCATTTCCATTAGAATCTTTGTAATTCTTTAACGAGTTTACATCAATACTATTTGCCATAGTATAAATGGTCGTGTTTACACTGAATCCTTCAATTCCAATCTGAGGAGGGTTATGATTGTATTCATTTGAATAATTTGCATTTACCTGCGTTGATAATTTAGGAGTCAGGTTATAATTTATGGCCAGGTTCAAAATCTTTTTATGGAAATCAGAATTTGGAACAATTCCGATTGCATCTGTATTAGAAAATGAAATGCGGAAATTACCGCGGTCATAGCCGCCTGACAGAGCCACTGAATTAGTGGAATTAAATCCCGGTCTATAAAATTCTCTTATACGGTTTTTATGAGGACTATAAGGCTTGAGAGTCCCGTCTGACTGAGGAGTTAACTTATTGTCGAATTTTTCTCCAAAGCTCCATATACCTGAACTCTGTGCTTCGGCAACCGTTGTAGGTCTTACCCCATTTTCCCCCTGTCCATACTCATATTGCAAGTCGGTAAAATCCAGTGCGGTTGAAAGCTGATTGTTAGTATTAAATTCAATCCCTATCCCTTTATGTTTGCTACCTGATTTGGTAGTAATAATTATAGCACCATCCTTCGCCCTGTAACCATAGAGGGCAGCGGCGGCAGCGCCTTTTAAAACAGTCATAGATTCAATATCATCCGGATTGATGCTTTGCAAGCCGTCTCCGCCATCAGAGGATCCACCGGTTGGATTATCTGAATTTTTATAACCGGCAGAAATACTGGTGTTATTTATGGGTATTCCATTTACTATAATTAAAGGTGAATTATCGCCACCAAATGATGATTGGCCTCTAATCCGAATTTTGGCTGAGCCTCCGGGTCCACTTGTTGGAGCAGAAACATTTACTCCCGCCACCTTTCCAACCAAACTATTTCCCACATTCGTTGCACGGTCTGTTGTAATTTGATCGGTATTTACAACTCCCGTAGAATACCCAAGACTTCTGGCCTCCCTTTTTATTCCTAAAGCAGTTACAACAACTTCATTTAATTTTGTGGCTTCTTCCTTTAAAACTATATTTAGTTCTGTACGATTATTTAAACTTATTTCTTGTGTGATAAATCCCACATATGAAAAGATTAAAAGCCCGTTTGCAGGAACATTGATTGAATATCTTCCTTTCGAATCTGTTGAGGTACCAATATTTGTTCCTTGCAGCGCAACACTTACTCCAACCAATGGTTCTCCTTTTGAATTAGTAACGATACCGGTCACAATATTTAAAGGAACTGTTTGAATTGAAGAAACTGTTTGGTTTTCTTTTCTCTGTCCATATTGGACCGGCTTTTCTCTTATTACTACGGTATTATCAAAAATTCTGTAAGTCAAAGGTTGGTTTGTAAAGCAGAGTTTCAAAACTTCATCTACAGGAGCTTGTGTTACCTGTAACGTAACAGGAGAGGCCTTTTCTAATATGTTCGTTTCATAAAGAAATGTGAAGCCCGTTTGATATTCGATTTTCTTAAGTACTTTCTCAAGTCTCGTTTTATTTTCATTAAGCGTAACTTTTTGAGCAACTACTTCTGCACTTACCTTGATGCAGGCAAAAAGCATTAAGCATGTTGTCAGTTTCATGATTAATAAAATTTTGATTAAACAGAGACTCCTCAGGCAAGAGGTTTTGTAGTTAGGAAGCAATTCCATAGCTTTGATTCGTTTTTGGTGAAACAATAATGATACTAACGGTTTTATTTTTGAATAGCCTAAACATTTTACGGGCCCCGACCCTCATCGGGGCTCGTTTCTTGCTATCCATGCATTAACTTTTTTTCTAGCTCATAACTTCTATCTAATTTTCTGATATTATAATTTTTTTATCAACAATTTGCATACTTACGCCTGTATATTGCAGCATTGTTATTAACTCGCTTAGCTTTAGGTTTCTGCTGATTTTGCCTGTGAACCGGCGCTTCGGAATCGAACCTTTATATTCTACCTGCACATCATACCATCTTGAAAGCTGCCGCATAATATTCTGAACGTCGGCATTATTAAATTCAAAATTGTTATTCTTCCACGCAATTGCTTCATCGGTGTTAGCGTGCTGGTTAATTTTTAAAGTCCCTGATTTACTTAGGTTTGCTTGTTCACCGGGAGATAATGTGACAGTTTGGTTAACTGCATTTTCCGATGGTGCACTTTTTATTTTTACCGAGCCCTCTAATAATGTAGTTGCCACAACGCTTTCATCCGCATAGGCATTTACGTTAAAATGTGTTCCCAGTACTTCTATAGTCATATCATTGACCTTTACCTGAAAAGGCATTGATGAATTTTTCGCAATTTCAAAATATCCCTCACCGGTTAAAGTGACCTCCCTGTGTTTGCCCCGGAAAGATGCCGGATATTTTAATGAGGATTCGGCATTGAGCCATACTCTTGAACCGTCAGATAACACAATCTCATACTTTCCCCCACGAGGTGTGGATATTGTATTTAATCCCCATCCCTCTGCTCTTTTCTGATCTAAATCATACAATATCTGGCCATCTTCTCCTTTTATAATTTTGATATTTCCTTGTCTTGTAAGTATTCCATTTTTTGCTGTGTTCAAATCAATCATAGATCCATCAGCGAGCGTAAGCGTAGCCTTATTAGAACCGGGAAGCGCATCACTGGAAGAAACACCTATCGTTTGCTTTGGATTTTTCACAACCACAGTATCAATATTTCTATTAGACATCCTGGTAAAAACATAAAACACGCTAGAAAAAACAAATGCAATCAAAATTGCCGCAGCCGATACTTTTACATAAACTTTATCCACGAACCTGATTTTATTACCACTTCGTTTATTTTCTAAAATATTCCTCCAGATATCGTCCCGAATGTCATGCTTTAAATGTTCCTTTTGTTCTGAGGTAAGCAGTTCCATTACATCTGGATTATTTTCAAAAAGGTTGTAATAGCTTATTATTAATTGATCTTCCTCACCGGTAGTTTTTCCTTGTTGATATTTGTTCAATAACTTTAAAAAATAACCTTTGTCCATGTAATTGAGGTTTCCTTATGTTACCTGCTTATATATATGACCCGGATCATTAAAAATGTCCCATTCGTTTAGAAATTTTTTTATTAAACAAAAGAATAAGTGAAACCGAAAGCTATGAATCTTCTTATCCCAACTAGTTTCATCTTAAAAAAGCCTGATTAAAAAAAAACAACTACATCAAGGTATTCTTGTTGTGCCTCCGCCCTTGGCTCAAGGGATTTTACTTAAGAATTGTTTCGATGTTTACGAAGGTTTTAGAAAAAGCAGGAGCAGTAAATAACTGTGAGAAAAAAGCTTAAATGATAGCGACAACCTGGTCAGTTAGGAATTTGCAACGATTATCACTAAATAAAATAAACGCAATAAAGAAACTTTCAGAGTTTCTATTGCTTTACCCAGTTGGTTTTGGACAGTCTTTATGGTGATTCCCAATTGTTTTGCAATTTCTTTGGTACGCAGATCCTCATGGAAACGTAATTTAAAAATTTCCTGCCTTTTTGGAGGTAATGACTGCACTATTGCATCATATGACTGGAAAAAATCTTTCCAGAGCAAATTGGAATCGGCTCCGCCGGTTTCAACTGAAACATTTTCAAGAAGATCGAAAAAAGGGTGGGTAACTTTCTGTTTTGTTACCAACTTGATCACTTTGTTCCGGACAGCTACATGTAAATAAGCAGCCAGATTGTCAATGTGGGTTGTTTCCCTGTTAAACCAGATATGAGAGAATATATCCTGCACAATATCTTTTGCATCATCATGATTTCCCAAACGCTTATATGCATCAGCGTAGGCTTTCTGCCAGTATTTTTCGAACAGCGTATCGAAGGCACGGGTATTCCCTTCCTGCAGTAGCCGAAGTAGTAAAATATCAGAACTTTGACTTGATTCATTTTCGTGCATAAGCAAAAGGATGTTAAACGAATGTAGAAAAATATTTCAATGAAATTAAATAAAAACATTAAAACATTTTACATCCTTGCAAAGGGGAAATAATAATTGCCAAAACATAACAGGAAATGGTATTTCGCAATGTCCTTTAAACTCTTATTTTTTGCTCGGCATTTAATGTAAGGATAGATAAAAGAAATAGGGTTACCAATGCGTTGTTCCAACTGTTCCTAAAATGTCATTGGTAGATTAACTCAATCTAAATAGACTAGATAAACATCTTCCTTATTTTAGCCGCTACTTTTCTATTCCATCCAATAGCTTAATCGTGATTCTTACGTTGATATCGGTGCTCTCTGGAAATGTATAATTGAAAAACCAAGGGATGTTTTAATTGTGGTTTAAAGGCATGTAGCGAAGAATGTATTTTACAAAATAAAAATCTTCAATATAAGTTTGTTTGCTGTTCTCTAATTTCCGTTTTCGTGAATTTTACCAAACTTTAATCTTTTGTTTCCCCGAATCCTTGATTTCAAAAGGTCCTGGGGAGGGGTTTTCAATGTTACGCTTTTTACCGAGGTAATCTATACCAATGCGGAGCGCAGAGCCATCCACATTTTCAAAGGGAAGGCCAGGAACAATCGCTTTAGTTAGCCTTTCAGTGGTTACCAGCTTGCGTTTCTGATTCAACCAATTTTTTTCAAAAGAAATTTGGAGGTACAAGTCTTTACCCTGCTGCACCAAATTGACGACAGCATCAAAATTATTATCCACCAAAGGATTCGTTTCGGTAGCTACATGTTCTTTATATTCTTTCATTTGCTTCTCTGCGTTTTTGTTCAGCTCACCAAATTTGTACTGGCTATTGTTTTTCACGGCTCCAACGGCTCCATTAGTATAGACATTTCCTTTAAAAATAACGGGCAGCAGCGCATTGTTATACTGGCTGGCATCTGCTCCATTGACAAACAGGTTGTTTATAAATTGAACATCTCCACTCGGATTATCATGAAGTGCCACTACATAAGTAGAATGCGGCTTCATATATGGCGTTAGTCTTGCGTCGTAATGAATAACGTCTATTTTGCCCGCAAATAAATTGTGCACGAAAGCAGCGCCGCTGGAGTTCATTAAAAGATTGTTTTTCGATAATAAAATATTGTTGCATACCAACATCGGCCCATGATCCACTTCCAAAAAGATGTCTGTGGAATTGTCATTCATTAAATTACCTTTTATCTGTGCACCCTGCGCCATCCAGTCGAGCCATATTCCGGCAACGCCGCCTACACGATAAATATGATTGTGCTCAATTTGTACATCTACTGCACCATGAAATTTAATACCTGCCATTTCCGCTCCTGTGAATAAGCGATGCACATAAATATCGTGTATGGTGTTTCCTTCTATTGTACTGAAAGAACAACCCATACTGCCTACAATGCCGGTTTGTTCGCAATAAGCAATTGTGTTGTTGCGAACAATATGCCCACCAATGGTACCTTTGTTCCATCCAAAAGCTAACGCTCTTTTGATGGTGCCTACATATCCTTCGGCTGATTCAGCGCTCGTGTTATCGAATTCATCGCCATATTTACCTAATGCGATACCGGAACATTTGGAATATTCAATGGTATTATTTTCGATAATCCAGCCGCGACTCCAATGGGTGCCAATCAATCCCATTTGTTCTGCCGTTGGCGGCGCCCAGTTGGTAGCGGCTTGCTCCATGGTAAAGCCACGAACGGTAATGAAATTTATGAATGGCTTGTCGGGATAAAAAACGGTTGGACGAACATTAATTTCTACCAGTTCTTTATTAGGATCAGCATCCTTAAATTGTGCCCACATGGTTGTAGTAGCCGAATCCACTTCTGCCCACCAAAGCGGATTTTTTTCATCCCCATTAGCCATCACCTCTTGTTTTTTTGCTGCTTCCATCAGCCAATGGCCGTTTAGATAAACGGCTCCCCGGTGGTATTTCCGGCCTTCCGGCGTAGGCGTGAACCAATCACCCTGAATTAATTCTTTATACGGATTAAAATCCTTAAAAAATGTATTGGGAATTTTTACCGCCCATGTGTCGTTGTCTAATTTTTTCCAGCCTTTTATAATTTCTGAACCTTTTATTACAACCTTTTCGCGAGCGGCCGCTTCATAAACAATCCGTTCTGAATTGGAATTTCCTCCGCGTGGTGGCGTGATTTGCTCCCGGTAGGTTCCTGCATGAACAAGCACAGTATCGCCAGGCATAGCCAAATTCGCAGCCGCTGAAATAGTTTTTAGCGGTTTGGATAAAGAGCCATTATTGTGGTCATCACCATTTACCGAAACGTGGTATTTCGTTTGGGGTAAAGTAGATTTTTGTTGTGCTGAAACGGCCACTGTACTTAAAACAAACGCGCTGATTAGAAATTTTTTCATGGTTTCTGACTTGGATATTATCAATAATTCAGTTTTTTGTAACCTCGATGAATTTATTTCTTTTTCCCCAAAACAAAAAAGCTGTTTCGAAAGCGAAAACAAAAATCACTTTTGAAACAGCTCCTCTTTTAAAGACGCGAAATATTAGATTTCAGTTATAATCTTGCTTACCGGCCTTCCTTCCATCATTTCAACACTTCGGTTGATAAAAGAAGTCAATTCATTTCCTTTTAATAATCCCTGCGAAAGCAACGCAAGATCAGTGAGGCTCTTCACCATTTTTTCCTGCTGGTCTTTATTATTTTCTGCGAGAATTTTTTGAAACACCGGATGGTTGCCGTTCACTGTCAAGGTAACTTCCTCGGGCATATTTCCATAAAAACTGCCCATGCCACCTCCGCCGTTCATCGCCATATCTTTCATCCTTCTCATAAATTCGGGACGCGTTGCAATTACCGGGGCAGACTCTTTCGACAAACCTTTTACTTCAACGGTGGTATGCAATTCAGGAATCTCGACTTTAAACAGTTCTTTCAATTTTTCGTTTTCCTCTTTGCTTAAAACGCTTTCATCATTTTCGTTTTTGTTGATGAGATTTTCTGTAATGTCGGCATCCACCCTTACGAATTGAACATCGTTCCATTTCATCTCCATGTTGTTGATAAATGCAGCATCTACCAGCGTTTCAAGTTTCACTACCACATAATTCTTTTGTTGTGCTGCTTTTACAAAGCTGTTTTGCTGAACGGGATCAGTAGTGTAAAGCATTATCAGTTTGTCGTCTTTATTTTTTTGCAGCGCTTCTGTGGCTGTACGGTATTCTTCCATTGTGTAAAACCTGCTGCCATCTGCATCTTCAAATAAATTAAACTTGTTGGCTTTCTCTAAAAATTTATCATCGGTTATCATTCCGTATTTTACAAAAAGTCCGAGGCTGTCCCATTTTTCTTCAAAAGACTTTCTGTTTTCTTTAAAAAGTTCTTCCAGTTTATCGGCTACTTTGCGCGTGATATACGACCCGATTTTTTTCACATTAGCATCTCCTTGTAAATAGCTTCGGCTCACGTTGAGAGGAATATCAGGACTGTCAATCACCCCATGTAGCAGCATTAGGAATTCAGGAACGATGTCTTTTACTTCATCCGTAACGTACACCTGGTTGCTGTAAAGCTGGATTTTATCTTTTTGAATTTCAAAACTGTGTTTGACTTTGGGGAAATACAGAATGCCGGTAAGATTGAAAGGATAATCCACATTAAGATGGATCCAGAAAAGCGGTGGTTCGCTGAAGGGGTAAAGCTCTTTATAAAAATCCTGGTAATCTTTATCGGTAAGGTCAGATGGCTTTTTAGTCCACGCGGGAGTCGGATTGTTGATTTGTTTGTCTTCAAAGAAAATAGGAACAGGTAAAAATCTGCAGAATTTTTCAAGCATATGCCTGATTCTGTCGGGTTCCAGAAATTCTTTGCTTTCTTCATTGATAAAAAGCACGATGTCTGTGCCGCGCTCTTTCTTTTTAGCAGTTGAAAAGGAATATTCAGGACTGCCGTCGCATTCCCATTTTACGGGTATTGCGTCTTCTTTATAGCTTTTGGAAATAATCTCAACTTTATCGCTCACCATAAATGACGAATAAAATCCAAGGCCGAAATGACCAATAATATTTGCCTCATTTTTTCCCTTGTACTTTTCCAAAAATTCTTCGGCGCCACTAAACGCTACCTGGTTAATATATTTATCCACTTCTTCTTCCGTCATGCCGACTCCTTTATCTGAAATCGTGAGAGTCTTTTTATCCTTGTCTATTTTTACGTGGATGTCTGTGTTGCCTATGTCGCCTTTTACTTCTCCATTCGCCGCAAGCGTTTTCAGTTTTTGTGTAGCATCCACCGCATTGCTCACCAGTTCACGGATAAAGATTTCATGGTCACTGTATAGAAATTTTTTAATGATGGGAAAAATATTTTCCGTTTGAACCCTGATATTTCCTTTTTGCATAACTACTTTTTTTTATTCCGAAGGTTTACAAATGCGGTGCCATTCCTGCTTTTCTGACATCATGACATCAATATCAGCGCTCACTTTTCTGGAAAAAACATGAAGACGTTGAAACAAGATTTTTCAATCGAATAATTTTTATTTCGAGGGTGTTTTCGTTTTGCCACGACAAAATGATTCAGTTATATTTGCAAAACTTTTTTTCGGCCAAATTATATTTACTTAGTGCGGCCCCGTAGCTCAGTGGATAGAGCAACAGCCTTCTAAGCTGTGGGTCGAACGTTCGAGTCGTTCCGGGGTCACTGATTT
>JBQCIM010000116.1:0-9141 GCA_051953735.1 Ginsengibacter sp.
TTACGTTTCGGCATTGGCAACCATTTTCCCAAAGGAATGCAAGTGGAGTTTGTTTTAAGCCGCTGGCTTAAAGAAGAAATTCCGGTAGTAAAAAGTAAGATTGAAAAATGTGTAGAAATAATTGAACTTTTTGCAACCATCGGAATTGACCGCACCATGAGTGAAGTGAACCACCTGACCTTTGAAAATCCAAAACAGAATTAATAATTTAGATAAATTCTTTTTTAGATTTGTTTTTTAATATTTTCGCAAAACCTTTGAAAAGCCCTTGACTAAACCTGATTGAAATGAAAATATTTTGTATAGGGCGAAATTATGCCGATCATGCCAAAGAAATGGGAAATGCCGTTCCGGATGAACCCATTATTTTTATGAAGCCAAAGAGTGCACTCATACAAGGGCATACACCATTTTATTATCCCGAATTTACGAATGACCTCCATTACGAAGCGGAACTGGTAGTGCGTATCAGCAAAAATGGAAAATATATCCAGGAGAAACATGCCTCCAATTATTACAATGCCATCTCTGTCGGAATTGATTTTACTGCCAGGGATATTCAGCAACAATTAAAAGAAAAAGGACTTCCCTGGGAAAAAGCAAAAGCGTTTGATAACTCTGCTGCCGTTGGAAAATTTATAGATCTTACTCCTGCATTAGACAAAAAGAACATCAACTTTTCGTTATTGAAAAATAAAGAAGTGGTACAAAAAGGGAACTCCGGTTCTATGATTTTTTCTATTGATAAAATCGTTTCGAACATTTCCAATTATTTTTCTATCAATATAGGAGACCTCATCTTTACCGGCACTCCTCCTGGCGTTGGCGAATGCCTTGTCGGCGATTTGCTGGAAGCTTATTTTGAAAAAGAGCCGGTGCTTTCTATCGAAATCAAATAATTTATTTGCCTTTTTTCTGACATAAAAAAAGGCAAAGCAGCCTTTGTGTAATTTATTTTTCAGGAAACTGAAAGTGAACATTTAAATTTGAAAAAGAATTTCTTTGTTCACCACAAAAAAAATTTTTATGTCTGTTCTCCGGCATCGAAAGGCTTTTACATTTTTTGCCAATTTATTTTCAGCATTTTTACTGTCCTCTTTTTCAGGATTTTCTTCACCAAAAAATTTTATTTCAGTAAATGTTGATCAGCAAACAGGAAACTATTCGATCTCTTCAAACACGCTTCACTGGCGGTTTAGCGGAACGATAGGGCAAAAACTTTCAGACGTCAGATTTTCAAAAGGACATGACGCGGTTGGAGATTTTCAATCTATATTTTTTACCTGGAAAAATAAAAATGACTATGCTGCTACTATTCGCTGGTATAATGAAAAACCGGTGGTGATCTTTTCTTTATCGCTTCCAAAGGGCGCTGAAGATCCGGTTGTTCCTTTTCCTGACTTCAATAAAGTTCCTGCTTCTCTTTTTCATTTCAGTTATCGGAATGATGTTTTTTCTGCACCTGAATTTTCTTTGACCGAGACTTCCACTCCATGGTTATTATTTGATAAAAATAAAAATGCGTGCGTCATTTCTCCTGCTTCTGATTTTATTGTTTCAAAAATGACAGGCGATGGCCAAAGCCGCATCAGCAGCGGATTAAACGAAGAAATAAAGAATCTACCAAAAGGGTTTTCGCATTCTACAATAATGATTTTTGATGAAGGAATTCAAAGCGCATGGAATGTTTGGGGAAATGCTTTGAGAAAATTATACGATCGCGTTCGTCCTCAAAATGATGCAGATATTATCTTAAAATCTTTTGGATACTGGACCGACAACGGCGCTGATTATTATTATAATTATGACACCACGAAAGGATACGAAAATACTTTGCTTGACCTGAGAAAAGTGTATCAAAAAGAAAATATTCCGCTCGGTTACATGCAACTCGACAGTTGGTGGTACGAAAAATCGATTTATGATCCTGATGGAAAACCAGATGCAGATCATAAAAATAAATCATTGCCAAAAGGCGAATGGAACCGCTATGGTGGCTTGCTGGAATATGTTGCAGACCCGTTTTTATTTCCGAACGGATTGGCTTCTTTTCATCAAAAGCTTGGATTGCCGTTGGTTACGCATAACCGTTGGATTGATCCTCAAAGTCCTTATCATAAAAAATATAAGATTTCCGGTTATGCTGCCATCGATCCTCATTTCTGGAACGACATCATGCACTATCTGAAAACTTCCGGCGTAGTTTGTTATGAGCAGGATTGGCTCAATTATATTTATAACAAAAGCCCTCAAATGCTTGCTGATATTAATGTTGGTAACCAATTTACGGATGGAATGGCCAATGCTGCAAAAGCAAATGGCCTGGATCTTCAATATTGTATGGCGATGCCAAGATTTTTTTTACAGGGATTAAAATACAACAATCTCACAACGATTCGCACAAGCGATGACCGCTTTGAACCGCGCAAATGGATGCCTTTTATTTTCACTTCACAATTCGCTTATGAAATGGGAATATGGCCGTGGTGCGATGTTTTCAAAAGCAGTGAAACAGGAAATATGGTCATTTCTGTTTTATCTGCCGGAGCTGTTGGAACCGGTGATGCAATTGAAAAAGAGGACAAAAAAAATATTATGCTCGCCTGCAGAAATGATGGTGTTTTGGTAAAACCTGATGTGCCTTTGCTTCCTCTTGATGAAGATTATTTGCAGATCGCGAACAAAGAAAACAACCCTTTAATTGCTTCAACTTATACAAAACATTCGAATGTAACCACACATTATTTATTTGCATTTTCTACTGAAAAAACTACAAACAAAGATTTTAATTTCCGTCTTTCCGATTTAGGAACGACAGGAAAAATTGTTATTTACAATCCAAAGAATCATGAGTTGAAGGTGATGCAAGCGAGTGAAACATTTTCAGGTTCTGTTCCTGATGAAAAATATGTTTATTACATCATTGCTCCGATTACAAAAGCTGGAATTGCATTTTTGGGAGATGAAAATAAGATTGCCGCAACAGGCAAAAAAAGAATTGCAGAACTAACCAGTTCTGCAAATAATCTAAAAGTGAAAGTTTTGTTTGCCAAAGGCGAAAAAGAAATTACTTTATGTGGATATTATGAAAATCCTTTTAAGGCAGATAAAGGAAAACTTTCTCTTGATCCACAAACGCATCTTTTTAAATTACTATTAACTTCTGATGGAAATGAAGGCAGTATGGAAGTAAATCTGAAAAAATAAAAACTTAATTATTTGTTCGTTTACTGAGAAAAATCAACTGAAAGTTTCTCTTATTTTTTCCCAGAATGTTTTGTCGTTTTTATCAGGCTTTGGTTTAAAATTTTCGCTGTCCTGCAAGCTTTCCAGAGCCGTTTTTTCAGCCTCGGAAACATTTTGCGGAGTCCACACATTCACCTGGATTAGCTGGTCTCCTTTCTGATAACCGCCGTTGATAGCAGGAAAACCTTTTCCTTTCAACCTGAAAATTTTTCCACTTTGTGTTCCCGCAGGAATCTTAATTTTAGCGCGTCCATCAATGGTTGGCACTTCAGTTTGTGTTCCAAATACCGCGTCAGGGAATGAAATATACAGATCAAAGGCAACGTTCAAGCCCTCACGGTGCAAATAAGGATGTGCTTCTTCTTCGATAAGAATCACAAGGTCGCCGGGACCGCCGCCGCGCTCGCCCATATTTCCCTTTCCGCTCATACTCAGTTGCATTCCTTCCTGGACGCCCGCCGGAATTTCCAATGTTACCATTTCTTCTCCATAAACTCTTCCTTCGCCTTTACAAACAGTACATTTATTGGTAATCACTGTTCCTTCTCCGTTACAATCAGGGCAGGTTGTCACCGTTTGCATTTGTCCCAGAAAAGTATTCTGAACTCTTCTTACCTGGCCATTTCCTCCACAGGTTCTGCAGGTTTGAGAACTGTTTTTATCTTTAGCGCCGGAGCCGCCACATGACTGGCATGAAACGTATTTTTTTACTTTGATCGTTTTGGTAGTTCCTTTCGCAATTTCTTCATAATTCACTTTTATTTTCACACGCAAATTGCTTCCTCTTGTTCCCCTGCTTCTTCTTGAACTTCTGCTTCCGCCACTGAAGAAACTTCCGAACATGTCGTCCCCGAAAATATCTCCAAACTGGCTGAAAATATCATCCATGTTCATTCCATGACCTGAGAATCCGCCGCCTCGTCCCGGCCCAAAAGCGTTGTGACCAAAACGGTCGTACTGGGCGCGTTTTTCTGAATCACTTAACACTTCATATGCTTCTGCTGCTTCTTTAAATTTATCTTCAGCAGTATGATCTCCTGGATTTCTGTCCGGGTGAAATTGCATTGCTACTTTCCGGTAAGCTTTTTTTATTTCATCCGCAGAAGAATTTTTATTTACTCCCAGAACTTCATAATAATCTCTTTTTGAGGACATGGTATTTGCCATAGTATTTTAGTGTAGCTGCCATTATGAACTTTTGACAGTTACGGTTTTATTTTAATTTTGATTGTCAGGAAAGATTACTTGCCTACTACCACTTTGGCAAATCGAATCAGTTTATCGTTAAGGTAATAGCCTTTTTGAACTTCCGCTACCACTTTCCCTTTTAATTTTTTATCGTTCACGTCAATTTCTGAAACAGCTTCATCCTTTTCCACATCAAATTCAGTATGCAAAGTATTAATTGGTTTTAATCCCTTTGCCTGCAGATTTTTTCTGAACTTATCAAACACCAGGAGGATTCCGTCTTTCAAAGCTTTGTCAGCGTCGCTTTCTTTTAACTGTTGTTCTGCACGATCCATATCGTCCAGCACTTCCAGCATTGAAACAATTACTTCTTTACCTGCTGTTTGCCTGATTTCAATAGCTTCTTTTGAAGTGCGTCTTTTATAATTATCAAATTCAGCAAAAAGCCGGATATATTTTTCTTTTTGTTCTGCTAATTCATCTTTCAGTTTGTCTGTTTCTTGATTTACACCTTCTTCAGACTCCTCATTTTCCTCTGTTGCGGGTAAATTTTCATCAGTTATTTCCATCGGTAATTCTTCTTCTTCGGCCGTGTTTTTAGGGTTATTCTCTTGCATTTCTTTCTAAATTTTTTCCGTTACTAAATTGGCTGCAAAGTTAGTACAGTCAAACTTTTTGCCAATCTTAAATATTAGACAAAATGACACAAAGGCGGGCAGGGAAGTGTGAAACGTGTTAAATTATTTAACCACCTGGAATTTTCCGGATTCTACAATAGTACCTTGCTTATCACGAAGCTGAAAAATATAAACGCCGCGATAAAAATCATTAAGGGAGACAGACATTTTTTGGCTGGTAACCTGGAGGTCTTCCACTTTTTTTCCTATAAAATTAAAGATCACAAGGCTATAGGAATTATCATAATCTTTGGTAAATTCAAAATTGATGAAACTAACTGCAGGGTTGGGGTAAAATTTAACCGTTTTTGCAACATCGGTTGTGAGAGTAAGAGGAACAGATTTAGCCTGCGCAAAGCCGCTAAACTGAAAACCACTAATAAATATAAGTATGTAAATAATTCTTTTCAATATTACAAAAGTATCAATTAAAATTTAATGTACAAGTTTCGCGCCTTTTTATATTTCATCAAAAAAACACTTCGTTAAAAGTATTCTGTTTATCTGATTGATAACGACTTATAAAGTTTAAAATTGCGGTGAAATTTATTTTCAATAAAATTTTTTTGAATAATCCGACTCTCCTATATTTGCACTCCCAAAATAAGGGAGCATAGCTCAGTTGGTTTAGAGCATCTGCCTTACAAGCAGAGGGTCCGCGGTTCGAACCCGTGTGCTCCCACAAAAAAGAAGGGTTTCAGTGAATGAAGCCCTTTTTTTATTTCCTCATAAATTGCAAGAAATTTACCATAGAAATACAGAGTAAATGAAGGAATATCCGGAATTTGTATTTTTAAAATAGTGAAAACTGGGAGACACTTGTGATAACGATGTTTCTATTCCCCTGATATTGTTTATTTAGCCACCATTTCGCTTAATTGGTTAATCATCTTCCTACCCTTTTCAATATCTTCTTTTAATTTATTTTCTTTAAAATCCTTTTCGTCATTCAAAGTTTGCAGATAACTATTAAAAGCAGCCATCAACTGTTTTACTTTTTTGTCAGAAGATCTTGATGACAGTTCCCTGATGATTCTTATTTTTTCATAATCAGCAATTCCTTCGCGTAACTTTTCAAAACGGATACAACTATTTCCGCCAGGATAAACCAAAAAACAATCACCCGCAGCCCAGGAACCATAACGTCCATCACGCATTGGATCTTCAGGCCACGAATCATAAGCCCATCTAAGGAAGCCATCGTATCCATGTGCAGCAGAGTACCAACCCAACCATCTACCTTCCACCGGAGAAGAGAAAAGAAATGTGTTGGGTTTTGCCGGGTTGCAGGCAACATAATATGTAGTCGTTTGTCCTCTTCCTGCTCTTGCTTCTACCTGTTGGACGTTGCCCTCGTTTCCAAAAAGAAAAGAATAATCATTCAATGAGCTGTCAAGCTGCTGATGCCAATTGCCGGCATACGTGATCTTCCAATCTTTAGAGTTTGTCCTGGTTATTTGGATCGCTTCAAGGGTTTGCTCCATCGTATTTTCATTGATGCCGATATAAGTTTTTTTAAACCATCCTTTCTTTTCAAGATGTTTTTTCAAGTCGGTAAGAAAAGCATTCCAATTCCTTTTAAAAGTATCGGAAGAGGTGGGCCATTGCTCATATACATAATTACCTGTTTTCTCCTCCCTGTAACGAAATCTTTCACCCCAGGGAACAGGGGTATAAACAGTGATGGCTTTGTCTATGCCTGCACTCATTGCCAATTCGACGTACTCATCAAAAATGGTATAATCAAATTTCCAGGAACCATTATTCATTTTGATCCATTCAATCATTCCGCCTTCAATTGAATATTCATTATCTGCCCATGGAGAATGTACACCATAAGTGGTAATGTATTTTCCTCCGGCGTCTGCATATAGTTGCAAATGTTTTTTAAGTAATGCTTTGTGCTCTGGCCCCCACGGTTTCACATGATAATAGTCTGCAACAGCCCAGGGATTTTGCCATAGATCAAGCCTGTATTTCCATTCATGAGGTTTTGGCAACAATTGATTTTGCACATGGATTCTGATTTGTAAAAACTGCTGTTGCTTTGTATCCTTTACACCGATGGTTCCGGTATAAGTTCCGGGCTTGATATCCGCAGGTATATTGAGCGAAAGCCAAACCGGCCTTACTGTTTTCCCGGGTACCTCAAATCTTTCAAATTGTTCAAATCTGTCTGGCATTAAAAAGCCATCTTTATAAGGGGTTTGACCACAGGTGACATCAGCAGAGCCATAGGGATAATTAGCCACGACATAACGTACTATGTTGAGTACAATATTGTTTTTACTCAATATCTTTCCCTCTTCGCTTTTTAAATTATGAATCATAAACCGCACCTGGTTCAATGTGTCTGGAGACCAGATTAAAATTTGTATGTTCAATCTTTCCCCACGCCAGCCGGTTGCTTCCCAGGATTTTATTTCGCTATTAACTTCCGGAACTTCTGTTCGGAAATATAATTGCGCCTCGGAACCAAAAGCAGCGTGCAAACCTTGCTTCTCATTTTTCCATGCCTCCGGGTTTACTGTTCGATCCAAGGTATATTCCGGTTCATAATGAGTGGTACCAATTTTTGGAAGGACGGAAGAATCAATTTCTCCTTTATAAACCTGTGAAGAAGCATTGAAAGTAAATGATACACTTAAGGAAATACAGAGAAGAGCGATTCTCATAATAAAAATAATTTTAAATATCCGGCGATAAAGAATAATGCAAAAACTGGCGTGCCTTTCAGTACTAAAAAATTAGCGCGCCCTCAATTCTTCCTAACTTGTCAGTTTTTTAAAACAAAAACAAAAGTAATTTTTTTAGCGGACAGCTTACAAGCTTCCATTAAATGGTTGTCAAAATCAATTGAATAGTAAGCTTTTGGACGAGTAGGCACAGATTTGTAAACCTGACAAATCGGTTGGCGGCTTTGCAAAAATGATTTCGTTTACTGTTCGACGATCCGTGTACTCCTGTAGTAAATCAATAAATAAGGATGATTCGTATTTTTTCTGGTTTGTGAAAATAAAATTGATAGGTCAATAAAAGAGCAGTAATCCTTATGAAGGATTATCTTTATAAATCAAATAAAAATTATGAAAAGCAATTGTATTCTTTTCCTCATCCTGGTTTTTGGGAAAAACAGTTTTTGTCAGACTAACGATTCCACAGCAATTATCAGATTGCTGGAAAAAGAATCGGCTACCTGGCGCTCCGGCGATTCGGCAGCTCACGCCAACTGCTGGAAAATTGAGCCGTTTAGCACGGTAAGCGTTATAACAGCTGATGGCAAAACATTTTCGATTCCTGCACATAAATTAGCACATGCAGGAAAAGAAAATATGGGCAAAGGCGGAACATCTGAAAATTCAAACTACATCATGAGTATTCATGGAAATAACGCGTTGGTTACCCACAATGAAACATCCACCGCGCCTTCCGGTGCTGTCAGTCATACTTTTGAGGTGCGCATGCTTGAAAAAATAAATGACGAATGGAAGCTTACAGGACAAATTATACAGGTACTTTGACCCAATCTGTTAATCCTTCAACTCAATCCAAACTGGTGCATGATCGCTCGATTTTTCCCAGCCTCGTGTAGCCAGATCAACGCCACCGGCAATCAGGCGATCATCAAAATGCCTGCTCAATAAAAAATGATCAATACGCAATCCGGCATTTCGTGCAAATGCATTTCGAAAAAAATCAAAGAAGGTGTAGATCACCTCATTTGGATAAAGTTTGCGGATAGCATCTGTCCAGCCTTGATCAGTAAGGTTTTTGAATGCAGCGCGCACTTCGGGAAGAAAAAGCGCATCTTTCACCCAACGTTCCGGTTTGTAAACATCCAGTTCTGTAGGCATTACATTAAAATCGCCTGTTAGAACCACCGGTTGATCCAATGCCAGTAAATCCGCTGCATGCAGCGTCAGTCTTTCAAACCAGCGCATTTTGAAATCAAATTTTGGCCCCGGAGTAGGATTACCGTTTGGAAGGTAGAGACAACCAATGATCGTGTTATTTACTTTCGCTTCAATAT
>JBQCIM010000117.1:0-87841 GCA_051953735.1 Ginsengibacter sp.
TGTAGCAAAAAGTGATTCTGCCTTTAAAGAATTACCTGTTATTGCCGTATCCTCATGTAATGGGAAATGCCATGGAATAAAAATCAACCATTTATTTGCCCACTGTGGTACATATGCTTTTATGTCTTCACCACGTAGTAAAGGCTTTATTATTTCATTGCTTTTCGAATCTTTCTTAACTAATTCATCTCTTGTTTTGGTATCAATAATAAATGCTTCATTAAATCCTGTTAATATACCACGATTAATTTGTACATCCCATTCCTTTAGTGGTTTTCCCTGTTCAATTATTTTTTGAATTAAAGCATATTCTTTTTTGTCATAAGCTATCCAGCTTTTTGCACCTGGGTTTTCAATTTCAACAGCAGCAAAATCTACATAATCTTGCAAAAGTGTGTTATTATCGAAATCATCTTTAACACGACACATTCTTATTGTCCTTAGCAAATCAGCTTTTTGCAATACAAGAATATTGGTATAAGTCGTTGCCGATTCAAATATTTGTGTCATGCCAAAATCAATAACCAAACTAGTTCTACATTTTTTTGCCAGCAAATTACGTGTTACAGTCCCATAATCAGTACGCATCCATTTATTACTGGTTATGAAAGCAAGATGCCCACCTGGTTTCAGCAGTTTAAACCCTTGTTCATAAAACAACTGGTATATATCGCCGGTTTTTGTAAACGTCTCAAAGTGCTGCTCTTCCAGCGCTTTCTTTATCTGCTCGCCAAATTTTTGCAATTGAATATAAGGAGGGTTGCCTATAATTACATCGAAGCCTTCAAATTCACCATCGTTGTTTAATATTTCAGGAAATTCAAATCGCCATTCAAACGCAGTCTTGTAAATAGCATTATTCTTTATTTCATCAATTTCAGTTGACAGCTTTGAAATATCAACTTCCAGTTTCTGCTGTATATCTTTTTGTGCTTTTTTCTCTTTGGCAGAAAGCTCAAACATCTGTGTTTGATTTAGCAATGTATAAAGTTCACCGCTTAATTTTTTTAGCTTGACTTGCTTAGGATCATTCTTGCTAATCTCTGTTCTGAAATCTGATTTTATATTTTCAATAATTTCCTGCAAACCATGTTTTAATTCACGGTTTTTTTCATTTTTATAATCATTTACAAAACCGCGGTAAGCTTGTACATCGTACTTGATGCTCTTTAAAGCTTTGCTTAAATCTGCATCCAAACCGAAACGGCTCAGCAAACTATTGCCCGGTTTAATATTAATATCAAGATTAGGCAAGGTTTCCAACTCGGCAAAATTGGTTTCTTCTTTATAATAGGCATTTTTTAAAAGCTCTATCCATAAGCGTAGCCGGCAGATTTTCACGGAATTAGTGTTGATATCCACTCCAAAGAGACAGTTTTCAATAATCGTTTTTTTTTCGTGAAATAACGTCTTCTGCAAATGTTGCATTTCCCTTGAAGGCTTGCCATTATGCAACTTGTATTCAAGTATGCTATCTTTATTCCGGGGGTTCGTAATGATCAGTTCATCATTTACAATTTCAATTTCGTATTGCGTGATGCAATTACCATTTTCATCAGCCAGTATGCCTAACTCTGATTTGACGCTGATAATTTCATTTAATGCCGAAACGAGAAAATGTCCTGAACCAACAGCCGGATCACATATCCGTAATGAATTGATTATGGCGTTGGCTCTCAAAATGTCTTCCGTTTTAAAAAGCCGGGCAGTATAATTACCCAGGTCATCAAACTTTCCAAAAGGTTTATGGCCATCTTCACCAAGTGTTTCGTTGAACTTATCTGTAATAGCCTGCCTGATAACTTCCTTACACATATACATAGTGATAAACGCGGGTGTAAATATGGAACCATCTTTATAGCCGTTTATCTTTTCAAATACCTTTCCTAAAACGGATGCATTAATAAGGGGTTTATTATCTTCCAGGATACCTTCAATGCCTTCGCTGGCAAAATCATAGGCACCTAAAAACCTGAACAGGTAATCGAGTGTTGACAATTTATCTGTCTGCTTTTTTAATTCCCTTAAAACGGTATTTTCTATTAAAGGTAAATAGCTGCTGTTGTCCAACGCATTTATTTTGATGGTCTGATCTTCCAGTTCGCTTATTTCAAACAAAGAGCTGTTGAGATAAGGAACATTGCTATATTTCCTTTTTACAGCTTCATTTCTTTTAGGAATATTTACCGCCAGCACTTTGTGAAAGAGCTTAAATAATTCATCGAAATCGTTTATCAATGCTACAGTTAAAAATTTATAATCTGTATTTCCGCCGTGATACGTTATCAATTGACCTTCCAGTAGTTTAAGGAATAAGATCCTGTTAATCCATGTAATGCAGAGTTCAAGCGAAACATTAAAAACCTTTTCTTCACTGTTATCGCCGTATAACGATGCATCCGGCAAGCGGTGCAAAACGTCTTCGGTTTCTATCGCTTCAATAGTTAATTCAATTAATGAAGCTGTATGGCGATTATCTTTCTTCCGGCGAATGATATTCTTGCCCGATTCTTTTATTTCCTCCAGGCCGATGATGTGAAGTAACTCTTTATAAAATTTTTCATTCAGCGAATTGCTGTCATTTGGTGTTGCAAGTTTTAATAAATACTGTGGCGCTAAAATTTTATGCAGGGCGCTTAATTCTTTATCATCCTCTTTTTTGTTGTTGCGTAAGAACCTATTATACTCCCATATATCAAAATACACACATGGTATTTCAATTTCCAAGGCTGCAATGATTTTGGCAATCTCTTCATAAAACCAGGGATTATCTTTTTTATCGTTTAGTTTACTTGTATATAATTTATGTATGTGGCTGTTCCTGTAAATGTGTTTATCAAAAAAGTTAGCGTCAAAAATATACCATTCATTAATATTGGTTATTACCAGTTGCTTCAGTTCGTTATTTCCATTGCTTCTCTCATTCATATAATACAGTACCAGTTCATGAAATGCCTTTTTATTGGGATTGGCAACTGATATCATCTCTGCCAAATTATTTGGCCTTTTTGCTTCGATTATTACACCAACTTCTGTATTGGTAGTTTTGCCAAGGTGTATTACAAGGTCTTTTTTATCTTTTGTATTAATGGCATTTGAATCACGATAATAGGTATCACGCAAAAAATCTCTTAAATCATTTTTCAAGTGCTCTTCACTTTCATCCTTTGGCCGCTGTTCTATGATATTGATTTTATCAAGCAGGTTTATAAGGTTTGCCTTGAAAATATCTATCTCACTTCTTAAGGGCTTTTGTTTTAAAAAAGGTTTTAAAGCTTTTTTTGGCGTTTGTATTAATAATCGCATTAAAATTGTTATGGAACAAGTTAGTTTAAATTGATAAGTTTTCTTTTTGTTTTTTCTCGGTTCAAATATAGCTAACTTTTAAAATTATAGATTTGCTTTTGAGGTTTAAAAATAATAGTGTATTGAACAGTTGTGTCAATTTTTGCAACGACAAATGCCTTCCATGAAACATTCTTTTGTAAGCAGTCGCATTTCCCTTTTTTAAACGCCAATTTACTAAAAATATGAAATTATGCCAAATTTACATACAAGGATTGAGTTACAAGGAGCAAAAGATGTAACTTTATCCTTTGCCGGGGTTCTGTCTACTTTAGAATAGGATTTCCTTTGAATTTGCATACTGTAATTTACAACCCTGACTTAAAATTAAAAAGAATCTTTCGTGTGCCGGGATCAGCATGGAAATGTTTCGTGTGCCATGAACCATGGCCCGGGGCTTTCAATCGACTCGTGAATACAACTCTTCGGAACTTAAGTCTCTCGCATCCTTGTGTCTCTCTCAACCACTTACAGAGATATTCAAAGGAACAAAAAGTCGTATTACATCCATAAAAATTATTTCAAACAATCTAGCTCGATTACTAAAAAACATTACTTGCAGTTTTAAACAATTTAATTTAAATTTTTTGTTAAGTTAGATTTATGTGTTAAATTGGCTAAACAAACTTTATCCTAAGTGAAGCAAGCATTTGTTACATTTCTTGCGACCGAAAATTTTTTACCCGGTGTGCTTACTTTAAATAGGTCTCTAAAACGATTTGGAAACACAAATTATCCTCTGGTAGTTATAGTTTCTGAAATTATATCAGAAAGGAGTGTAAAAACTTTAAAAGAATGCGGACTGACTGTTAAAATCGTTAAGGAGATTCAATCTCCTTATTTAATCAAAAAGGACTATCGAAACTTTGGCTCCACATTTACAAAATTGAGAATTTTTGAGTTATGTGAGTACGACAAGATTGTTTACCTGGATGCAGATATGCTGGTGTGTGACAATATAGAATTGCTATTTCAAAAACTTCATATGTCAGCTGTTATTGCTGGAGGCATATTGCCTTCAAATAAGATGTGGGAGGACTTGAATTCGGGGTTGTTGGTAATTGAGCCGAGCCGCGATTTATTTAATAAAATCTTTGTGGCATTAAAGTTCCTTCCTTCAAAAGATGGCAGTGATCAAGGATTTCTACATCAATTCTTTCCAAATTGGAAATGTAAACCTAATCTTCATTTAGAGCACAAATACAATGTTCCCAGCTGGTATTTAGATGAATATTGTTCGACTCTGGATTTTAAATTCAATTTTATGAATGGTGCTCTTTCAACCAAAAATATCTCGATTATTCATTTTTGGGGTTTACCAAAACCATGGCAAATTTCAGAAAGGCAAAAAGATGAATTGACGAAAAAAGAACAGGCAGAATTATTATGGAGAAATATTTATGAAGAGACTAGGGCTTCTTAAGCCCTACTTGAAAAACCGATGGATTTTTCTTCCTCAATAATTGTTTTTCCATTAAATTATCTGATAATAATTACTTTAATTTTGATTCAATAATTTTTAATCATGTTACCAATTCTAAATCTTTACGAACAGCCGGTTAATGTCACAATACATTTATTAAGACGACTGAATGTAAAAGTTACCAATGAAACTGTGAGTGAAGCAGTATTAAATCACCCTGATTATCCAAGTATTTTAAGTATCAGTGATACACTTGCGAAATTACACATTGAAAATGCTGCCATCACAATTGACGGTGATAGATTGGATGAGGTGTCTTTGCCTTTTATTGCTTTTGTAAGAACGGCTGGTTCCTTTGTTTTAGTAACAGATATTAAAAATAGTTCAGTTTTTTATATAAGTGATACCTCAAAAGTAGTGTCGAAACCAATTTCAGATTTCTTAAAAGAGTTTGCAGGAGTTGTGTTATTAGCTGAAGCGAGTGAGATATCAGGGGATCTAAATTTCGAAGCCAAGAAGAAAAATGAAACACTTCAATTGGTAAAAATCTACATGCTGATTGCTGTAGCAGGTTTGATCGTCATTTCAACTATTATAAATAACGCAGCTTTATATCCGCAATTTACCGTTCCATATTCTTTTTTATTACTATTAAAGGTTTGCGGAATTGTTTCAACTGTTCTTTTATTATGGTATGAGGTAGATAAAGCTAATCCGGCTTTACAAAAAATTTGTAGCGGTGGCAAAAAAACAAATTGTAATGCCATTTTAAATTCAACAGCAGCAAAAATTGCAGGCTTAAGCTGGAGTGAATTAGGCTTTTTTTATTTTAGTGGAGGATTTCTTTTCTTGTTAATGCGTCCAAATTCTGTTGTGCAGCAACTTTCGATAATAGCGATTTTAAATCTTATTGCTCTGCCTTATATATTCTTTTCGGTTTTTTACCAATGGCGCATTGCAAAACAATGGTGCCCTTTATGCTTAACAGTTCAGGCGATTTTATTTACCGAATTTCTTGTCAATATGTTCTTTCAAAATTTGCGGTTTGGAAACTCAATTGATTTGGTGACTTTATTTAGGTTATTTATTTCTTTTTCTTTGCCAGTAGCTGTTTGGCTTATAATCAAACCTCTGTTATTAAATAAGCAAAAAGCAAAACAGGATTTCCGCTCCTTACAAAGAATAAAATTTAATAACGAAATTTTTCTTGCACTTCTTCAAAAACAAAAACGGATGTCAGAACCGACTGATGGATTAGGCATTTTATTGGGAAACAAAAGTGCACAAAATACTCTTATTAAGGTATGTAACCCTTATTGCGGACCTTGTGCAAAAGCACACCCGGAAATTGAAAAATTACTTGAAGAAACAGACAATCTTAAGGTACAAATAATTTTTACAGCAACCAACAGTGAACATGATTTTACAGCATTACCCGTTAAGCATTTGTTAGATATTGCCCAAACATATGATGAAAGCTTGACAAAGAAAGCCTTAGATGACTGGTACCTTGCTGAAAAAAAAGACTATAAAGTCTTTACTCAAAAATATAGGATCAATGGCGAATTAAAAGATCAAAATTCTAAAGTTGATGCCATGAGCAGATGGTGCAAGAAAGTCGATATACAATTTACGCCAACAATTTTTTTTAACGGTTACCAGTTACCCAACGCATATTCGATTTCTGACTTAGGATATTTTTTGAAAAACAGTTAATATTTCCGAAGTTTTTTCTAATTTAAACTTTGTTAGATATTATTACGAATTTGCTTCGCTTAAATTAAGTTGAAGAATATTTACTTCTATGCTTTATACCGAAAGAATTAAAGAGAATAGCGATTACGAAAGTTAAGAGCCGGGTGTCATATTTAATTTTATGCTGAGATTCAGGAATTAAGGATTAAAAAGGGTGCTCATACCTAATGCATGAGCACCAACAAAATTAGGGATAAACAGGCTCGCAATAACCATATGTTTCACCAGAAACGGGAAGGCTGCAATAAAAACCAAGAGACTCACAACATGTTCTACCAGTCCAGCCGCCGCACATCCCCGACGTTCCACAATCGCCACTTCCTGCCATAATTTTTTTCATTTCATTCCGGCTTAATGCATTGGAAATTTCTTTGAGGTTTAGTTTTTTTTGTTTCATATATTGTTTTTTAGATGACAAAGGAATAGATGTTAGCAATAGAATTTTGCAGGGCATTGCCAATTTTAGAATGTCAAATAATTACTATAGTGATATTGAAATCCTAAAAAGATTGTATAAAAGCATAAAAGCAAAAGGAAAGAAGCACCGGTTCTATGGCGCGACGTAAGTGCATTGGCCAACTTCATATTGAGATGAACCAACACAATAAATGTTATATTGGTTACAACATACTATCCCACTCCAACCACCGCAGATTCCAGTCGATTGGCATGTACCGCTACCAGCCATAATTTGTTTCATTTCGTTTCGGCTTAAAGCATTGCTGATTTCCTTAAGGTTTAATTTTTTTTGTTTCATATATTTAATTTTATTGGAGAGAAATCAATGCTAATTATTAGCAAATTAACATTTTTTTTTGAAAAACAAAATTTTTTTCTTAAGGAATCATTTATAAGTCCCGGAAGATCATTTTGAAAATGCTTTATTGAAGCCTATCTTTAATACTTTAAACCCATTATTGATTTCATGCAGCCCTCGCATTTCTATAATTCGTTAAAAAATGAACTATTGAAAAAGTCTTAAAAATGACAAACAAATCGATAGCCTTAATAGTTTGTTATTATGGAAAGTTTCCATGGTATTTTTCTTTTTTTCTTCATTCCTGTAAATACAATCCAGATGTCACATTTTATATTATAACTGATAATGAAGTTAAAGGTCACGAAATTCCTCAAAACGTTTTTATTATAAAAAAATCATTACAGCAATTCAAACAAGAGGCAACTCATAAATTAGGGTTTGAAGTAAAGATTGATTATCCCTATAAATTATGTGATTTTAAACCAGCGTACGGATTTATTTTCTCAGAATTTATTCAGCCTTATGATTTTTGGGGATATACTGATTTGGACGTAATTTTTGGTAATATAAGATCTTTTATTACAGATGAACTTTTAAATTCTTACGAATTTATCAGTGTTCGGCACGATATACTGACAGGTTATTTTCAATTGTATAAAAACAAAAAAGAGATAAACAACTTGTTTATGGAAAGTAAAGACTATAAAACAGTATTTTCTAGCCAAAAGCATTATTGTTTTGACGAGACCAATTTTGCCTTTGATGAATTTAAAGGAGGCGTTCCCTATAATGAAATTAAAAGTGAGATTGAGAGTATGATGCATGTGGTAAAAAAGATGGAAGAAACAAAACGTTTGAAAGCTTATTTTGATTTTCATGTTATTGAGGGAACACCCGGCAAATTAAAATGGGAAAAGGGAAAACTGACTTATAAAAACGAATATGAAGTGATTTTATATCACTTAATCAAACTAAAAGAAGTTTATCATCCCAACTATTCGCGAAAAAGGATTCCGGATGTATTTCGTATAAGTCCGACATGTATTTACTGAACACATTTTATTTATGAACACAATAATTAATGTTGCACTTCCGCTTAATATTTCAAAACCCGAATTAGGATTGTATCAACCATACGACTGCTACACTTTTCCTATTCAAAAGGTGAAATATTTGAAAAATGTGTTTGTTGGTTTTTCAGGCTTATGCATGAATAAGTCTGGATTGATCAAAGAATGCCATCACAATTATCCAATTCAGTACGACTATTACCTTAACGAAGCTGGTTTCTACTATTATTCTGCTTTAGACAATCCCAATAACTTAATCACTTTAGATAATGATATCATTTACCTTACGATACATCATCCCTGGTTTAATTATTATCATTGGATTTGCGAGTCAATTTTTAGATTGTGGATGGTTCGAAAAAAACTTGATAAACTTACTTTGCTTCTTCCTGAATTTTATCGGAATGCCGATTTTATAACCGGTTCGCTGGAACCTTTTAATATTACAAAGATATTTTACATTCCTGATGGAAAAAGCGTTCTTGTTAGGAACCTGTGTTTGCCTCAAATTAAACCGTTGTGTGACTCTTATAACTCACAGCATTTAATCCAAATAAGAAACTTCTACCATAATTACGTTACAAAGAAAAAAATAAGAGTTGATAAAATCGAACGATTATATATAAGCAGACAATTTGCACCAAGAAGAAAAGTCTTTAACGAAGGACAAATATTGAAAATCCTTCGTAAATATAATTTTGTAATATTTTACCCTGAGAAACATAGTTTTCTTGAACAGGTTGCTATATTTTCAAACGTAAAATATCTTGTTGGCACACACGGTTCAGGATTAACGAACATGCTGTTTATGAAACAAAACAGTTTTGTTTTGGAACTGCATAAAAACAAAACGAATGAGCTACAACATCCCAGTTTTCTTTTCTGGTATATGGCACAATCGCTGGGTATAAAGTATTTCCATCAAAGTTGTGAAACTTATGGGGAAGAAGATTATTTTGAGGGAGATTATATAATTGATGCCGGACTTTTTGAAGACAATCTAGCAAAAATGCTCAGCTATTCTCAGTTTAAAACTTGAATTAAATTCGTCAAAACCTATTTTATTTATTCCATGAAAACACTCTTGCTAGTAACTTATGTTGATTTCTGGAGAGAGGGTTCTGGTCATAGAACTCGCATAAATTCTATTATCAATTATTTTAAAGAAAAAGCAATAATAACAGTTTTTTTTGCAGGTTCAGAGGAAGAAGCCAAAGACATTTTTTTGAACGAGCTTTATCCTGAAGTTAATTTTGAGTTTGCGGCCCTTCACGGTGTTATCACTTTTAAGCAGTGTCAAGAAATATTTGAAAATTTTATAAAGAATAAACATTTCGATTTTGCTCTGATTGAGTATATAGAATTATCTACCATGCTAGAATACTTACCGGAAGCAACAATAACACTACTTGATACCCATGATTTAATTCATAATAGGATATTAAGTTTTGATAAGTATAAACTTCCCTATGCTGGAATTATATTAGACAAAGCTGAGGAAATCAACATCTTCAAATGTTTTGATTACATCATTCTTATACAAAAGGCAGATTATGATTATATTTCAAAAGAGATACATAATTCTCAGCTAATATTGGCACCGCATGCTGTAGCTTTAAAAAAGAAATTGCCGGCAAAGCAAATTAAGAATGTAGGTTATGTTGCCAGTCAATATGAGCCAAATGTTGAGGCCTTAAATTGGTTCTTACATTATGTCTGGAACAAAGTCAATAAAGAATTTGGTTTTATATTAAATGTTTATGGTAACATTAGCAATGCTTTTTCAACGATAAAAAGACCAGATATAATTTTTCATGGTGTTATTGAAAATCTCGATGAAATATACAACAATATAGATATAGCGGTTAATCCAGTAAGATGCGGAGCAGGACTGAAAATAAAAAACGTTGAAGCATTAGGATATGGAATTCCTTTAATTACGACTTCGCATGGTGCATCTGGAATTGAAGACGGCGCTAAAACAGCTTTTTTGTTAGCAGATACTGCAGAAGAATATTTATCTGCTTTTGAACATCTTTCTAATAATTACATTGCCAGAGAACAATTATCCAATAGTGCGTTCGATTATGCGTTTAATAATTTCACTGAAAAAACATGTTATCAGGGCATATTAAATATCTTAAAAAGTTAGTCTTCTGAACAACAAAAAGTTAAAACTAATAAATTGATGTTACGTTTTTATAAACAATTAGACGCTATGGATTGCGGTCCCGCTTGTTTACGAATGATTGCGAAACATTATGGTAAAACGGTCTTGTTAAATACATTAAAACATGAAGCAAAATACAGCAAGAGTGGCGTTTCAATGCTTGGTTTAAGTGAGGCTGCAGAAAAGATTGGCTTCCGTGCAAAAGGGGTAAAAATTTCTTTTGATCAATTAATAAAAGAAGTTCCTTTGCCAGCTATTCTTCATTGGCAGCAGTATCATTTTGTAGTACTTGTAAAAAATATTGGTCAAAAAAAATTTATCATAGCCGACCCTGCTGTAGGAATTATTACGGTTCCAAAAGAATATCTTCTAAAAAGCTGGCTTGGTTCTGCAAACGAAAAATCAGGATTGGGAACAGCGCTCCTATTAGAAACAACCGCAGCTTTTTATAAGAACGATAATGAAAAAGAAAAAAAAGCAGGATGGAGTGTTTTATTGCCTTATTTAAATCAAAATAAGAAATTCATATTTCAATTAATTTTTGGTTTGGCAATCGGAAGCTTGCTTCAATTGATATTTCCTTTCCTAACGCAAAGTTTAATAGATATAGGCATTAATACACACAATCTTCAATTCATTTATATAATACTAATTGCGGAGGCTGTATTACTTTTAAGCAGAACGTTAGTTGAATTTATTCGAAGCCGAATTCTTCTTTACATTAGTACACGAATAAATATTTCTTTATTGTCCGACTTCTGGAGTAAGATGTTGCGATTGCCATTATCCTATTTCGATACAAAACTGACTGGTGACATTCTTCAGCGTATCCAAGATCAGCGTCGTATTGAAAGTTTTTTGACAAGTACCGCCCTCTCAACTATATTCTCCGTTATTAATATCATTGTATTTTCTGTTGTGCTTCTACTTTACAACAGAACCGTATTCTTAATTTTTGCGACAGGAAGTATATTATATGTTTTGTGGATACGATTCTTCTTGCGCCAACGTCGCAATTTAGACTATAAAAGATTCGCAGTTGCAAGTAAAGAAAATAGCGCCACTATGCAGCTTATTTATGGTATGCAGGAAATTAAATTGAACGGCGCAGAAAAGAGTTACCGGTGGCAGTGGGAGAATTTACAAACGCAATTGTTTAATCTGTCGTTTAAAAGTCTTTCTTTGAGCCAATATCAACAGGCAGGTGCCATTTTTATAAATGAAGGTAAGAACATTTTGGTAACGTTTTTGGTTGCAAAAGCTGTTTTAGACGGACAATTAACTTTAGGTGCAATGCTTGCGATTCAATACATCCTGGGACAATTAAATAGTCCGGTTGATCAATTGGTAACTTTTGTACAACAAGCACAAGACGCAAAAATGTCTTTAGAGCGTTTGGATGAGATTTATGAGATTGAAGATGAGGAAAAAGCTTTACCAACACTTCCTGAAAGAGAGCACTTACTTCAAATTATTCAAAATAAGTCAATACAGTTAACCAATTTATCATTTACGTATGCTGGCGCCGGCAATCAACCCGTCTTGAATAATATCAACTTTAAAATTCCTAAAGGAAAGGTTACTGCTATCGTCGGTATGAGCGGCAGTGGTAAAACTACCCTTCTGAAATTGTTCTTAAAGTTTTACAACAATTATGAAGGAGAAATAATTATTGGAGATAAAAATCTTAGGGATATTAGTCCAAGGTATTGGAGAAGTTTATGTGGAACCGTAATGCAGGATGGGTTCATTTTTAATGATTCCATTGCAAAAAATATCGCCGTTAGTGACAATTATATTAATTATGAAAAGGATGATAATATTGACTATGACAAATTGCTTTATGCATGTCAGATGGCAAGTATTCTACCTTTTATAGAATCACTGCCTTCAGGGTTTAATACAATAATTGGATCTGAAGGAAACGGTATAAGTGCAGGACAGAGGCAACGTATATTAATAGCAAGGGCTGTTTATAAAAATCCCTCTTTTATATTTTTTGACGAAGCGACAAACGCTCTCGACTCAAATAACGAAAGAGTAATAATAGAAAATTTGCAGAAATTTTTTAAAGGCAAGACTGTTGTTGTTGTCGCCCATCGGTTGAGCACGGTAAAACATGCCGATAATATAGTTGTGCTAGATAATGGTGAGATTATTGAACAAGGAACACATAGTGAGTTATCAGCATTGAAAGGAAACTATTATAACCTTGTTCGCAATCAACTTGAATTAGGAAATTAACAAGATCAAATGGCAAGAATGTCTAAACACCTCAATTCTCATCCAAAAGAGTTTCGATCTACCAATCAAAGCGAAGCTGTACAGGAATTTATTTCCCGAAAACCTGATTTTTTAATTCGTAATGGCACAGTTATATTCATATTACTACTTGTTTTTATTTTCATCGCTTGTTGGTATATGCAATACCCAAACATTGTTTCTGTACCCGCAAAACTGTCTTACATCACAGCCTCTAAACCTGTTACTTATAATATTCCAGGAAAAAATACCGGATACTATGTTCAAGCATTTATACCCCAGGAATATCTTTCCGAAATAAAACAAGGTCAGGCAGTATTGATAAGATTTAAAGCTTTTCCTTATCAAGAGTTTGGGAGTTTAAGAGGTACTTTATCATCTGTCTCATCTACTAAAACTGATAGCGGATATGTGGCAAAAGTGAATCTTATTTCTGAATTAAAAACTGATCACAATAAGCAAATTCCTTTTGAAGATGGATTGGCAGGAAGTGCTCAAATAACAACAGGAAAGGTGCGATTGATAACAAGATTACTCTCTAGTATTTTTTCGACAAAACTTGAAAAAAATAATTAGTACACACTCTTGCCCCTCTTTAATATCTAATCAGTGTCAACCACAAAAAACGTAAAAATCATATCTTTTCTTGCTGAATCCTTGCTAAACCCTTGCTGCCATAAAGTTAAGCACAGCAACATGTATGCAAGAAAGCAGCAAGAAGGTAGCAGGAAGAACCCTATTAAACAGCAGGAAAACCCTACAAAAACATATTTATGATTAATTTCCGATGAAACAGACGTGCCTTGATTTGTTGTATCCTAATCTTTCTACCTATTTTATGTACATGTCTTGAATCGAATCAGGCTTATTAAACACCTAATTCCGGATTTTCAAAAACAAAGCTTTTTAAGTTTGACATTGTTTTTCCAATTAAAAAGAATTCAATTTTTGAATCTTTTTTCTTTCACCAACAATCCAGACAATGTCGTCCCATTCGAAAATTTCAGTTGAGCCAGGATTTAAAATTCTTTCTTTATTTCTTTCAATTCCTACCACCAGGCCATTTGTTCTTTCGCGAATATTTGAACTGCGGATACTCAATCCCTTCAACTGATTATGCTCGTCAACCACAATTTTCTGAAGCACAATATCACCAAGGTGCTGATCCTTTTTTTCTACATTTTCTGCCGTATCAAAAACGGGTTTGAAAATCTGCATTTGATCGTCAGTAGCAATAATTCCAACATGGTCGAAAGGCAACAACCGGTTGTTTCTTCCAGGCGCATAGATCAGCTTATCACCACGTTTGATGTAGGCAATATTAATTCCATAATGCTCACGCCACGCGATTTCGGCAAGTGTTTTTCCAATATATTCTGCCTGGGGATTTACTTCAAGATCAACCATGTGCGCATCCCAGGGAGAAAGATCAGATTTCGGATTGAACTGTTTTTGAATTTCCTTTTTTTCATTTTCCATCCGTTCTCTTGCATTCAGATTGCTCAAAAATCTCCCTTCAATTCTTTGATAAAACTGCTGGATTCTTTTTGAAAAAAGAAGCAAAACAACAATGATAACAGGCACTGCGATCAGTAAAGCCACTTTTGTGGTGAAAAACATATTTACCCAAAAACCAATCAGCAAAAGACCAAGAATATTTCTTCCGATCTCTAACATTAATAAGGGGCCGCGGTTGTATTTGCTAACCAGCCAAAGTTCTTTATATGCAGTGCCATTGGGCTTTTTGGCCATCAACGCCCACAAAAACGGGGCAGAGATGCCTAAAGTAATTACTAATCCTACCAAACTTTTAATTATTGGTTCGGCAATATTTTTATTCAGAAACGGAATTAAAAAATTGATAGAAATTAAGATAATCGCCAATAAAACAATTCCATTGGTGATGGCAATATTGACATAAGATTTGATCACTACCTTCCAGTTGCTTTCTGCCTGGATGTGTTGTGTGCTGGAAGAATAATTATTTAACCTGGTAATTATTTTTTGAGGAAGAACGCGTTGGATAAAATTATAAACCGGTTCAGAAAAGCGGATCATGTAAGGCGTGGTAAAAGTTGTGACGGCAGATGCTCCAACGACAACCGGAAAAAGAAAATCGCTGATGACGCCAAGAGAAAGGCCAAGAGTAGCAACAATAAAAGCAAACTCACCAATTTGCGCCATACTCATTCCTACCTGAACCGATTGTTTCAGGGGCTGCCCGGAAATCAAAGCGCCAACCGTTGTACTGAATAATTTTCCAAACAATGTAAGAAGCGTGATCCACAAAACCGGCCATCGGTATTCGATGATTGCAGAAGGATCGATCATCATTCCCACAGAAACAAAAAAAACAGCACCAAACAAATCTTTCACAGGTTTGATGAGGTGCTCAACCCTTTCAGCGGAAGTAGTTTCTGCCATGATAGAACCCATAATGAAAGCACCTAATTCTGCAGAAAACCCTACCTGTGTTGCCACTACTACCATTCCGAGGCAAAGCCCGAGTGATAAAATTAATAATGCTTCTTCGTCCAATAATTTCTTTGCTTTTTTCAAAAAAGTAGGCAAAAGAAAAATGCCCGTAAGAAACCATAATGCCAAAAAGAAAAGCAATTTTGTAACGGTAAATAATAATTCCATTCCCTGGAATTCTTTACTAACGGCCATTGTTGACAACAAAACCATCAGCAGGATCACCACAATATCCTCGACTACCAAAACTCCAAAAACCACCCGAACATATTGTTTGGTTTTGATTCCGAGTTCGTCAAAAGCACGAATGATGATAGTCGTGGAAGAACTGGCAAGCATACCTCCCAGAAACAAACTATCCATAAAAGACCAGTTCATCCAACGCGCAACAAAATATCCTGAAATAGTGATGAAAGTAATTTCCACCAACGCGGTAATAGAAGCTGCACCCCCGACACGCAATAGCTTTTTAAAACTAAATTCAAGCCCCAAAGAAAAGAGCAAAAAGATAACACCAATTTCTGCAAGCGTTTTTATATTCTCATTATCAGCCACTGTTGGGGTAATGGACAAATGTGGGCCTACCAAAAATCCCGCAATAATATAACCCAGAACCAGCGGTTGTCTTATTTTGCGGAATATTAAAGTAGTGATAGCTCCTGTTATCAGGATAAGTGCAAGGTCTGCTATCAGTTTGGGCAAATGAACCATTCAATTTTTTTAAAAATTTATTTGGTTCAATATACATTGATCACAGCAAAAATTAAAAAGAATTTAAAGGCTGTGTAAATCTTTGGCAACAGCATTATCAAGGAACCAATGCAACTCTCCTTCCACAGGAACAATAATTTGTGCAGGCAATTTTGAAGGCATGTATTCGCCTTCCAACACCTGTTGCAGCACTTTTGCCTTTTTTGACCCATCAACCATGAAAGCAATCCTTCGCGATTTATTTACAATGAGTGGCATCAACGTGATGCGGTACATTTCCTGTTGTTCATTGTAAACAGCATTTACCCAGCTTTGACGTTCTTCAATAATTGGTGAGCCTGGAAACAATGAAAGTGTATGGCCGTCATCGCCCATTCCGAGCAATACAAGATCAAAGCTGAAGGTGGTATTATCAAAAAAAGTATGAAGCAGCTTGCGATATTCTTCCACAGCAAAATTTGGTTCGATGTCAGTTCGCATCACATGAATTTGATTGGTGGGAATATCAATATGATCGAGCAAAATATCAAAAGCCATTTTTGCATTATTTCGCTCGTCGGTAAATGGAACTACTCTTTCATCTCCCCAGAAAATCTGGAGCCGTTTCCAATCTATTTTATTCAAATACTCTGCAGATGCTAATTTTTCAAAAAGAAGCTTTGGCGTTGAACCTCCCGAAAGAACCAGCGTAAAAAATTGCTGATGCGTTAATGTATCAGCAATATAATTGCTGATCCAGGCAGCGAGTTTATCGCTCATGATCTCTTTATTTTTGAAAATGTGTAGCTTCATTTTTTAGTTTCTTTTGCCCCTTCTTTAACGGTAACTTTTGTATGCTCCATCGCCCTTCTTTTTATTTTTGGAGGCATTGAAATCCAGTTGTGGCCATCTCTTGCAATAAGAGCTTCCGCATCTTCCGGTCCCCATGAATCAGGAGAATAATTGGGAAAATCCATTGACTTTCTCGCGCCCCAGATTTCCATTATCGGCATCACTACTTTCCAGGCCGCTTCCACCTGGTCGGCACGCATAAACAAAGTGGCATCACCATCCATCACGTCATACAAAAGCGTTTCATATGCTTCCGGCTCCTCGCCATTATAAGCATCTTCATAATTAAAGACCATATCAACCGGATTGAGAACCATTGCCTGCCCCGGGCGCTTTGCCTGGAATCTGAGGCAAATGTCCATTTCAGGAGAAATGCCGATGGATAAACGGTTCGGCCGCCACGTTTCAGTCGCTTCTTTCGGAAAAGCAAAGTCAGGAGCAGGTTTGAACTGAATCGTTAATTCAGTAGATTTTTCATGCAATCTTTTGCCCGTACGAACGTAAAACGGAACGCCTTCCCAGCGCCAGTTGTCAATATAAAATTTCACTGCTGCAAATGTTTCCACATTCGAATTCGGATCCACGTTTGTTTCCTCACGATAACCCGGAACTTTTTCTCCCTGCATCCATCCGGGCCCATATTGCCCACGCGCCGCATAATCCTGTACTTCATCTTTTGGAATTCTCCGAATCGCATTTAACACATCTACTTTTTTATTCCTGATCTCATTGGCATCAAAAGAAACAGGCGCTTCCATGGCGATCATACAAAGCAATTGTAAAATATGGTTTTGAATCATATCTCTCAGCGCTCCGGAAGTTTCATAATATCCCCCGCGGCCTTCCACACCTACGGTTTCAGCGGCAGTTATTTGCACATGATCAATATAATGGCGGTTCCATAATGGTTCAAACAAAGCATTGGCAAATCTCAAAGCAAGAATATTCTGAACCGTTTCTTTTCCCAAATAGTGATCAATTCTGTAGATCTGTTCTTCATCAAAATACTCGCGAAGCATTTTGTTCATTTCAATCGCACTTTGCAGATCATGTCCAAAAGGTTTTTCTACCACAATCCGGGAGCATTTTGTGTCGCGGCAAACTTCCATGTTCCCAATGTGTTTTACAATTTCAGGAACCAGTTGCGGCGCCACTGCCATATAAAAAACAACCGTTGGATGAACACCGGCTTCTGCTTCTTTATCTTTCGCAATTGTTGCCAGCTTTTCATATGCCTTTGGATCATTTACGTCCATTTGAATATAACTGATATGCTTCGCAAATTCCTTCCACTTTCCATTGGAATCTTTTATCCTCGAAAAATTGTCAATTCCTTCTTTCAGGTGTTTTTTATACTCTTCATCAGAATAAGGGGAACGTGCAATGCCAACAATGCTGAAGTGATCAGGCATCGCATTATCCAAAAAAAGATTGTACAATGCAGGATTTAATTTCCTGTAATTCAGATCGCCGCTGCCACCGAAGATGAAAAGCACTGTTGGTGGTAATTTTTTATAATCTAACATTCTGCTGATTTTAATTTTTTATTTTTTTGCTGAAATCCTCTCGTTTATTTTTAAAAAGAAATAAAAAATCGAATTATTTCTTGGTTTACTATTTAATTATTTACTTTTTTAAACGATCACTTTTCCTCTTGTGCCTTTCTTACTTCTTCTTCCCAAACGGTATGAAAAATTCCTTCTTTATCGGTTCTTTGATAGGTATGAGCGCCAAAAAAATCACGCTGCGCCTGTATCAGATTCGTTGGTAACAATCTTCTGCGATACGCATTGAAATAATTTAAAGATGCCATCAATCCTGCAGCCGGATAATTGTTTAAAGCCGCCAGCGAAACTACTTTTTGAAGCGCTGATTCTTTTTGCTGCAAAAGCCCGGCGATATTTTTATCAAGCAATAAATTTTTCAAATTCGAATCCTGCTGATACGATTTTTTAAACGTATCCAACATGGCAGAACGAATAATGCAACCGCCACGCCAAACGCTTACCACTTCCGGCAAAGGAATATCCATTTTTAATTCTGATGAAGCAACCGTTAGCATTGCAAGACCTTGGGCATAGCTGATTAAAGTAGAAAAATATAAAGCGTCTTTTAGTTGATTAATCAATTCTTTTTTGTCAACATCTATTTTCTTTGGATCGGTTTTATAAATTTCTGCTGCTTCTTTTCTTTCGTCGATCAATGAAGAAAGATTGCGCATCATAACCGCTGAATCTATGGTTGGTATTGGCATTGGAAGATCAAGTCCTTCCTGCGAAGTCCATTTTCCCGTTCCTTTTGCACCCGCTTTGTCCAAAATCATATCTAACAAATAGCGGTCGTAGTTTTCATCTTTTCTCGCAAAAATAACAGCGGTTATTTCCAGCAAAAATGATTTCATGTCTCCGCTATCCCAGTCTTTAAAAACCTGTTCCAGTTCTTCTGAAGAAAGTCCTAATCCGTGATGCATCACGTCGTAACATTCGCTGATCAACTGCATGATGGCATATTCAATTCCGTTATGAACCATTTTTACATAATGCCCTGCAGCATTATGTCCCAGGTATCCAACACAAGGCTCGCCATTCACTTCTGCAGCAATTGCTTTTAAGATCGGCGCTACTTCTTCATACGCTTCCTTATCGCCGCCCGGCATAATGCTCGGACCTTTTCTCGCGCCTTCTTCGCCACCCGAAATTCCCATTCCCATAAAATGAAAACCTGCATCTTTTAATTCGGCAATTCTTCTTAAGGTATCCGTGTAATGAGAGTTTCCTCCATCTATAATAATATCGCCTTTTTGTAACAAAGGTTTCAGATCGTTTATCACACTATCTACCGGTTTTCCTGCAGGCACAAGCATCATCATCTTCCGGGGCGTTTTTAATTTCGCTACCATCTCTTCTAAAGTATTCACCCCTTTTACTGTTGTCCCTTCTGTAGCTGCCTCTTCAAACGCTTTCGTTTTGTCAGGATTTTTATCAAAGCCAACCACAGAAAATCCGTGATCCGCCATATTCAGCAGAAGATTGCTACCCATTACACCAAGGCCGATCATTCCAAAATCATACAAGTTTTCACCCATAAAAAAATATTTTAGTGTGTAAAATTAATGAAATTGAATTTGCTTTCAGTTTTTTAGCATTCGCCATTCAGCTTTCATCCCTACCTTTGCGAAATGAAAAAGAAAATAATTTTTTACTCAATTTTCTTTGTACTTCTCATCTCTACATTTTATATTTTGCTTTCTTTTACTAAAGGATTTTTTGATGTGGAACTGCCCGTGATGAGCTATGTGCAGGATTTCTCATTTACCGATCAGAATGGACAAACCGTAACCCAAAAAAATATTGATGGAAAAGTTTATGTCGCGGAATATTTTTTTACGACCTGCAAAGGCATTTGCCCGAAAATGAATTTCAACATGAAAGACGTGTATGATCAATTTAAAAATGACAAGGATTTCGCCATCATTTCCCACACTTCGATGCCTGAAACAGATTCTGTTCCTTTATTAAAAAAGTACGAAGAAAAGATGGTTGGAAGCAATCCAAATTATGCCGCCAAATGGTATTTTGTAACAGGAAGCAAAGACTCTTTGTACAAAATGGCCCGCCAAAGTTACTTGTTGGATAATGATAAAAATAACAGCGAGAATATAAAAGAAGCTTTTATTCACACACAATTTTTTGCTTTGGTCGATAAGCAAAAAAGAGTTCGTGGAATTTATGACGGTTTGAAAAAAGATGAGATTGCAAGATTAGAGAAAGATATTGCTACTTTGCTGAAAGAGAAGGATTCTTAACTTACTTCGCAATAAATTTTACAATATCCTCTACCAATTTTTGATCAACCGGCATTGATCCGTCTGTATAAGTTTTATTTTCATCCACACAATCTTTTCCTGCATTTTTTAACGTGTGCGACATGTTTGGAATAATGTCCAAATCACTTTTTTTATTGGCTTTGTGAAGATTTGTCGCATCCACAATTTGTACCTGTATATCACAGCCGCCCTGGATAATCAAAACAGGACATTTCAATTTTTTTATTTCATTTTCGGGAGAATATTTTAGCCACGAAATCATGTAGGGCTGAATGGATTTTCTAAAAAAAGGCGCCAGCATTTCAGGAAAATCATTCACTTCTTTTCCTTGTTTTAGTTGTTTAAAAATCACCGGTATTTGTTGCTTTACTGAATCGGGCAAAGGTTGTTTTTGCATTTGCTCTTCCAGAATAACATCAATCGGGCGGCCAGCCCCGGCAATGGAAATATATCCTTTCACATTCTTTTTTTCAGAAGCAAGCATCGCGATCAACGAACCCTCGCTGTGGCCAATGAAATAAATGTCTTTAAATCCAAGTGTATCATGCAAATAATCAAAAATTTCTTCCGCGTCTTTTACGTAATCTTCAAAAACAAGATCACTTTCTTTGAAATTAGCGACAGCGCTCTTGGCAATGCCGCGTTTGTCATACCTGAATGTTGCGATATTTTGAGAATCGAGCGAATGGGCCAGCATTTGATATTCATTGGTTGCGACAGCTAAAGTGCTGTTTCCATTTCTGTCTGTTGGGCCGGAACCCGCAACAATGATCGCAATCTTTTGCTGATTATTTTTCGATAATAGCGTTCCATAAAGTTTTGTTCCTGCTGCTGAAGTAATGGCAATTTCCTTTTCGTTTGGATAAACAGAAGCAGTTTCTATTTCCTCAGAATTTCCTTTTGCTCTTGCAAAATTTAATGGAAGCTCATGCCCGTTTTGATTCCATATTCCTGTAATCGAATCCTCGTTCACAAACTTTCCGCGATAAAATCCGTTGATCATTGTAATGCCCAGATGTATGCTGTCTGCATTTACATCCATTGAGCTGAAAGGCAATCCCATCGCGTTTTGCTTTGGGCTGTCCCATTTCCCGGAAATATTTCCGGAAGCGTCTTTTGTAAAATGAAACACAATCGGAATCTGTGTTCCGTTCACATCAATATTTCCGTTCCAGTCGCCGGAAATATCCTGGGCAAATAGTGGTAAAGAAAATAACATGAAAATTGGAATGAAAAGAGAGCGTCTCATTTTTTTAAACAAAAATAATGGTTTGATTTGTTGAAAAGGAAAAAGAAGCAGAAGGCACGAATTCTTAAGCCGTCAGGTTTCTGAAAACTTCTTCGAGGCTCTGGCTTTTAGTTTGTAAAGAAAGAATGTCCAGGTTGTTTTTCAAACTGAATTCGAGCAGCAATTTTTTCACTTTTTCAGGATCAGAAGTTTGTATGAAATATTGATTTTGATTTTGTTCAATATTATCAATTCCCGGCAAATTTTTTAATAATTCAGAATCTACATTTCGATAAAATTCAACCAACACAACATGAGAATTTTTATTAGCAGATTGAAGATTCACCAGCGTATCATCTGCAACAATATTTCCTTTGTTGATGATGATAATTCTGTCGCAAATGCTTTCTACTTCCTGCAAAATATGCGATGAAAAAAGAACGGTTTTATTCTTTCCCAAATCTTTAATTAATTGCCTTATTTCAATGATCTGATTGGGATCAAGGCCGGTGGTAGGCTCGTCCAGAATCAATACTTTCGGATCATGAATCAAGGCGGCCGCAAGGCCAACTCTTTGTTTATATCCTTTGCTCAACTGCCCGATTTTTTTATTACTTTCAGGTCGCAAACCTGTCAGGTCAATCACTTCTTCAATTCTTTTTTTTACGGCAGTTTTCAGATCATGAATTCCGGCAATAAATTGCAGATATTCACGAACGTACATTTCATAATAAAGCGGATTTCCCTCCGGCAAATAACCTATTTGTTTTTTAGCTTCCAAGGGATCTGCATTTACATTAATGCCGTTCACCACAGCATTACCAGAATCAGCAGTAATATATCCGGTAACAATTTTCATCGTTGTTGATTTTCCGGCGCCATTAGGGCCTAAAAAACCAACAATTTCATTATTGCCGATAGCAAATGAAATATCATTTACCGCTTTTTGCTCGCCATAAATTTTTGTAAGGTTGGAAACGCTGATTGACATAAAAGCAAATGTAAAACAAAAACAATCCTGCGATTATTGTTTCAATTCTCCTCTTTTCCGAAAGAAGAATTGAATTTATTTCTCAGTTTACTGTAAAAATCGCCGTTATTTATTAGCCGTTGAGGAACGATTTTCAACCCATTTTGACACTTCAGGACAAGTAGCATATTGCGGATCGATATTTACATAAAAAGTAGGAATTTTTTTATTAAACCATTCATCCAAAGCTGCGTTCTTTTTTTCTTCCAACGCGCGTTGAGCTACTTTATCATAATCGTCTTTCAGGTTTTCACGATGAGGTTCTGTTTTGCTTAATACTTCAACAATCCTTACTGCTTTTTTGCCGGTATAAGGATCAGCAAATTCTGTTGGCTGAGAAAACTCGCCAACTTTCAGCGTTGGAAGCAGTAAAGCAAGGTCTTTATCATGGATATCATCAATTGTTATAAGCGTACTATTATCAGGAGCAGTTAAGCGACCGCCGGTGAATTTGCTGTTATCGTCCTCACTGTATTTTGAAACTGCTTCCCCGAATTTAAGCGTTCCATTTTCCAACAGTGTTCTGATGGAATCCAGTTTTTGCTTCGTCTGGTTCACTTCGATAGAACTTACCTGGGGCACTTTTAAAATATGCCTGATAGTTGCATCGTCGCCACGCTTGCTAACCATCTGGATGATATGATAACCGAACTTTGATTTAAAAACGCTTGAAATCTGGCCATCTTTCAGACTAAAAGCTTTTGCCAAAAAAGTAGGATCGATATCTTTTTGGTTGCGGTTGATTTCCATTAATCCCCCATTCTCTTTTGTCCCCGGATCATCAGAAAAAAGTGAAGCAAGCACTTCAAATTTTTTGCTTCCATCTTCCACTTCTTTTTTGTATTCTTTCAATTGATCGATGGCATAATTTTCCAGGTCGCGGCTGGGTTTTGGATAAATAACAATTTCCCCAACTTCCAGTTGTGATTCATAAAACGGAAGACTGTCTTTTGGAATTTTTGAATAGTAATCTTCCACTTCATTTGGCGTAATTCTTACATCAGCAACTATTTTATCCCTTTCTGCGGCTGCCAGTTTCTGGTCTCTTATAATAGGTTTGAATTCTTCTTTTAATTGATAAACCGTTTTCCCCGCCACTTGTTCCAACACTTCTTTCGATCCGTACTGACTGATAAAATAGCGGATCCTATTGTCAATTTCTCCATTGATCTGATCTTCAGAAACAGGCAAAGAATCTCTTTCAGCCTGCAGTACCAAAGCTTTTACGGCAAGTGACTGTTGCAGAAGAAGGCAAGCGGCATTTGCCGGAACTTCTTTATTCTGTCGCTGATAATCAAGAATGGCATTGTCAATATCACTTTTCAAAATGATCTTATCACCAACGGTGGCAATGATCTTATCTGCAACTACTTTCTTAGTTTGTGCAAATGAAATGAATGTAAAGGCCAGTAAACAAAGAAATAAAACGATTTTTTTCATCAGAAGTTTTTGTATTGAGATGCCGACACGCTTAGGCTTTTGTAAATGTGTCGCCAAAAATACGGTGGTAAATCTTTCTTTATTTTTTTTGAAAGTTAAAAGTTGGAACACTTTTGTTAAAAGAACCCAGGATTTTGCAATCAGAGCGTTCTTTTAATTTCAATTTCTTCAAACGCTTCAATCATATCGCCGGTTTTCAGGTCGTTATAATTTTTCAGGGTCATACCGCATTCCATATTGTTATTCACTTCTTTCACATCATCTTTAAATCGTTTCAAACTTCCGAGTTCACCTGTATGAATGATAATTCCGTCTCTTACCAAACGAACACGATTATTTCTTGCGATCTTTCCTTCAACTACCATACATCCTGCAACAGTAGCTTTGTCGAATTTGTAAGTTTCCTTTATTTCTGCAATACCCAAAACTTTTTCCTGGATCTTCGGCTCCAACATTCCTTCCATTGCACTCTTCACTTCGTCAATAGCGTCATAAATGATGGAATAAGTTTTTATTTCAACGCCTTCGTGATCCGCAAGTCTGGAAGCCTGCAATGAAGGCCGAACATTAAATCCGATGATGACTGCATCTGAGGCAGTTGCGAGCATTACGTCAGTTTCTGTGATCTGTCCAACGCCCTGGTGAACCACGCTTACAGCAATTTCCTCGGTGCTCAGTTTCTGTAATGAATCGCTCAATGCTTCTACAGATCCATCCACGTCGGCGCGAATCAACAGGTTTAATTGTTTGAAATTGCCTAACGCAAGACGACGGCCTATCTCATCAAGAGTGATATGTTTTTTAGCGCGGATCCCTTGCTCACGAAGGATTTGCGCCCTTCTGTTGGCAGTTTCTTTTGCTTCGGATTCGTCATTAAAGACTTTGAAAGTCTCACCCGCCTGCGGAGCGCCGTTCAAACCAAGAATTAAAACAGGTGTCGATGGCGGCGCAGTTGTTACGCGTTGGTTACGTTCATTAAACATTGCCTTGATACGGCCATAATATTGACCGGAAACCAAAAGATCTCCCTGGTTTAAAGTTCCGTTCTGAACTAAAATGGTAGCAACATAGCCACGCCCCTTATCGAGGGAAGCTTCAATTACGGTTCCGCTGGCGATTTTTTTAGGATTCGCTTTTAATTCCAACAGATCAGATTCCAACAATACTTTATCGAGTAATTCATCGACATTCAATCCTGATTTGGCGCTGATTTCCTGGCTTTGATATTTTCCTCCCCAGTCTTCAACAAGAATATTCATTTGCGCCAGTTGTTCCTTTATTTTTTCAGGATTAGCGCCTTCTTTATCAATTTTATTTAAGGCAAAAACCATCGGCACGTCAGCCGCCTGAGCATGAGAAATGGCTTCTTTGGTTTGAGGCATTACGGCATCATCAGCGGCAATTACGATCACAGCGAGGTCGGTTACTTTTGCACCTCTCGCACGCATAGCGGTAAACGCTTCGTGTCCCGGTGTATCAAGAAATGTAATCGCGCGTCCATTTTTTACAGTTACTTCGTAAGCTCCGATATGTTGTGTAATTCCACCTGCTTCACCGGCAATTACATTAGCGTGGCGAATATAGTCGAGCAAAGAAGTTTTACCATGATCAACGTGCCCCATGATAGTAACGATTGGCGAACGAGGCACCAAATCCTCTTCATTTTCTTCTTCTTCCTCTTCCTCAACGTCCTGTTGATTATCGATGTCAATAAATTCTACTTCATAATTAAATTCGCTGGCAACCAGTTCTATCACATCTGCTTCCAGCCTTTGGTTGATAGAAACCATGATGCCAAGGCTCATACATTTGCTAATCACATCTGCAAAACTTACGTCCATCAGATTTGCAAATTCACTGACAGAAATAAATTCTGTTACCTGCAACTTATTATCTGTTGTTTCTTCGCCGAGGTTTTCAGCTGCTTCTTCTCTTTTTTGTTTGCGATATTTTGCTTTAAGGCTTTTTCCTCTTCCTCCGGCTCCGGCAAGTTTTGCCTGAGTTTCCTTGATCTTATCCTGAATTTCTTTTTGATCAATTTCTTTTTCCTCACGCCTTATTTGAGGAGCGTTACGGTTAAATCTTCCCTGCGGCATGGCTCCCGGCCGGTTTGGTGCACCATGAGGCCTTTGATTGTTTGGATGAGGAGTATGCGCTCCTGGCTGATGATTTCCTGACGGCTTCTTTTCAACAATGATGCGCTTGCGTTTACGTCTTTCATCGGCGGGTTTTGGACGCGTATCGTTATTAACAGGCAATTCAATTTTGCCCATTATTTTCGGACCTTCCAGTTTTACTGCCTTAATATTGGTTATTACCGGCGCTTCCTTTTCAGTTTCAACTGCGGTTTTTTCTTCAACAGTTTCTTCCGGAACAATTTCCCCGGGCTTATCAATAACTCCTTTTATTTTTCCTTTTGATTCTTTTTTCTTCGAATCTTTTTTTGGTCTTACGGAAGAATCTATTGTGCTCAGATCAATCTTATCTACAATTTTCAATCCTTCTACTTCAGGCACTTCAATTTTTGTCACTTCCTGAACAGGTTCTGCAGCAGCGATTTCTTCTTTTGCTTCTTTCTTTTCTTCCTTTATCTCCTTAACCGGTGCGGCTTCTTCTTTAGGCGCTTCGGGCACTTTTTCTGCAACAGTTTCTTCCGGTTTTATTTCCTCTTGTTTTTCTTCTTTTACTACTGGTTTTGCTGTTTCTTTTTTCGTAAAAGAAAGATCTTGTTCGTCTTTTCTTTTCTTATTATCTGTAGGTGTATTTTTAGGAAGATCGATCTGTTCCGCTTTTTGTTTCGCCACTTTATCCGGCTGAAACTCTACCTGCAATACACGGTACATCTCTTCCGAAAGCTTTGAAGTAGGCTTCAAATCATCGGTGCTAAAATTTTTCGATACCAAAAAGTCTATTAAAGTACTTGTGCCTATATTAAACTCTCTGGCCGCAGCCATCAACCGTGGTGTATTTATTTCTGCCATTAAACTTTACTACTCCGTATAGAAGTAACTTTTTTATTTTTTTAAATTAAATCCCCGGAAACCAATATTGATTTCAATTTATTCGTTGCTAAATTCTTCTTTCAAAATCTTTTTAACTTCGGCGATTGTTTCTTTTTCAAGATCAGTTCTGCGTTCCAGTTCTTCATCAGACAAGTCTAACACGCTTTTCGCTGTATCGCAACCAACTTTTTTTAGTTCATCGATCACCCATGTTTCCAATTCATCTGCAAATTCGTCCAGATCCACATCATATTCTTCCACTTCGCCTTCATTGTCACGGAATACATCAATTTCCAAACCTGTCAGTTCGCAGGCAAGTTTAATGTTTACGCCTCTGCGGCCAATTGCCAGAGAAACCTGGTCTGGTTTCAGGTAAACACTCGCGTGTTTTGCTTCCGTATCCACTTCCATACTGGTAATTTTAGCAGGAGTAAGCGAACGCTGGATCAGCAATTGAATATTATTGGTCCAATTAATTACATCAATATTTTCATTTTTTAATTCGCGCACAATCCCATGAATGCGGCTTCCTTTCATACCCACACATGCACCAACCGGGTCAATACGATCATCAAAACTTTCCACCGCAACTTTTGCTCTTTCTCCGGGATCGCGAACGATTTTTTTGATAACAATAAGACCATCAAAAATCTCAGGAACTTCAATTTCCAGCAATTTAGCAAGGAAAGAATTATCTGTTCTTGAAACAATAATTACTGCCTGGTTATTTTTTAGCTCCACATTTTTAACCACTGCACGAATGGTTTCGCCTTTCTTAAAATAATCAGAAGGAATTTGCTCAGACTTTGGAAGAAGCATTTCGTTTCCCTCTTCATCCAGCAATAAAATTTCTTTTTTCCAAACCTGGTAAACTTCGCCGGTGATTATTTCGCCGATCCTGTCTTCATATTTTTTGATCAGAATATTTTTCTTCAGATCGTTGATACGACTTGCCAGTGTTTGTTTTCCGGCAAGAATCGCCCTTCTTCCAAACTCTTTCTGAATGTCCACTTCTTCATACAATTCTTCGCCAACCTGGTAGTCGGGTTCTATTTTTATCGCGTCTTTATATTCAATTTCTGTAAGTGTGTTATAGAGATCATCATCTTCAACGATCGTACGACGACGAAATATTTCAAGGTCACCTTTTTGGTCATTTACGATCACGTCAAAATTTTCATCAGATCCGTATTTTTTGCGGATGAGCGTTTTAAAGACATCTTCCATCACTTTCATCAAAGTAGGCCTGTCTATATTTTCTGCTTCTTTGAATTCCTGAAAGGATTCTATTAAATTGATACTTGCCATACTGGTATTTTAAAAAGTTATCAGCACGGTGGCGTGCTTTATCTGATTCAATAATATTGTTGTTGTTTTTGTTGTCGCTTTATTTCCTTTGCCGGTTTTTTCTTCAATGACAATTTGCTCGTCATTTACATCCGTAAGTTTTCCTTCTAACCGGCTTCCGTCTTTTAAAACCACTTCAAGCGTTCTTCCGATGTTCTTTTTGTATTGCCTTACTAATTGCAAAGGCCTGTCAACACCAAAGGAAGAAACTTCCAGCGAAAAATTACTATTTCCAAAAAGCCCGGTTTCTTCGATAAACTTGTACAGCGCTTTATTGATCGCTGTGCAATTGTCAATCGTAATTCCCTTATCGCCATCTAACAAAACCGTAACCTTATTTCCCAGAGCAATTTTTACTTCTATCAGAAATAGATCCGGTGATTTTTCAATAAAATTTTTTACAAATTCTTCAATCTTCTCCTGTTCTGCTGATGAGCTCATTTTTTTGAATCTTTTGAAAATAGAAGAAGGGAACGCTTCCGTTCCCTTCACTAATCATTTGCGAGTGCAAAGATAAGACAATAAAGAGTTACACTCCAAATTATGTTTCTCAAAAGCCAATTCATTAACAAATTTTTGAACGCAAATTTGGTTCAGCGGTAAAGCCGATTGATTTAAAACATTTATTTTTGTTGAATGAACATTTTCAGACTCGCAGCCGAACTTTTTTTATTATATCTTTTATACAAATTCATTTTTGATTTTATTATTCCTGTCTATGAATCTTCCAAAAAGATAAAACAGCAGTTTGGAGAAATGCAGGATAAGATGCAGCAAAACATGAATCAATTTCAGCAGCGTCAGCAGCCATCTCAACCCACACCAGAAAAACCAGTGCAAAAAGAAGGCGATTATATTGATTTTGAAGAAGTAAAATAACGTTGCAGTAAAAGAACAAATAAAAGAGATTCTTTTTCTTACAAATTCAAATCTTCTATTTTTAAATCCGGCGTTAAAAGTATCGTTTGCAATCCTGCTTTTTTTGCAGCTTCAATGTTTTGAACAGAATCATCGATAAAAACCGTTTTTGCAGGATCAATTTGTAATTCTTTGATCACCTGATGAAAAATTGCTTCGCCCGGTTTTCTTAATCCCATTTTGAAGGAATAAAAAGCTTTGTCAAAATACGCTTCGAACGTTTTGCTTCTTTCTTTTGAATGAAAATTTTCCTTAAAAGAATTCCAGTGAATCACGTTCGTGTTACTCAAAAGATAGACTTTATATTTTGACCGGATCTTTTCCAAAAACCGAAGGCTTCCTTCGCGAAACGACAGCAGCATTGAATTCCACGCTTTTTTAATTTCCTCTTCTGAAAGATGAAGGCCGGTAGATTCGTTTAATTTTTTATAAAATTCTGCTTCGCTGATTTTGCCTGTTTCTAATTTTTGAAACAATTGGTTGGCATGCGCCTGCGAATACATTTCATCGAAATTTGTGACGCCCAGTTTTTCAAAAGCCGCCCGTGTAAGATTGTAATCGACGTCAAGAATAACACCGCCAAGATCAAAAATGACATTTTCAATTTTTTCCATGATCCAAAGAAAAATATTTCTGCCGACTTGGCGAATTTTTCTATTTTTGCAGACCTTAAAAAATACTCTTTGTGATTAAATTTTTATCATTAAGAATATTTTGGGCCTATAGCTCAGTTGGTTAGAGCACCTGACTCATAATCAGGTGGTCCCAGGTTCAAGTCCTGGTGGGCCCACAAAAGTGAAACACTTAACATTGAAGGATTTCTGAAATAGGAGTCCTTTTGTATTTTTTAACGTTAAGTAGCATTAACGATATTAACGCCTTCTTCTTTTTAAACAATTAAGCAAAATCAATGAAGAAAACAAACTGCTTTATGTGTATGGTATGATTGTCAATCAAGAAAAGTGAATCAAATAATTCCATTTTTATTTTCTTAAAACCCTTCCTCTACACCGGCTTTCTTCTTTACCTTCGCAAACATTTTTCGAAAAAAATTTAAGCCGGAAACTTCATGTTGATCACCGAAGCAAAAAGAACATTAAAACTTGCTTTTCCTATAATTCTGGGAGAAGTAGCTCAAATGATGCTTGGCATCATTGACACGGCGATGGTGGGCGCTGTTGGCTACAAACAGCTTGCGGCAGCGGCTTTGGTGATGAGCGTGATCAACATTCCTTACGTTTTTGGAATCGGAATTACTATTTCTGTTTCACAAATGGTATCGATGGCTCATGGAAGAAAAGATAGAAAATTAGTAAGCCATTATTTGTTCAATGGATTCTGGCTTTGTGCCATTTCAGCGGTCGTCATTTCGCTTGCCATTGAACTGAGCAAAAATATTTTATTTCATCTCGGGCAGGATGCAGAAGTGGCGCGGCTTGCATTGCCTTATCTGCAAATCATGGGTTGGTCAGTCATTCCGATGTTGCTGTTTCTTTCGCTGAAACAGTTTACAGATGGATTGGAGTTTACAAAAACTGCGATGATCCTTTCTTTATCGGCTTTGCCTTTGAATGCTTTTTTAAACTGGCTTTTCATTTACGGAAACTGGGGCTTTCCGAGGTTGGAATTAATGGGCGCGGGCCTTGGCACTTTGATCACGCGAATTTTTATTTTCGTAGTTCTTGCACTGATTATTTTATATCACCGGACTTTTACCAACTACATTGCTGCAAGAACCGAAGTGTGGAAATTAAAATCAAAAACGATTAAAGAACTGCTGCACATCGGCATTCCTAGTAGTTTTCAAATTACGATGGAAGCCGGCGCTTTTGCGATTTCCGGCATCCTGATCGGAACGATAGGAGCTGTAGAACAAGCGGCGCACCAAATCGCTTTGAGCCTTGCTTCATTAACTTTTATGGTTTCGATGGGATTGTCGCAGGCCGGATCAATTCGCGTCAGTAATGCTTTTGGGAGAAATGATCGCAATGCAATTGCTGACATCGGCAAAAGCACCATTATGATGGCGTTGATCTATGGATCAATCTGCGCCATGATTTTTATTCTATTCCGGCATCAATTGCCTTATATTTTCAATGATGATAAAGAAGTGGTTTTGATGGCAGCATATTTGCTTTTATTCGCTGCTTTGTTTCAAATTTCAGACAGCACACAGGCGGTTAGCGCCGGATTATTACGCGGAATAAAAGATGTAAAAATTCCAACCGTTTTTGTTTTGATCGCTTACTGGGCGATCGGAATTCCTGTCGGTTGTCTTCTTGCTTTTTATTTCAAAATGGGCGCTGCCGGAATCTGGACCGGTTTCATTGCAGGTTTAACTTTTTCAGCCGTTTTTTTGAGCTTCAGATTTAAGAAAATGTCGAAAAAGAATTCGGTGCTAAATCAGAGCCAGCTTAGCTTTCAAAACTTTAATTAAAAATTATTAACATCGCCCTTAGCTCGCCTTCTCTTTTCGTAAATTTGCCAAATGCAGGAATATTTACAGGGTTTGAATGAGGCGCAACGCGAAGCGGTTCTTCATCGCGACGGGCCCATAATGATCGTGGCTGGCGCAGGAAGCGGGAAAACCAAAGTTTTAACTACCAGGATCGCTCACCTGATGGCGACAGGCGTAGATTCTTTCCAAATTTTAGCACTCACTTTTACGAACAAAGCTGCTGCTGAAATGAAAGAAAGAGTTACCCACATTTTAGAAAATAATGACGCAAGAAATCTTTACATAGGAACTTTTCACTCTGTTTTTGCACGGATTTTAAGAGCTGAAGCTGATAAGCTCGGCTATCCGAGAAATTTCACCATCTATGATACTGATGATGCCAAAAGCGTGGTGAAAACAGTGATCAAAGAAATGAATCTTGATGATAAGCATTATAAACCTAACACCGTTTACAACCGCATCTCCGGTGCAAAAAACAGTTTGATCACTCCGGAAGAATATATTAACGATTATGGTTTGCAGCAGGAAGATATGCGGGCCAATCGCCCTTTGATTGGTCAAATTTATGCTTCTTATTGCAACCGCTGTTTCAAAAACGGCGCGATGGATTTTGATGATCTTTTGTTGAAATTTTATCAATTACTGAAAACACATCCTGAAAGCCTGAGCAAGTATCAGCGCAAGTTTAAATACATCATGATCGATGAATACCAGGATACGAATACTTCGCAATACCAGATCATAAAATTATTAGGTGCAATGCATGAAAACGTTGCTGTGGTGGGCGATGACGCTCAAAGTATTTATAGTTTTCGCGGTGCAACAATTGAAAATATTCTGCAGTTTCAAAAAGATTACGATGAAGTAAAAGTGGTGATGCTTGAGCAAAATTATCGCAGCTCACAAAATATTTTGCATGTTGCCAATAAGGTTATTGCGAACAACAAAGGCCAGATTCCCAAAAAATTATGGACCAGCAACAATGAAGGCGAAAAAATAAATTTAGTCAGGACCGCGACCGATAACGACGAAGGAAAATATGTAGCCGATGCCATACAGGAGCAAAAATTACGAAACCATTATCGCAACAGTGACTTCGCCATTTTATATCGCACCAATGCACAAAGCCGAAGCTTTGAAGAAAGCCTTCGCCGCATGAATATCGCTTACAGAATTTATGGCGGCATTTCGTTTTATCAAAGGAAAGAAGTAAAAGATTTTCTGAGCTATTTGCGTGTTATCGTGAATCCAAATGATGAAGAAGCGCTGAAAAGAATTATCAATTATCCTGCAAGAGGAATCGGAAAAACTTCGATTGAAAAAGCGATTCTTTTGGCAAATGAAAATAACGTATCCTTTTGGAATGTGCTGGAACGTGCCGCTGAGTTTGGTTACAGAGCTTCAACATTGGAAGTGATCAACAGTTTTGTGATCATGGTCAAAATGTTTCAAAGCGAATTACAAAAGAGAAACGCTTATGACCTTGCGATAATTGTTGGGAAACAAACCGGCATTGTAAAAGAACTTTTTAACGATAAAACTACCGAAGGTCTTGCGCGTTATGAAAACCTGCAGGAGTTATTAAACTCTATAAAAGAATTTACTGAAACGCCCACAGAAGATGGAGAATTGCTTGATAAAAGTCTCGGAAGTTATTTGCAACAAATTACTTTATTGACCGATGCTGATGAAGACAAAGGCCAAAGTGATGTGGTAAAATTAATGACGATCCATGCCGCAAAAGGATTGGAATTCCCGGTGGTATTTGTTGGCGGACTTGAAGAAACATTGTTTCCAAATGCAATGGCAATCAATACCAGGGAAGAACTGGAAGAAGAAAGAAGATTGTTTTATGTAGCCATCACAAGAGCTAAGAAAAGATTGTGGCTTACTTATGCCAACAATCGTTATCGTTTTGGAAATCTTACTCAAAATGAACCAAGCCGTTTTATTGACGAATTGCCATCCGAACAAATTGACAAATCTTTTGCCGGAGGAAATATGCGCAATAATCAAAACAATTACTGGAACGCTTTTGACAAACCAAAATATCCGGCATATAACTCACCCCGTGAATCAAAACCTGAAAAGCCTGCGTACATGGTTTCTCCACCCGTGGTAAAAGTGAAGGAACATGTTCCTTCTCCAAATTTTGCTCCGAGTGACACTAGCAATCTACAAGCGGGACAAAGAATTGAACATCAAAAATTTGGATTTGGTGAAGTAATTAAGATGGAAGGAGCAGCACACAATCCGATTGCAACTGTAAAATTTGAACATAACGGCGAGAAGAAAATCATGCTGAATTATGCAAAGCTGAGGATAGTAAACGAATAAATAAGCCGATTTTTTAATTCTGCTAATGTATATGTCGCCGCTTGATAATTCCTCCCGACGCTTCTTTGATGGTGCTTGCAAAAACAAATGACCGTGGATCAATTTCACTCACCAGGTTTTTAAGTTTTCTGATTTCCAGCCTGGTGATAACGGTAAAAATAATATCGCAATCAGCGTGAAGATCAAATTTCCCTGGCAGGTATCCTCTTTCGCCTTTGTAAATCGTGATTCCGCGTCCCATCTCGTTTACAAGACGGTCTTTGATAATTTCGCTTTTGCCTGAAATGATCGTAACGCCCACATAAGCTTCCAATCCTTCTACCACATAATCAACGGTTTTTGTCGCCGTAAAATAAGTAAGCATGGAATATAAAGCGACTTCAATTCCAAAACGAAAAGCAGCTATTCCGAAAATGAGAATATTAATTGCAAGAATAATTTCGGTGATTGTAAAGCTTGTTTTTTTCCACGTGTAAAGTGCGAGAATTTCAATTCCGTCAATCGCACAGCCAGCTCTCATTGTCAAACCAATTCCAGCTCCGAGGAAAAATCCGCCGAAAATTGCTACCAGTAATTTATCACTTGTAACAGAGAAATGCGGGAAATAATATAGACAAAATCCAAGCAATAAAATGCAAAAAAATGTTTTCAAAGCATATTGAACATTAATAGCATAAACACAAATGATGATAAATGGAAGATTGGCAAGCATGATCACATAGGAAATATCAAAATTGTATAGCTCATGAATCAAAAGAGAAATACCGGTGACACCGCCATCAAAAAAACCATTGGGAACCAGAAATCCTTTTAAAGCAAATGCCGCGAGAATTGCGCCAACAACAATAAACATCGCGTCACTTATCCAATCATAAATCAGGTAATTTTTTGTTTCACTTTTTTGTTTGATCTCACGAAGGCGAAGCTGGGAAAGCGTTTCCTTTAGTCCTGCATTTAATTTTTTCTGCGCAATTTTTGTAAAATAATGGTGTCCTTCTACAAATTTAATTTCTTCGTTCCTCCATTCTTCACGGTTTTTTACAAATCCCGCTTCATGCAATTCTTTATATAATTTATCAGAGTTTAGAAAATATTTGTTCGTGCCGAGATAGTATAAATCAGCATCACATAAAATTTGCGCAAGTTTATTTTCGGGTGTTTGCGGAATTTTAGTAGCCAAAATAAGATGGCAAATTCTGTCGATTTCCTCTTTATTATAGCCAAATTGTGGCAACCATTTTTTTGCCATTTCACACGAAATTTCTTCGTGATCGCTGTAGGTTTCCAGGAACCCTGAATCATGAAACAACGCGGCTGTTTTTAAGATTGTAAGTTCATCGCCAGAAGCTCCTTCAGCTGTTGCAATTCGTTCAGTGGCATCCAATACATCTTTCGTATGTTGGGCATTATGATAGTGCAGGTATGGCGGTAATTCGCTTTCTAATTTTCCCATCAAAAAAGAATACGCATTTTCAAACTGCATTTGTTGTGTCTGGCTCAAAAAAATGTTGATTTATTTTTTTAATAAAATATTTTGAAGAAAATCGCAGGTATTTTTTTGGTTTGCAGAGCAGATACCTTGATACAAATCTAAACAATACGAAATAAAATTATTAAAAATGTATCTTCAAACATAATTTGTTTCAAAGTCGTGACTTCGATTAAAATTGAAAAGCCAATTATTTAAACTAACGCATCAACAATATGGGCAAATTCAACCATATTCCAATTTGGAAAAAAGCGCCATTTGTTCGTTTACTGTTGCCGGTCATTGCCGGAATTATTCTTCAGTTTTATGGTAATTTTCAAATCAATGTGATTGCTGCTTCTGCAATTATTTTTCTGTTATTCATTATTATTTTTTCACTTTTGCCGGAAGCAATTCGCTTTCGTTTTAGGATAATACAAGGACTAAATATTTCGCTGTTTCTAATCTTTTTTGGTGCGCTGATCACCTGGCAAAAAGATGTTGGAAATCATTCAAATTGGTATGGAAACATAACTGGCGCAGGAAATTTTTATGTAGCCACCATCAATGAGCCACCAGTTGAAAAAGCAAAATCATACAAGGCTTTGGTAACGATTGAAACTGTTGTCAATAAACAGCTTCATCAGAATTTAAAAGGAAAAGCACTCATCTATTTCAGCAAAGATTCTTCTTCTCAAAAGCTGCAATATGGCGATCAAATTATTTTTAGAAAACCGCTTCAGCCAATTAAAAATTCAGGCAACCCCAACGCTTTTGATTATGCGCAATACTGCGCTTTTCAGCAAATCTATCAACAGACTTTTCTGAAAAAAAATGAGTGGAATCTGATCAAAGAAAAAAACGGTTCTTTTGTGAAGGGCATTATTTTTAAGACGCGCGATTATATCTTAAAAACACTTGAAAATTATATTCCCGGCAATGACGAATCTTCTCTTGCAAAAGCTTTGTTGATCGGCTACAGAGTGGATCTTGATAAAGATCTCGTTCAGGCTTACAGCAATGTAGGCGTTGTTCACCTCATTGCAATTTCCGGAATGCACCTGGCACTGATTTATTTTTTCCTGGTTTGGCTTTTTAAAAAAATTCCCGTAATAAAGAAATCGAAATTGGCAAAACTTTTTCTTATTCTATTCTGTTTGTGGTTTTTTGCATTGCTTACCGGTGCACCCGCTTCTGTACTTCGTTCTGCTGTAATGTTTACTTTTGTTGCCATCGGCGATTCTTTCAACAAACGAAATTCAATTTACAATTCGCTGGCAGTTTCTGCATTTGTTCTTCTTTGTGTTGATCCGTTTATGTTGTGGGATGTAGGTTTTCAGCTTTCTTATCTTGCTGTTTTAGGCATCGTTATTTTTCAAAAATATATTTACAACTGGTTCTATTTTAAAAACAAAATCTTAGATGAAGGCTGGAAACTTGCTTCAGTTTCCATCGCAGCCCAACTGCTCACTTTGCCCATTTGTATTTACTATTTTCACCAATTTCCGCTATTGTTTTTGCTATCAAATATGATTGCTATTCCATTATCCACAGTAGCGCTTTGGGGTTGCATAGCGGTCGTTTCCATTTCTTTCATTCCTGCTGCAGCATTGTATTGGGGAAAATTGGTATGGTGTTCTATTTGGTTGTTAAATCATTCTGTCCTCGCCATCAATTCAATTCCCTTTTCTTTATGGAATGGATTATCCATTTCTGTTTTCAGCACTATTTTATTGTATTTTATTTTCATTGCTTTTGCAGTTTCATTGATCAAAAAAAAATAAAGCAGCTTTAAAATTAGCACTTGCAGCCACTTTTGTTTTTGTATTAATTACAGCTTATTCTAAATGGCAAAATTTTAATCAGAAAAAAATCATCGTTTACAATATTTCACAACACCAGGCAATTGATTTTATAAAGGGAAATAAATATTATTTTGTTGGCGATTCTGCCTTGAATAAAAATAACTTGCTCGTGAATTACAATATAAATCCCGCCAGAACTTCGCTACAGGTTGACCGGGAATCTGATCTTTCAGATTTTTTTTATAAGAAAAATAATTTTTACCGTTTTTATAATACTAAATTTTTGGTAGCAGATTCTTCTGTGCATTATGATCCTTCGTCCGGTAAAATCAATATTGATTACATCATCATCACAAGAAATCCAAAACTGAAAATTGCAGATCTTGCGAAAAATTTCGATTGCAACAATTATGTTTTTGATGCGTCTAATTCTTTTTGGAAAATTGAACAATGGAAAAAAGAATGCGAAGAATTACATTTGCATTTTCATTCTGTAGCTGAACAGGGTGCGTTGGTAATCAATTTCTAAAAGAAAATTTCTTCCAAAAGGTCATGCAAAAAAAAATTAAATCTGCCCTCATTTCTGTTTTTAACAAAGAAGGGCTGCAACCAATTATTTCTTTATTAACTGAAAAAAATATTACGATTTACAGCACCGGTGGCACTCAAAAATTTATTGAAGAAAATGGTGGAAAATGTATTGCTGTTGAATCGCTCACCGGCTATCCCTCCATTCTTGGTGGAAGAGTGAAAACGCTTCATCCTGTTGTGTTTGGTGGATTTTTGGCAAGAAGAGATGTTGAAAATGATTTAAAAGAAATGGAACAATATCGCATTCCTGAAATAGACCTGGTTGTTGTCGATTTATATCCTTTTGAAGAAACCGTAAAATCGACAAGTGATGAAGCAGCCATCATCGAAAAAATTGATATTGGCGGACCTTCTATGATTCGTGCGGCAGCAAAAAATTTCAAAAATGTTGTGGTAATAGCTGATAAAAAAGAATACCCCAATTTGGAAAAAATTCTTTCAGAAGAAAATGCAGAAACGTCATTGGAAGAAAGAAAAGATTTTGCAAGAAAAGCATTTGATGTGTGCGCAGGCTATGATATTGCTATTTCAAATTATTTCAATCAAACGAATTTTATTAATCCATTTCAACTGCAGAAAAAAGAATTGCGTTATGGTGAAAACCCGCATCAGAAGGGCTTTTTCATCGGAAACATTAATGAGATTTTTGAACAATTACATGGCAAGGAACTTTCTTATAATAATTTAGTAGATGTGGATGCTGCTTTGCAATTGATGAAAGAGTTTGATAAAAAAGATCCTTCACCGACCACTTTTGCAATTATAAAACACACGAACGTTTGTGGTGTTGCTCAAAGAGAAAATGTATCAGACGCTTTTGCTTCTGCTCTTGCCGGCGATCCGGAAAGTGCTTTTGGAGGTGTGTTGATTTCTAATTCAATAATAGACAAAAAAACAGCCGAAGCATTAAAAGATTTATTTTTTGAAGTGCTTATTGCTCCTGCTTTTGAGGAGGATGCTCTTCCTGTTTTGGAAATAAAAAAGAACCGGATCATTTTAAAAATAAAAGAATTTCCAAAAGAAAAACAACAAACAAAAAGCTTGTTAAATGGGTTACTGATCCAGGAAAATGATGAAGGGAATTTTGCTGAATGGAAAGAAGTGGGCGGAAGAATTGCTTCAGAAAACGAAAAAGAAGATTTGATTTTTGCGAATCTTGTTTGCAAACATTTAAAAAGCAATTCGATTGCCGTTGTAAAAAATAAACAGCTTCTGGGAAAAGGAGCCGGCCAAACTTCACGCGTTGATGCTTTGCGGCATGCGATTGAAAAAGCCAATCAATTTGAATTTGATTTGCAAAATGCAGTTGTAGCCAGCGATGCATTTTTCCCTTTTGATGATTGTGTAAAAATCGCTCATAAGGCCGGTGTTACTGCATTTGTGCAACCGGGAGGTTCAATCCGAGATAAAGATTCCATCGAGTATTGTAAACAAAATAATCTGGTGATGGTGATAACAGGATTGAGGCATTTTAAACATTGATAAAAATAAACGCGTCCAGTTTTTTGAAAAATAAAATCAATATTATTTCTTCGTTTACTACTTAGAAATGATTTTTTTACTTCAAATTCCGCCTCTCTTTCCACAATTGATTAAATGTTTTTTTGCAAAACTGGAGAGGCGCATGTTGTTTATCCCAATCTTTGAACAAACTGTTAACCACTTTCGTTTTCAGGTCGCCGTTTCCCATATTCATCAATCCTCTTTTTAGCGAAGCGAATTTCCATGCTTTCCACGCCATTTTCTCTGAAAAAGTGGTCATTCCTCTTTCAACACTTTCATTTCTGTTGACAAGTAGCAATGAATGAAGATTGATTTTTACAGGACAAACTTCTGTACACGCGCCGCATAAAGAAGATGCATAGCTTAAATGTTTATACTCTTTAAAATCTTTTAAATGAGGTGTAATAACACTTCCGATCGGTCCGGAATAGGTAGTTCCATAAGCATGGCCGCCAATATTTTTATAAACAGGACAAACATTTAAACAAGCTCCGCAGCGAATACAATAAAGGCTTTCGCGCTGCACCTGATTTGCAAGAATATTTGTACGGTTGTTGTCTAAAAAAACCACATACATTTCTTCAGGTCCATCGTTTTCACCAGGTTGGCGAGGACCTGAAATAATGCTGTTATAAACCGTTACTTTCTGACCTGTTCCATAAGTAGCGAGTAGCGGCCAAAGCAAAGCCAGATCAGTAATTGAAGGAATCATTTTTTCAATGCCAACAATAACAATGTGGGTTTTAGGCCACGCAGAACTTAATCGTGCATTTCCTTCATTTTCAGTAACGGCAACAGCGCCGATATCACTGATAACAAAGTTCGCGCCTGTAATTCCTATCTCGGCCTGAACATATTTTTCTCTTAATTTTTCCCTGGCAACAAGCGTCAATCCTTCGGGAGAAAGTTTGGAAGATGTACCTAATTTGTCTTCGAAAAGTTTTGCCACATCTTCTTTGCTTTTGTGCATTGCAGGCGTTACGATATGATAAGGAGGCTCGTCGTCCAATTGCTGAATGTATTCTCCCAGGTCTGTTTCCACGCTTTCGATTCCATGTTCTTTTAAGAAAGGATTCAAATGAATCTCTTCGGTGACCATGCTTTTGCTTTTCACAATCGTCTTGCAATTTTTTTCTTTGCAAATTGCCAAAATCTCCTCCAAAGCTTCCTGCGAATTTTCTGCCCAAATCACTTTTCCACCACGTGCGGTAAAATGTAATTCGAATTCTTCCAAATGCTGATCAAGTGTTTCCAAAGCACGCCACTTAATATTCTTCGCTCTTTCTTTTACAAGAATATTATCTTCAAACTGTTGCTTAGCCTGTGGTACAACGGAATTGTATTTTCCAATATTGAAATTGATTTTTTTCCGATGCTCAAGATCAGCACCTTTGACAGCGCTTTTTGCTTTAAATATTTCAACGGTTTCTGTCATATTTATCCGTTTCTTCTTGCTTGTAAAAAATAATTTAAAAACTTTTCCAAAATACTCTATTTCAACACGCCCAGTTCTTTCCCAACTTTAGTAAATGCTTCAATCGCTTTATCCAAATGCTTTTGCTCGTGTGCAGCGCTTAGTTGAACACGGATTCTTGCCTGTCCTTTTGCCACAACCGGGAAGAAAAATCCAATCACATAAATTCCTTCTTCCAATAATCTTGCTGCAAATTTCTGCGATAGAACAGCGTCATACAACATAATTGGAACAATCGGATGATTTCCCGGCTTGATGTCAAATCCTGCAGCGGTCATTCTTTCTCTGAAATATTTTGTATTTGCTTCCAACTTATCACGCAAATCAGTTGTCTCACTAAGCATATCAAACACCGCGATGGATGCACCTACAATATTTGGAGCAACTGTATTGCTGAATAAATACGGACGGCTTCTCTGCCGCAACATTTCAATAATTTCTTTTTTGCCCGAAGTAAATCCCCCGTTGGCTCCGCCAAGCGCCTTTCCTAAAGTTCCTGTGATAATATCAATTTTCCCCATCACACCGCGATATTCATGAGTGCCTCGTCCTGTCTTTCCAATAAATCCGGTTGAATGAGAATCGTCCACCATAATCGCTGCATCATATTTTTCTGCCAACTCAACAATTTTATCAAGTTGAGCAATCGTTCCTTCCATACTGAATGAGCCATCGGTAACAATAATTCTGTTTCTGCAATCTTTTGCTTCTTTTAATTTATTCTCCAAATCCTCCATATTATTGTGGTCATAGCGAAAACGTTTTGCCTTGCACAAACGAACGCCATCAATAATACTTGCATGATTCAAAGCATCAGAAATAATTGCATCTTCTTCAGCAAATAAAGGTTCAAAAACTCCTCCGTTTGCATCAAAGCAGGCAGCATATAAAATCGTATCTTCTGTTCCTAAAAAAGCAGAAATCTTCTGTTCCAGTTCTTTATGAATATCCTGAGTACCACAAATAAAACGAACGCTGCTTAATCCATATCCGTGCGAATCAATTGTTTTTTTTGCCGCTTCTTCAACTTTTGGATTCGATGCCAAACCAAGATAATTGTTTGCGCAAAAATTTAAAACTGTTTTTCCTCCAACTTCAATTTCAGCACCCTGGTCGCTGGTGATGATTCTTTCCTTTTTATAAAGTCCTGATGCTTCTATTTCTTCCAATTCCTTACCAATTCGCTTTGCAAAATTTTCATTCATACTTGTTTATTTTTGAAGCCACAAACCTACGAATGAATTGCATAAAGTTTTTGCTGAAAAAAAGTTTCATTCCATTTTGTAACTTTTATTTTCTTCATCCGTATAATATCAAAGCACGCTGAAGTAATCAAAAAATTACCTTGATTCTATGACTGAGAAAGAATTTAATGATTGTGTAAATCTGTATGCGGACAATGTTTACAGGTTTATTTTAAAAAATTTAAGGCATGAAGATGATGCGAAGGATGTGGTGCAGGCAGCATTTGAAAAAATGTGGGTCAATCGTGATAAAGTGGAAACAGAAAGAAGCAAGTCTTATTTGTTTACTGTTGCCTATCATCAAATGATTGACCTGATCAGGAAAAATAAAAGAGTAACATTGGAAGAAGATTTTTCATCATCAACAAAGGCAACAAGAGAACCACAACATCAGTTGAAAAAAATTTTGAATGAGGCTTTGTACAGATTGAGTGAAACACAGCGCAGCCTTGTTTTATTGAAAGACTATGAAGGTTATAGTTATGAAGAAATTGCGGTTATTACTTCGTTGAGTGTGAGCCAGGTAAAAGTATACCTGCACCGAGCAAGAATCCAGTTGAAAAACTATTTGGTGAAACCCGAAAACGTACTTTAAAATGAACATCAACCGAAATAATTACGAAGAATATTTTTTACTGTATGCCGATAATGAATTGACGCAAACAGAAAAAAAAGTGGTGGAAATATTTCTGCAGGAAAATGTAGATCTCAAAGAAGAATTTCTGATGATCCAGATGACGGTGAATTCTCCTGAAAAAGAAATGAAACTTTCAGACAAATCATTTTTGCTAAAAACAGAACCCGCTTTCATCAACGAAAATAATTACGAACAAATTTTTGTTCTGTATCATGATAATGAACTTTCTGAAGAACAGAAAAGAGAAACAGAAAAGTTTATTGCAGAAAATGCAAGGTTTAAAAACGATTTTGAATTAATTGGAAAAGCAAAATTAGAATCTGATAATTCAATTATTTATCCAAATAAAAAAGGATTATACCGAAAAGAAAAATCAGGAAAAGTTATTCCGTTAATTTTGTGGAGATCCTTGGCAGCAGCTGTTTTCGTTGGATTTGGTTTATGGGCTGCAGTTTCTTATTTTAATAAAAATGAAGTTCATCAACCAGTCGCAACCACTATAAATCATGCAATTAAAAACCCGGAAATAAAAGACGCAAAACCGAAACCAGTTGTTAAAGAGCATTCTGAAAATAAAGGAGAAAATATTGCTTCTTCTACGAAAAATAAACAGCCGGAAAAATTAGTTGAAGATGAATCAGAAAATAAAAGTGCGATTGCAACAGAAGAAAAAATAAACAAGGGATCGACTGCAAAAACAGAAACAAAAGTTGCTCCTGCAGAAGAAAAGGTTAAAATTATAAAACCGGAAATTAATCTTCAACTGGCTTCAAATGAGCCAATAAAAGAATTGCCTGAAGCTATTGAAAAGACTGCAAATTCTTTTGTAAGTAATACCGCAGTAAAGCAGCAAAACGAAGTTGATGCTGATATTTCAAAGCCCAATTATGCACATACGGCTTCTTATATTTCTGATGCAGACGAAAAAAACGAAAACTATGTTTTTTATGATATTTCTACAGAAGAATTCCGAAAATCTAAGGTGGGTGGTTTTTTGAAAAAAGTAAAACGAATTGTAGAAAGAACCAATCCTATCGCGCGTTTGCTCGGTGATGAGGAACAACTGGCTGCAAAATAAAACATCAAATATTTTAAGGACGATAAATTTAAAAAAAATGAAAACGACAATTCTAATTGTGAGCGTAATGCTTATGGCTGCGACGAGTTTCGCACAAACTGATTCAGTTCAGATAGGGAAAAAAGATGATACTATTCGCATCGGCGGCATGATCATTTTGAAAAAAGGAGAACCGGAAAATAATAAACACGTAACTGTAACTGTTGGAAATCGCAGAAAAAATAAAGAAACTTCCAACATCAGCACTTCTTCGTTGATTTTTGATATTGGATTTTCTAACTGGACTGATAAAACCAATTACGCACAGGCAAAAGCTGATGGATATTTGGTTGGTTCTCCGAACTTGACAGCGAATGATTTTAAATTAAAAACTGTGAAATCCGTGAATGTGAATATTTGGTTTTTTATGCAAAGAATGAACCTGATAAAACATTACGTAAACCTAAAGTACGGTTTGGGCTTAGAACTGAATAATTATCGTTTCAAAAACAATATCAGCTTCAATGAAGGAGGAATGAATCCTTTTAATCCTTCACAAAATATTCCACATCCATTTGTTTTCAGAGATACCGTTAACTTCTCAAAGGACAAGCTGGCAGCGGATTACGTAACGATTCCATTAATGCTGAATTTCAGAACCAATCCTAATTATTCTGATAAAGGAATCAGCATCAGCGCTGGTGTAAGCATGGGATATTTATACAGCAGCCGTAACAAACAAAAGAGTGATGCAAGAGGCAAAGAAAGAAACCGCGGCGATTATGATTTGCAACAATGGAAATTCTCTTATGTAGGAGAATTAGGACTTGGACCCGTGCATTTGTATGGCTCTTACAGTCCAAAATCAATTTTTAAAAATGATTTGAATTTCACTCCTTATACAATTGGGTTGCGATTGAGCAATTGGTAACTTCTTCTCTGTGTTAGTTTTAATTTTAAAAAAACCTGCTCATTAAAAAGCAGGTTTTTTTAGAATAATAAAAGAAAAATCTAAATTATTTGTTTGCTTACTATTCGATTTTATTTGCTCAAATGCATGCTTCTTTCACGGTACAATTGCCTGAAGTAAGGATCGCGAAGATCTTTGATAAAACGAATGGCTTCGCCGGTGCTTTTCATTTCCGGCCCAAGTTCTTTGTTTACCCCAGGAAATTTATTGAATGAAAAAACGGGTTCTTTTATCGCAAAGCCATTCAATTTTTTCTCAAAGGTAAAGTCCTTCAATTTTGCTTCGCCAAGCATTACTTTGGTGGCAATATTCAGATACGGAATCTGGTAAGCTTTTGCGATAAAAGGTGTGGTTCTTGATGCGCGCGGATTTGCCTCGATTACATATACTTCTCCATTTTTGATCGCAAACTGAATATTGATAAGGCCTCTTATTTCTAAAGCTCTTGCGATTTTTTCCGCATATTCTTCCATTGTCTGAACGACCAAAGGAGACAAATTAAATTGGGGCAATACTGCATTACTATCGCCACTATGAATTCCTGCCGGCTCAATATGTTCCATCACACCCATCACATGAAAGGTTTCTCCATCAAAGATTGCATCTATTTCTGCTTCCTGGCAGCGATCTAAAAACTGATCGATTAAAATTTTATTTCCAGGCAAATGTTTCAATAAGCTCAACACCCCATTTTCAAGTTCTTCATCATTCAAAACGATTCTCATTCTTTGTCCACCGAGTACGTAGCTTGGCCGCACCAAAACGGGATAACCAACCTGGTGAGCGATCTCAATTGCTTCATCTGCATCATGAGCAGTTCCGTATTTTGGATAAGGAATTTGAAGCTCTTTCAGCATATCGCTAAATCTTCCGCGGTCTTCCGCGATATCCATACTGTCGTAAGAAGTTCCAATAATGCGTACACCTTTTTCATGAAGTCTTTTTGCAAGCTTTAAAGCGGTTTGTCCACCCAATTGAACGATAACACCATACGGTTTTTCGAGCTCAATTATTTCCCAAATGTGTTCCCAGAAAACAGGTTCAAAATACAGTTTATCAGCAATGTCAAAATCGGTGGAAACTGTTTCAGGATTACAGTTGATCATGATGGCTTCCATGCCACATTCTTTAATTGCCATTAGGCCATGGACGCAGCAATAATCAAATTCGATTCCCTGGCCAATGCGATTAGGACCGCTGCCTAACACAATGATTTTCTTCTTTGATGAAGGGATGGATTCGTTGTGGGTGATGTTATTATTCATTAACTGATTAAACTTTTTAAGAATTATATCTCATTCAAACGTACTATAAAAATAAGGCGTCTTCGCTTCGAACTCCGCGCTGCACGTGTCCACCATTTTATAAACCCGGCTGATTCCTAACGCTTTTCTTTTTTCATAAATATCTTCATCAGTACTTCCATCTTTCATGATTTTTGCAATCTGTTCATCGCTGAAGCCAAGATGTTTTGCTTCTGTCAAAAGTTCCGGTAAGATCTTTTCTAAAGTAGTTTTGGCCAAGGCTTTTTCACAGTTCACAATTTTCTGGATCTGGTAAATAAACCAGCGGTCAATGCCTGTGGATTCACAAATTCTTTTCACACTTACTCCAATCATCAAAGCATCTTTTATTCTGAAAATACGATCCCATTTAGGAATCTTTAAATACTCGATAATTTCATCGGCATGCATCAAACTTTTTCCATAATATCCTAATCCAACCGCATCATTTTCCAAACTCTGACACGCCTTTTGAACCGCTTCCGCAAAACTTCTTCCAATTCCCATCACTTCACCAACAGATTTCATCTGAAAACCTAATGTATCATCCGCGCCTTTGAATTTATCAAAGTTCCAACGTGGAATTTTTACAATTACATAATCCAAAGCCGGTTCAAAATATGCGGAAGTTGTTTTTGTAATTTGATTTTTTAATTCATCTAAAGTAAAACCTACAGCAAGCTTCGCAGCAATCTTTGCAATCGGATAACCGGTTGCTTTACTTGCCAAAGCCGAAGAACGACTCACTCTTGGATTAATTTCTATCGCAATAATATCTTCTGTGTGGGGGTTTAACGCAAACTGAACATTACAACCGCCGGCAAAATTTCCAAGATTTCTCATCATTGAAATAGCCGTATTTCTCATCTTTTGATAAGCTGTATCGCTCAACGTCATTGCCGGGGCAACCGTAATAGAATCACCGGTGTGAACGCCCATCGGATCAAAGTTTTCTACAGTGCAAATGATGACCACATTATCATTGTCGTCGCGCAATAATTCCAGCTCAAATTCTTTCCAACCCATCATTCCTTTTTCTACCAAAACCTCATGAACAGGCGAGGTAGTTAACGCCCGGTTAAGCGCTTCATCCAAACGTGATTTCTCAAAAACAATGCTTCCTCCGGTTCCTCCTAAAGTGTATGAAGGCCGCAATACAAGTGGAAACCCAATTTCCTGTGCATATTCCTTTCCTTCCAAAAATGAATTCGCAATTTTTGCAGGAGCTACCGGAATATTCATTTCGATCATCCACTCACGAAATTTTTCACGATCCTCAGCTTTATCAATCGCTTTAATATCCACGCCAATTAATCGAATATTATTTTTTTCCCAAATCCCCATTTCATCTGCTTCTTTTGCGAGATTGAGCGCTGTTTGTCCGCCCATCGTTGCTAAAACTGCATCAATGTGCAACCCTTCCGCTTCCGTTTCTTCAATAATTTGTTCAATACTTTCGGGGTTCAACGGAAGCAAATAAACTTTATCGGCCATCATCGGATCTGTCATGATCGTGGCCGGATTGCTATTGATCAGAATCACTTTGATTCCTTCTTCTCTGAGGCTTCGTGCTGCCTGGCTTCCGGAATAATCAAATTCACACGCCTGGCCAATAACAATTGGACCTGAGCCGATAATTAAAACTGTTTTAATGGATTTGTCGAGTGGCATGAAATTGTAATGTGTGGGCGCCAAAATTAAACGAAAGAGAGGAATTTAAAGTAAGAAAAATGTGAAGAAGTTGAAAATACCATTATTCCACGAATAAAAATCTCCAATATTTATCCTTTTACTGAAATTTTTGCATAAAAAAACAGGCTTTCACAGCCTGCTGTTAATTCGCCCCAAATAATTCTTTTACAAAAGATAATTCCTGTCTGAACCGTACAGGTTCTTAAACATTTTTTTCAAAATATAAATTTTATCAATCCATTCATCTTCGCCTTTGTCTTTAAACTCATCCATATAATGTTCCACTTTTTCCACAGTCTCTTCTGCATTATCCAGCAATTGCCGCGTCTTATCTTTCAAAAACTGGTAAAATTCATTTCTTTCCTCTTGTGGCATGCTTAAAAATTTTACAAGAGCCACGCCGGCAGCCGCTCCTAAAATAATTGCTGCCACCTTATTTGTTTTCGCCATAGTGTTTAAAATTTTAAGTTCTTAGCTTTGTCGATATGAGAACTATTTCTATTAAAAAATATACAATACATAAACCGTTCCTGTTTTTTACGTTCCTGCTTTTTAATTCAACAATTTTTGCGCAGTTTTTTCCGCCAAAAAATTATCCGAAAGATTATTTTATCTATCCTGTTGATGCTAAAATCAGTCTTGCCGCGAACTTTGGTGAATTGCGTCCCAATCATTATCACATGGGATTGGATTGCAGAACCAACCAGGTAATTAATCGTCCTGTGAAAGCAGCGGCGGATGGGTATATTTCCCGCGTAAGTGTTGCTCCTTTTGGATTTGGACAGGCAATTTATATTACGCATCCAAACGGCTTTACCACAGTTTATGGGCATCTGCACAGTTTCATTCCAGCCTTGGAAAAGTACGTGAAAGAACAACAATACAAGCAAGAATCATGGAATGTTTCACTGGATATTCCAAAGGGTTTATTCCCGGTAAAAAAAGGACAATTGATCGCGCATAGCGGAAACACCGGCGGTTCTCAAGGGCCACATTGTCATTTCGAAATCCGGGATACAAAAACAGATAAAGTTTTTAATGAGTTGTTATTCGGATTGCCGATTCCCGACAACGTGCCTCCAACAATTGTAAGCCTTTATATGTATGACAGAAATAAAAGCACTTACAGCCAATCTCCACAACATCTTCCGATAAAAAAATTAAATGGAGAATATACAACTTCCTCAATTATAATTCCAATCAACAGTGACAAAATCAGTTTTGGCATTTCTGCGAATGACAAGCAATCTGGTTCTACCAATCCGAATGGAATTTACGAAGCTGCTATTTATTTGGACGATGTTCCTCTTTCTGCTTTTCAGCTCGACAGTATTTCTTATGACGAAACAAGATATGTAAATGCGAATGTTGATTATAAAACCCGTGCTGCCGGTGGACCATATATTCAACATCTTTCACGGCTGCCCGGCTATCCCGAAGGAGTTTATAAAGATATTAACGGCAATGGTGTGATTCAATTAAAAGATGAAAATGTTCATCAAATAAAAATTGTGGTGAAAGATGCGAATGGAAATACTTCTAACCTCGAATTTAAAATCAAAAGAAACAACTTGGCCAACAATTTAAATTCGACTTTCCAGGGACTTGAATTTGAGCCGGGCGTGGTAAATGTTTTTGAAAATGATAACGTGGAAGTGTACTTGCCTTCGACAACTTTGTACGATTCAGTTGCTTTCTTTCATTCTGAAAAAGAGTCTTCTTCTGCCAATAGTTATTCTTCTATTTTTTCTATTCTTTCGGGATTAATTCCCGCTCAAAATTATTTCACTGTTAATATCAAAGCTGATAAACCTGTTGATGAAAATCTGCAGGACAAAATGTTAATCAAAAGATCATGGAATGGAAAAACAGAAGTTGCAAAAGCGATCAAACATGTCAATTGGTATTCCGCTAAGTTCAATGCCTTTGGAAATTTTGAACTGATTTCAGACGACGAACCACCTACAATTGCAAGTAATTTTCATGAAAACGCGAATCTTTCTCATGCAAGAAATATTATCGTAACTCCAAAAGATAATAATGACGAAATCAAAAATTTCCGCGCGGAACTGGATGGAAAATGGCTTCGTTTTTCAAACGATAAAGGAAGAAATTTTATTTATGATTTTGATGAAAAATGCCCTTCCGGAAAGCATGAATTAACGATTTCCGTAGAAGACGAAGCTGGAAATCAAACTGTAAAAACCTTTCATTTTACCAGATAAAATATTCAAAAATGACAACATTAGCCGAAGGCGAAATAGCGCCAGATTTTACAACAAAAGACCAAAACGGGAACAAAGTTTCACTGAAAGATTTTCGTGGGGAAAAAGTGGTTCTTTATTTCTATCCTGAAGACGATACGCCTACCTGCACGATCGAAGCATGCAATTTGCGCGACAATTATTCCGAACTTCAAAAAGCCGGTTTGGTAGTTTTAGGCGTTAGTCCGGATGACGAAAAAAGCCACAAAAAATTTGAGAAAAAATATGATCTCCCTTTCACTTTATTGGAAGATCCACAGAAAAAAATTATTGACAAATACGGCGTTTGGGGCGAAAAAAACCTTTATGGAAGAAAATATATGGGGCTTTTCAGAACCACATTTTTGATTGATGAAAACGGAAAAATCATCAAAATTTTCAGGAAGCCCAAATCAAAAATCCATAGCCAGGAAATTTTAAAATCCCTGGAAACAGCAGGCAAATAAATAATCAATTTTTCTTTTTTATGGAATTTGTGATAAAAGAAAATTCATGGATTGCGAAGCTGGCAGCAAAAAAATTACAAACAAAAAGTGTCGCCATTACAATTGGAAAAACGATTCATTTGCATCATGTTTCCAAAGATGATTTTCTGAAAGATGAAAAATGGGTCCGCCACGAAATGTGCCACATTCAACAATTTAAAAAATATGGCTTTTTTAATTTTATTCTGAAATATCTGTGGGAAAGTTGGAAGGTTGGATATTACAACAATAGATTTGAGGCAGAAGCGAGAAAAGCAGAAACCGGCAATTGATCAAAATAAAAAATCGATTTTTTGTTCATTTACAGTAATCAGCAATTATCAATTTTCATAAGTCGGTCAATTTCTGCAGTAAGTCGTGAGAAAATTTCGTCCACAGTTCCTTCGCCTTTTACCATTACCACTTTATTTGCTTTTTCATAATGATCCGCAACGGCAGCAGTTTTTTTATGATATTCCGCAATTCGCGCGCGGATAACAATTTCATTGTTATCGTCAGTCCTGCCGCTTGTTTCGCCCCGCTTCAATAATCTTTTGATCAATTCTTCTTCGCTAACAACTAAAGCGAGCATCACATCAATGCAGGTTTTTTTTCTTTCTAATAAATGATCCAGTTCCTCTGCCTGAATTGCCGTTCTTGGAAAACCATCGAACAAAAAACCCGCAGCATTTGGATTTTGATCCAACGCGTCGTTGATCATTCCGATCACCACTTCATCCGGCACCAGGTTTCCTTTGTCCATAAACATTTTTGCTTCTATTCCCAAAGGAGTTTTTCGCGAAATTTCACTTCTTAATAAATCGCCGGTAGAAAGATGTTTTAAATGATATTTAGCGATCAGCTTTTCTGATTGAGTTCCTTTTCCGCTTCCCGGAGGACCAAATAAAATGAGATTGAACATTGGCTTTTTAAAATCCTTGTGAGCATCAAATATACTTTATGAAAATTAAATAGCAACCGAAAGCCGTAAAAACGGAATATTTTTTAGCAAATCATCCGTTTTGGATTATGTAATTTTACAAAAGCAACAATTTTTTTTATTATTTAAAATAAACAAAATGGCAAGCGACCCTAAAAATACCGGTTACGTGAAAGAAAATAAAAATCCGGCTGAAGTAAGCAATGCAGAATGGAAAAAAGTATTGCCAAATGACGTTTATCACATTGCCCGGGAAAAAGGAACTGAAAGGCCTGGCACAGGGAAATATTATCAACACAATGAGGTAGGAACTTATTATTGCGCCGTTTGCGGAAACCCGCTTTTCAGGAGCAATGGAAAATTCAATAGCAGCTGTGGCTGGCCAAGTTTTTTTGAACCGATCAGCAAAGACAGTTTGATTTATCTGCCTGATAATTCTTTTGGAATGAGAAGAACAGAAGTAGAATGCGGAAAATGTCATTCACACCTGGGACACGTTTTTGAAGATGGTCCTCCACCAACCGGTTTGAGATATTGTATCAATTCAGTAGTTCTCGGGTTTGAGAAAGAACCAAATGAATCATAAATCGCGTCCTCCAAGAAATGCCCTTCGGAGTAAAGCAACAATAAATGTAAAAATTGCAGAGCCAATGATCGCCCAGATAATTGGGAAAGGTTTTCCTTCGATGTTGATTGTAAAGAAATGTGGCAGCCCAAATTTTCCCGCTACCCATAGGCCGATATAGGCGCCAATAAAACCTACAACTATAGAAACAAGACAACCTCCAATATCATAACCGGCAAGAGATTGGCCAATACCGCCACAGATAGCGGCAATCAATAAAAGTATAAGGAATCCAATGAGAGTCATGTGATAAAGTTTTAGAGGAAAAAAATATTTTTAAATTTCCGCAATTAAAAATCCATCCAATTATCATGCTGAATTTTTGTTATTCAATTGTTTTCTTATAAAAATTTCCGGAATTTAATTTTTCAGGTGTCATCTTTGCTCTGCATAAAAACAAAAGCGTCTTCCCAGCATGATGAATATTAAGCCCGTTGAAAAAAACCTGATCTCAAAAAAAGTAGATGCTTTTTTTATTAATCTTTATTCCGCTTTCCAGTTTATAATCAGATTCTTTAAAGAGGTTTTTAAACCTCCTTATGAAGTAAAAGAAATTATCAGACAATGTTATGAAGTTGGTTATAAATCCCTTTTCCTGATCACGCTTACTGGTTTTATTACAGGACTCGTTTTTACTAAACAGTCGCGTCCCTCTTTGTCTGAATTTGGTGCCACTTCATGGCTTCCCAGCCTTGTAGCGATTGCAATTATCCGTGCTTTAGCCCCTTTGGTTACCGCTTTGATTTGCGCCGGAAAAGTTGGTTCCAATATTGCCGCTGAATTAGGTTCGATGAAAGTAACGGAACAGATCGATGCGATGGAAGTTTCGGCAGTAAATCCATTCAAATTTTTAGTGGTAAGCCGCGTTTTGGCAACCACTTTAATGATCCCGATGCTGATGTGTTATACAGGTTTTGTTGCAATGATGGGCGCGTTCATTAATGTGCATCAAAATGAAATGACCAGTTTTATTACTTTCTTTCAACAGGCTTTTGACAAAATTTCTTTCCTGGATATTTTTTCTTCTTTAATAAAAAGTATTGTCTATGGATTCACGATTGGAATGGTGGGATGTTATAAAGGCTTTCATGCAAAAAACGGAACGGAAGGAGTTGGAAAAGCAGCCAATTTATCCGTCGTACTTTCGATGTTTTTAATTTTTATTGAAGAAATTCTGATTGTTCAAATAACCAATAGTATCAGGCCATGACGGAAGCTGAAATTGAAAATAAGGAGCCAGGAAAAATCATGATCTCAATAATGGATTTGTATAAATCTTTTGGAGAAAATCACGTGTTGCGTGGCGTAAATCTCGAAGTGAAGAATAAAGAAAATGTAGTGGTTTTGGGAAGATCGGGAACCGGGAAATCTGTGCTGATAAAAATCATTTGTGGTTTATTAATGCCTGACAGCGGAAGCGTAAATGTGTTGGGAAAAGAAGTCGAATTGCTAAATGATAAAGAACTGCAGCAACTCCGTTTGCAAATCGGATTTTCTTTTCAAAACAGCGCTTTGTATGATAGCATGACGATCAAAGAAAACCTTGCTTTTCCATTGATTCGCCATTCCAAACATTTATCAAAGGCACAAGTAAACGAACAAATAGAGCGGGTTTTGGATGCGGTGGGATTGTTGCAAACAATGAATCAAATGCCGGCTGAATTATCGGGCGGACAAAGAAAAAGAATTGGGATTGCACGAACACTGATTCTTCAGCCAAAGATCATGTTGTATGACGAGCCAACTTCGGGGCTTGATCCAATTACAAGCATTGAGATCAACAAGCTAATCAATCTTGTAAAAGAAAAGTTCAATACAACTTCGATCATCATTACTCATGATCTTACCTGCGCAAAAACAACAGGCGATAAAGTGGCCATGTTGTTTGACGGAAAATTTATTAAGCAGGGAACTTTTGACGAAGTTTTTAGTGACAGCGACGAGCGAATTCAAAGTTTTTATAAATATAATTTTATTCATTAATTATGAGAGCAACACCAAACAAAAGAGCGGTTATCGTCGGAATATTTGTTTTCCTTGGCATTGCTATTTTTATTATAACAGTTCTCACACTAGGTTCCCAAAGAAAAACTTTTGCCAACACTGTTGTCATTAAATCGTTTTTCGAAGACGTAAACGGATTGAAGCAGGGAAATAATGTATGGTTTTCAGGCGTAAAAGTAGGCACCATCAAAAGTGTGAATCTGATCGGAAATGCAAGGGTAGAAGTGGACATGAATATCGAACACGAATCACTTCCTTACATTCGAAAAAATGCAAAAGCAAAGTTGAGCACTGACGGGCTGATCGGAAATAAGATCATTGAAATTTATGGCGGCACAGCAAAAGCCCCTCAAATACAGGAAGGCGATATATTGAACACGGATAAATTATTAAGCACCGACGAAATGATGGCAACGCTTTCAAAAAACAATGACAACCTGCTTGCTATAACAGACAATTTTAAAAAGATCAGCACAAAAATGGCTGCAGGCGAAGGGTCTATTGGAAAATTACTTTCTGACGAAACGTTTGCTGATGAATTAAATAAAACAGTTGTTACATTACAAAAAGCTTCTTCGAATCTTGAAAATCTTACCTCAAACGTTTCTAATTATACTTCACGATTAAATGAAAAAGGAGGTTTTGCAAATGACCTGGTAAAAGATACTGTTATTTTTAGTAAGCTTCGTTCGATGGTTTCTCAGTTGCAGGAGGTGTCAGATAAATCAAAAGACGTTATGGACAATTTGCAAACTGCCACAAATACGTTAAACACCGGATTAACCAATAAAAATGCTCCTGCCGGAATGCTGCTCAGCGATGAAAAAACTGCGGAAAATTTAAAAATAACTTTACAAAACCTGCAATCAGCAAGTAAAAAATTAGATGAAGACCTGGAAGCTGCACAGCATAATTTTTTACTTCGTGGATTTTTTAAAAAGAAAGCAAAGGCTGAAGAAAAAGCAAAAAAAGATTCTGCGTCTGATTAAACTTTTTTGAAAAAATTACAAAAAAGTTAATTGTAAACTATCCGCTGTTTTTTTATTTTATTTTTGAAAAAATCCTTTTATGAAAAAAATATATTCTTACTTCTTGTTTCTTCTTGCAATAATCCTTGTTCAATCATGCAGCGCGCAGAAGCCTGAAAACTGGACAAAAGGTCAACTAATAGAACCAGCAGCTTTGGCAAAGACTATTGAAGCGAATGAAAATCTTCCTCTGATTTATTGCGTTGGTCCAGGCGTTGTTATCCCTCATTCTATTGATATTGGAATGGCAAGCGACGAAAAAAATCTTGAAAAATTTAAAGACAGTTTGAAAGATTTGCCACGCGATGCCAACATTGTTATTTACTGCGGATGTTGTCCCTTCAATCATTGCCCGAATGTGCGTCCCGCCATTGCTTTATTGCAGGAAATGAAATTCACTAATTATCATTTACTGGATTTGCCACACAACATAAAAGCAGATTGGATCCAAAAAGGATATCCACAAGCAAATTTGAAACAGTAAATTCTCAAATAATCACTTTTGAAAATTCTTTTAAAATGAAGTTTTTAAAATTCTCTTTCCTTTTTGCCATTGCAATTTTTTCAGCCTCATTTTGCAATGCCCAAAATGATGACATGCCAGATGCTAGAAGAAAGACCGAATCTTTTGATCGCTTTCATGTGAAAGATCTTCGTGCAGATCTGGCAACTTTTACTTTATCAGGAATCAGTGAAAGCGTTGGCTTACTTCCTTTAAAAAAAATTACTTACAGCAAACTTAGCAACGATTCTATTGTATTTGACGGTGATGGAATAAAAGCGAAAGTGAAGATCTCGGCTTTTGATCCGTCAAAACATAAATTGACATACGATGAAAAATACCTGGTAAGAATTGACCGTAAAGCCTATTATGGAAATTATGGAGTAGTTCCAAAAACAGAGATCAGCAATGTGATGATGATCATTAATAATGATACCGTTTTTATTCCGCCTGCTGCTTATTCAGATTTGTATAATCTCAATTTAACGTATCTCGATAAGGGCGTAGAACGCACTACCGATGCGGTTTACAAGTCAAAGGATGGAAATACAATTTATCTTTATCTTTTCTCGAAAGACAAAACAGGAAGCTATGAGGTAACCTGGATCTTTCAAAACAGGAAATATTTGAGAAGGGTTTTGGATTATGGATTTATGTAAAATTTTTTAAATTAAAATAAAAAATTCACTTATTTCTTTGTCCACTGTTCTCTGAACTTTTTCAGAAAGAAGTGTTTAGCGTGCAAAAATTATCCCATTAGATACGCCAAACCATGGCTCACAGGTTCGCATAAATTCTGAACATTTTTTTCGCGGAACAATTTTTCCATCAAATCGCGCACCTGTTTGTAATCATTATGAATCGGGCAAGGATGCGATGAGGAACATTTGCTTAATCCTAAACCACAGCTGGTAAAAAATTGTTTTCCATCTATGGCTTCTACAATATTGATGATCGGCTGTTTCTGTTGTGCTTTTGAAATGAAGAACCCGCCTGTCGGTCCTTTCATGCTATTGATCACGTTTTGTTTTGCAAGTGTTTGCAAAATTTTTCCAACCGTATGTTCGCTCGCGTCAATAAATTCAGCGATCTCTTTAATACCGGCGTTTTCGCCACTTTCAAATTTTGAGCAGAGATAAATGACGGCTTTTATCGCGATTTTGCAAGTCTTGCTTAGCATAATTACATGTTTAAAAATTCGCGTCCTTCATCTGATATCTTAGAAGAATTCCATGGCGGATCAAAAGTAATTTTTGTCTCAACGTGATAATCTGTAAATGTTTGCTGAAGCGCGTTCGTAACGCCATCATTTATAGTTTCGCCCATGGGGCAAAATTGCGTCGTCAATGAATGCGTACAAAATATTTTTTTTTGATCTTCATCAAAATCAATCTGGTAGATCAATCCAAGATCTACAACATTCAATCCGATTTCCGGGTCGTCTACAAATTTTAATGCGCCCAACGCAAGTTCGCATTTTGCTTTATCGTTGGTTATTTCATTCATGATTTTTTCGGTTTATGAGTTACAGCTTTCCATACATTTCCATTGTATAAAATCGCCGCTATCAACAAAAGCATTGCAGCAATTTTCAAAATTATTTGATTGAAAACAAGCACTCCCACAACAAATAAAACAAATCCAATCAGATAAGAAATTCCCATCATCAAAAATATTTTATCATTAAATAATTCTTTGGGATTCGGTGTTTTTCCTATTCCTGCTTTTGAATGATACACTTTGTTCCAAACAATAAAAGGTAATGTTTTGAAGGTCATTCCAAAAATGATCGCAGTGATCCATCCAAAAAAAATGCAAAATCCATAAGTTAATATTAGATGCACATTATTTTCAGAAAGCAATAACAATACAATAACGATCAATAAAAAAATCAATGGAAGCGACATCATAAAAACGGAAAGCAAAGAAATTTTTACAGGATAATCTACTTTTTTACGAATTCTTTCGTAGTAACTTTTATAACAATAATATCCAAACAGAATTAATGCTGTGGCAATCGCAATCAATGGAATAAAATAAAGAGCTATAATTTTAAAATACAGAAAGAAAATAATAAAACTGATCAAAGCAAAATTGATGAGCGAATAGACCCACCAAAGCAATTTATTGTTACTGTATTTTGAAATTAAAAACATCGGAATCAATCTTGAACCAACTCCAATTACCAACAATAAAAACCATCCGATAATTCCGAGATGCGCATGAAGCGGAAGATAACTGAGTGAATCGCGCGACAAAATATTGTAGGTAAAATTATAGACCAAAAACAATCCAACAATTGTAGTTATGATCAACCACAGGGTTGCTGTAAAAACAAAAACAGCATGCACATTTTCTTTCTTGCTTTTTGCCATGCTAACGCCAATATTGATCAGATAAAACGCAATGGCAGAGTTGATCAAAATGGCGCCGAACTGAGTCGGCCAGCCAAAATCAAATTCATAAAGTCCCACGACAAGAAAAGGGATTCCAACACCGGCGCAAAAAAATGAAAGATAGGCAAGCGCGTTACTGTATAATTTTCCTTCGATCAAAACCGGCACCAGCTGATGACTCGCGCCAAGAATCATCATCGTTCCCCAGCCAAGCGCCATCACATGTGTGATTGCCAAAGTATGCGGATGAAAATAATGTTGCAAAAAAGCAGGAGTAGAAAAAACGAGTAAAATTGTGGCAATAAAAAATGCAATTCCCGCGTATAAATAAAATGGCAACACTACTTTGTAAGAAGTATTTTTTGTAAGGCCGGTATTACTATTCCCTGGAAGCATTTTAATCTTTAAAAATCAAAAGGCGCACTTCATTCGGCGCAATTTCTTTGATACGATAATCAAATTTTCTTTCTTTCAATTCAGGCAATAAAAAAACAGGAATTCTTTTGTGATACACAAACAAGGCTTTGTCTTCCGGCAATTTTTCTATTTCGGAAAGAATCGTCATCATTGGTTGTGGCATTTCTAAATGGCGCACATCAACGATTTCGGTTTTTCCTTCAAACTTTTTGATCAGTTCATCCCAACCTTCAGAATTATTTTCCTGCCGGGTCACTTCAATCGGCACTTCACTTTTTTTGTAAAAATAAGTTTCTATTGTTTGATCGTCCAGTTTGTCAACAAAGGAATCAAAGCCTTGTTTTTTCAATAAAGAAATTAACGGAGTCGGTTCAAAAGAATTGATGATTTTTAATGCGCTATTCGGCGAAATTGATTTTACTTTTTTGACGATCAAAGAAAGCGGATCATCGCCTGCGTTAATGATTGGACGAACATCAAATTCAACAATTTGTTCTGGTTTTAATGAATTAAAAAAAGCAGGCAGTTTTGGTTTTTCAATGTTTGAGTCCGGCACAGTCTCCCTGTCTGGTTCAAATCCTAAAGGTTGTAATTTTTCAAAAAATTTTTCTACACTTATTCCCGCAATATTGGATGCCATGCCGATGCTGGTGCGTGCTGCCATCAGTTTTCGCAACAATGGATTTTTCAATTTTTCAAACTTCGGTGTGATGCTGATAATTGCTTCAAGAGCATCAGGATTTTGTTTTAAAATTCTCGAAATTTTTGTGTTCGCATTTATTGTCATAAAGGCATTGTTTATTCCAAAAACAGCAGCACAGGCAATCTTACTTTCAGGATTGAAACACCCTAATTTTCAATCAGACAACAAGAAAGCCCGGCACCGCGTTTTGGTAATTAAACTCTAGTTTTTCAGTTACTTTTTTCCAGATCCAATGCTTTTGGAAACAGAATATTGTTTTCAAGATGAACGTGGACATGCAAATCATTTTCAAATTCATCTAAAGTTTTAAACAAGAAAGAATAACTAGCGCATGCATCTTCCGGAAGGTGATAATTGTTGGTTATTTTCCTGATCTCGTCCATGTTTCCTCCAACCAGCTCATGTTCCATTTCCATCATGTTGATCGGTGTTTCAACTGTTTGAAGATTTCCAAATTGAACCTTTCTTTGTCCGTTATTTTTTGCAGCCACCAACTGTTTTACGTAAGGAAATAAAACAGTTTCTTCTTTCACCATATGAGAAGACATTTCGTCGCAAACTTCCTGCGCAAGCTGGTTAATGCGCAACAATTCCGGGTGATGAGCGCCATGAACTTTGGCAACTTTTCCTGCATAATTTCGTATGTCAATAATTGTTTTCTTTACGTAACTGTGGTGTGTGTTCACAATATAATCAGCAAGAAAATCAAGATTCCAGTCGTTGTAGGGCAGCGGTTTTGCAGTAAACGAACTTTTATCGCTGTTTTGTAATTCCTGCTCAACCTTCGTTACATCAATTCCTTTTTCTGCGCACGCTTCTTTCACAGTTTTCTTTCCTCCGCAACAAAAATCCAAGCCGTATTTTTTAAACACTTCTGCTTTGCGTAAATCTTTTGCAGCAATTTCTCCAAGCGTTTCGTCTGCTTCACCTTCTGTACGCTTTAAGATTTTTACACGCCATATTTTCGGACCTTGTTCCAAATATTCCCAGGTAAAAATATTTCCTCTTTCTCCGAGCAATTGGTAATACAAAGGTTTAGGATCGTGATCATTATGAATGGTCAAACTTTCGCCAGGTTTTAATTCATCAAACTTTACAAAAATGGTTGGATGTTTTAATTTAGGCTCGATTGCTGTAACGTTTAAAATGTTTTCAGAAGATCTTGCTTCTTCGGGTTCAGCATTTGCTAATTTATTTTTAGTAATTTTTATTCTGAATAATTCCGGACCTTGTTCCAGGTATTCCCATTGAAAAATATTTCCTTTTAGATTTTCCAGTTGAAAACGAAGCGGGCGCGGATCATGATCATTGTGCAAAACGAAGTTTTCGCCGGGTTTCAGCGAATCAAAGCGGTTAAAAATAGTAGCATGCTTTACTGATGGATGTAATAAAGTAGCATCCAAAATATTCTCATCTTCTTCAGACGTTTTTTTATTTTTTGTGATTTTTACTTTCCACGTTTCTGGCCCTTGCTCCAAATATTGCCATGAAAAAATATCGCCTCTTTCAGCAGATAATTCATAATAAAGCGGCTTTGGATCATGATCATTATGAAGAATGAGGCTTTCGCCTGAAATTAATTCATCAAATCTTTCAAAGATGGTTGGATGTTTCAATTTTGGCTCTATTAAACTTACATTGAGAATATTTTCATTCTCTAAAGCTGTATTCATTAGTGTAATGTTTTATAAATAATAATTGAAAACAAAGATAACAAAGGTGACCAAATAAAAGTATTTCTATACTTTTATTGTTTCAGAAATTCCCGATTTCGACAAAAGAAAAAACAGGCTTAAAAGCTTGTTTACCTGAAAAAAGTCAGAAAATAAACCCGATGATGAGACACCCCAAAACAATAAACGGAGCAGGAATTTTTGTGAAAGTAAGAAGATAAAAAGTACCGATGATAACAACGATATTTACAACACTAACAGTGTTTAAAGCTGTGATTGAAATATCTTTTACAAGATAAAGAAAAGATGCCCACATAATTCCCACGACGACTGCATTAATTCCTTCCAGCGAGCGATAAACGACTACATATTTTTTTAAAATTTGCCAAACAGGAAAAAAGAATAAAACCAGCAAAGCGCTTGGCAAAAAAATGCCGATACAACCAATAAGACATCCTAATATTTGCCACGTCGGACCGTAATCACGAAGCACCATTCCACCCACATAAGAGGTAACCGAAAACACCGGACCGGGAATCGCGCGAACAATTCCCCAACCAGTTAAATATTCTTCTTTGGTCAAATAATTTGATTTCTCGCGGGTAACATATTGTTCATACATCATGGGCATCAACACATCGCCTCCGCCGAAAACGAGACTTCCATAACGGTACACATTTTCTGAAAGATTGAAAGCTCTTTTGTGTTCCCAGTTTTGTTTTCTTGCTGTTTCACTCAAAAAGCCTACGACAATGAAAATCAAAATGAATAGCCAAATGTTTGTCCATTTTATATGGCGCGGTTTGACATTGTCCTTTTGAGGATATCTTCTGTCACTGAAGTTGGTGACCACTCCTCCCAAAACGATCAGTATTGGAAAGACCCATGGAGTTTTAAAAAAAAGATAGGTACCGATGGCGCCTACGATCATAATAATAAAGGTGATCTTATTTTTAATAGAAACTTTATACATTCTGAAAGCAGCGAATGCGATAAAGCCAACAGCCATTGGCTGAATATAAGAAAAAAGATCAAGGCTTACATGATAGGTGTTGACATAATAAAACAGAAAAGAAAAAATTCCCATCAAAATACTGGCAGGAAAAATCCAAATCAAAAGAGTAAGAATAGCAAGAGGAACGCCGCCGCGTTTATAACCAATCAGCGTTATGGTTTGCGTGGAAGACGCGCCAGGCAAGAGTTGACAAAATGCGACGTATTCCATCAATTCTTCTTTCGTTACATCCCTTCGTCCTTCTACAAATGTTTTCATCATCATTCCCAAATGACCTTGCGGGCCGCCGAAGGCGGAAATAGTATAATAAAAAACCGCTTTTAAAAAAGGAATGTGCCTGTGCAGTACCATGAAAATATTGTTTTAAAAATCGTTTTCTGTTAGTACCGCATCAGTTTAAAATGATACATTTCATCTTTCCAATTTTCTTTTGCAATTAATTTTAACGTCATTTATTTCTTCAAACCAATCTCTCTCAAACGCTCATCAAGGTATTCTCCTGCCGTGATGTTTTCATAGACCTTCGGATGATTTTCATCCACGCATTCCTCAAGAGCAGAAAGATCCATTGCAGATTTTGGATGAAGAAAAAACGGAATCGAAAATCTTGATGTATGCCACAATTCACGCGGAGGATTTACGACTCTGTGCGTTGTGCTTTTTAATTTATTGTTAGTAAGTCGTTGCAGCATATCACCAACATTCACCACGATCTGATCAGGTAAAGAAGTGACGCCGATCCATTCATTTTGTTTCGTCAGAATTTCCAAACCACCAGCTGATGCGCCTACCAATAAAGTGATCAGGTTAATATCTTCATGTTGTTCTGCACGAATGGCGCTTTGGGGCTCAACGGTTATTGGTGGATAATGAATGGCGCGAACAATTGAATTTCCTTCTTCCACAAAATCGTCAAAATAATTTTCATCCAAGCCAAGATAAAGCGCAATCGCCTGCAGCAAAGATTTTCCCGATTTTTCAAAAGCACGATAAGCTTTGAAAAGCGTTTCATTAAATCCTTCAACTTCCGCTACACTTACATTATCGGGATATTCAGCCTTCAATGGATGATTTGCAGGAACAGTTTGTCCGTATTGAAAAAACTCTTTCAGGTCGGGCGCATCACTTCCCTTTGCATGTTCTTTTCCAAAAGAAGTATAACCCCTTTGTCCGGCAAGTTCCGGAATTTCATAAGCGCGTTTTTTATCAGAAGGAAGAGAAAAAAATTGCTGCACATATTTATAAAGATCCGCGATAAGATGTGCAGGAATTCCATGATTTTTCACGGCCACAAAACCGACGTCTTCATACGCTTTTCCCAACCGCTGAACGAAAGATTCTTTTAGCTTTGGATCGCCGCCGGTAAAGTCCGAAAGATCAACTACTGGTATGGTCATTGCATCAAAAATTTAAAATTTTAAAATAGCGAATGTAGCTTAGCTCATGTCAATTTACAAACAAAATTTTTTATCTAAAAATATAGTTTTTCTTTTTTTACTTTTTCCTTTTTGGCTGCTGAATTCATGCGCACATAAAATTTCCGGACAGTCGATAACTTATTCTTTTAAAACCAAAAACCATGTTCCTGACTACAGCGATTTAAATTATTGGGCCGCGTCTCCATTCAAATATGATCCGTCAGACAATGTTCCAAAAGATTTAAAAGACGGGCAAAAAGATTCTATTGCAGATGTGTTTTTTATTTATCCTACTTCTTATACAGATCGCAAAATGCCGGATGGTTGGAACGCAAATATTGATGATGCCGCTGTGAATAAAAAAACAGATGAGAGCTCCATCCTTTACCAGGCAAGTATTTTCAACAAATATTGCCGCGTATTTGCACCGAGATACCGGCAGGCAAATCTTTTTGCATTTTATACAAAAAACAAAGATTCTGCAAATGCTGCTTTGAATTTAGCATACGAAGATGTAAAAAATGCTTTTGAATATTATTTGAAAAATTACAATCACGGACGACCTATCATCATCGCTTCTCATAGCCAGGGAACATGGCATGCTGGAAAATTGTTGAAAGAATTTTTTGAAGGAAAACCGTTGCAAAAACAATTGGTCTGCGCGTACATTATTGGCTTGCCGGTTTTTGAAAATTATTTTTCTCAGCTAAAACCTTGCGAAGATTCTACTTCAACGGGTTGCTTTGTCAGTTGGCGAACTTTTGAAGAAGGATATGTGCCAAATTATATCCAGAAGGAAACATTGAAAGCATACGTTATCAATCCGCTTACATGGACGACGGATACCACTCTCGCTCCGGATTATTTAAACAAAGGTGGTGTGCTTCGCAATTTTAATAGAGTAATTTCCGGATTGGTTCATGCGCAAATTCATGGAAATGTTTTGTGGGTAAACAAGCCAAAATTTTTTGGAAGTATTTTTCTAAAAACGAAAAATTATCACATTGCTGATTACAATCTTTTTTACGAAAATATCAGGGAAAACGTCGGAACAAGAATCATATCTTTTTTGAAAAACCAATAAATTTTTTTGGTTTAAACTTTTTATTGTACCTAACCGCCATGCACAAACGGAACTAATTTAGACATTCGTTTTCCAATTACAGTAAAGAAATAAATAAAGTGGATTCTTATTTTATACATAACATAAAAGAATCGTACTTCGCTTTTCAGAAGAACATTAATAAAACAAAGAGCATCGATTAAGTGCTACTTTATAGTAAACAAAAAAATAAGCTCGGTTTCTTATTTTTATAAAATGTGGTAACTCTGTAAACTTATCTTTTTCTTTTTTGCGGATCACCAAACAATTTTACTAATAAATTGTAGAAGAATTTCGAATAATCTTTATGCTTGCCACCAATCAATCTATAGGCAAAAATTATTAGAAGAATGTAAATAATTGGTTGCAGAACGCCGCTATCGGTAATGTATGCAACAAGCGGTTTCGAAGGATGATTCATATCACCATATTTTCCTAAAAGTAAAAGCACCATACAAACTCCTAAAAGGAATTCAGCAATAGGTTTTATCATTTGAAAAATTTTATATGCAATCAAAATTCGACATTCTTTGGGTACCGCGGAAAAGGAATTACATCGCGGATGTTGGTCATTCCGGTTACAAACTGGATCAGTCTTTCAAAACCAAGTCCAAAGCCGGCGTGAGGCGCGCTTCCAAATCTTCTTGTATCGAGATACCAGTTCATTTCTTCAACCGGAATATTCATTTCACGCATTCTTTTTTCCAACACATCCAATCTTTCCTCACGTTGCGAGCCGCCCACAATTTCACCAATTCCCGGCGCCAGAATATCCATCGCTGCAACCGTTTTTCCATCGTCATTTTGGCGCATGTAAAATGCTTTGATCGCTTTCGGATAATTGATCAGAATAACCGGTTTTTTAAAATGTTTTTCTACCAGATAGCGCTCGTGCTCGCTCTGCAAATCAATTCCCCATTTGTCAACCGCATATTGAAATTTCTTTTTCTTATTTGCCGGAGAATTTTTTAAAATTTCTATCGCTTCTGTATAGGTTAATCTTTCGAAATCATTATTAATTACAAATTCCAGTTTTTCGATCAATCCCATTTCACTTCTTTCATTCTGTGGCTTTTGTTTTTCTTCTTCTGCTAATCTTGTCGCTAAAAAACCCAGATCTTCCCGGTTATGTTCAAGCGCATATTTAATAATATACTTGATAAATTCTTCCGCAAGGTTCATGTCGTCTTCCAAATCTGAAAAAGCCATTTCGGGCTCGATCATCCAGAATTCCGCAAGATGGCGCGCCGTATTGGAATTTTCTGCCCGAAAAGTTGGACCAAAAGTATAAACATCTCCCAATGCCATTGCAGCGAGCTCGGCTTCGAGTTGTCCACTAACAGTAAGATTGGATGCTTTTCCAAAAAAATCTTCTTTATAATTGATGGTTCCGTCTTCGTTTTTAACTGGATGTTCCAAATCAAATGAGGTAACATGAAACGTTTCTCCCGCACCTTCCGCATCAGAAGCGGTAATGATTGGCGAATGCAAATACACAAAACCTTTTTTATTAAAAAATTCATGAATCGCAAAAGCGAGTGAATGTCTTACTCTGAAAATTGCACCAAAAGTATTGGTACGAAAACGCAAATGCGCTTTTTCTCTTAAAAACTCAAGGCTGTGTTTTTTGGGTTGAAGTGGAAATTTTTCCGCATCACTGTCGCCCAGCACTTCCACCAATTGTGCTTTTAATTCCACTTTTTGACCCTTTCCCAGAGAAGGAACTAAAATTCCTGAAATTTTTAACGCGGCTCCTGTAGTAATTCTTTTTAAAAGTGAATCATCAAATTTGCCTAGTTCCAACACTATTTGAAGATTGGAATTGGTGCTTCCATCGTTCAAAGCGATAAATTGATTATTTCTGAAAGTACGAACCCAGCCCATTATAGTTAATTCCTGGTTAATTAAATCATCTTCCAAAACATCTTTAATGCGTACTCTTTTGTTAAACATCTGCTTTATTTAGAAACGCAAATATAATTCAACAGCAGAAAATTTTTGGTCTAATCCTTGTTTTACACGTATTTTAAGAGATACCGGATTGTGTTTTAGTCATCCGCAATTGGTACATAAAAAGAAAAAAATTTATTGTTTTTATTATTTTAGTGTAATATTGCATTCAGATTAAAGCTGACTAGTTTTCCTTTTGCTACGATTACATCAGTGTTAACAGAATCCCATTCCATTATAAATATCAAATATTAGATTTTTACAACCCCAATTTGTGTTTTGACTATTAATCTATACGTCTCTTTATGTATGACATTTTACAACTGAACGATATGCTCGTTCCGGAGTTGCTTGATATTGCAGAGCAACAAAATATAACCGACGCAAAAAATTTACAAAAACAGGAATTGATCTATAAAATTCTTGACAAACAAGCATCAATGGCTACCAACGATAAAAAAGAAACTACTTCTGAAAGACCTAAGCGTAAACGGATTGTAAAATCTGTAAAGAAAGAGGTTGCAGAACCTGTGGCTGTAGAAGAAGATAAAGAATTAAAACCTAAAAGAACTGAGGAAAAGAAAAAACCGGTTAAAAAACCGAAAGAGGAAGCTGTTGCAGTAAAACCAGAGTTTGATTTTTTTGACAGTGAAGGTGAGGAGGAAGAAGATGATCATGTAGAACATCTTGCAGATCCAAAAACGATTGCACCTGCGTTAATAGAATTATTGAAAAATGAAGATGAGGAAGAAGAAGAGCAGATGCCGCCGCTTCCGATAAACAATGGACATCAGCATCATTCAAAAAATTTTCAAAAGAAGGAACCGGCATTCAATATTGAATTTGACGGAATCATTTTAGCCGAAGGCGTTTTGGAAATGATGCCTGACGGTTACGGGTTTTTAAGAAGCAGTGATTATAATTACCTCTCTTCTCCGGATGATGTTTACGTTTCTCCTTCTCAAATAAAATTATTCGGTTTAAAAACAGGCGACACCGTTTATGGTTCTGTTCGCCCACCAAAAGAAGGGGAAAAATATTTTGCTTTATTGAAAGTGGAAACGATCAATGGAAAAGGACCTGACGAAGTGCGCGACCGCGTTCCTTTTGATTATCTGACACCGTTGTTTCCTTATCAAAAACTGAATTTATTTACTTCTCCTAATAATTTATCTACCAGGATCATTGATCTTTTTACTCCCATCGGAAAAGGCCAGCGTGGACTAATTGTTGCGCAGCCAAAAACCGGTAAAACCATGTTGCTGAAAGAAATTGCAAACGCAATTGCAGAAAATCATCCTGAGTGTTATTTAATGATCGTGTTAGTGGATGAAAGACCAGAAGAGGTTACCGATATGGAACGCAGCGTAAAAGCTGAAGTCATTGCTTCTACTTTTGACGAGCCTGCTGAAAAACATGTGAAAGTGAGTACGATGGCTTTGCAAAAAGCAAAACGTTTGGTAGAATGCGGACACGATGTGGTTATTTTATTAGATAGTATTACCCGTTTGGCTCGTGCGCACAACACCGTTTCTCCGGCAAGTGGAAAAGTTTTATCCGGTGGTGTGGAAGCAAATGCAATGCAAAAACCAAAACAATTTTTTGGCGCTGCGCGTAAAATTGAAAATGGTGGTTCGCTGACAATTATTGCAACAGCGTTGGTTGATACCGGAAGCAAAATGGACGAAGTGATCTTTGAAGAATTCAAAGGAACAGGTAATATGGAATTGCAGCTTGACAGGAGATTGTCTAACCGTAGAATTTTCCCTGCTATTGATATCATTTCTTCTTCAACACGCCGCGACGATTTGTTGCTTGATAAAGATGTACTTCAGAGAATGTGGATCTTAAGAAATCACATGGCCGATATGAATCCGGAAGAAGCGATCAACACTTTGATGAAAAACATGAAAGGAACGAAGGACAATGCGGAATTCCTTACGTCTATGAATGGATAAAATCGAAATAAAAGTCGGTTTACTGCAAAGAATATATTGACAGCCGGTTGTTTTTCAAAACATAGATCTTATGATTTCTTACTTGGATCGAAGAATTGTTTTGCATTTCAACCGGCAATTTTTTTGTTGTAAAATCAGGCAAAGGAGGAGAATATTTATAAATATTCTCTTCGTTGAATCCATAAATGTTTTTACCGATCACCTGGATGTTTTTCCAGTTTAAAAAAGTGAATTTGTTTTTAAAACTTCCGTAGTAATCAAAAATATAAATGCCTTTTTCAGGATCATTTAAATAAACAAACCCATCACGGTCAATGATTTGTTTCGGATCAGGAACAGAGTCGAACAGCAAACGAAAATCTACGGTTTCTGATAGAACATTTCCATTGTCATCAATCTTTTTCAATTTATTGTCCTGCTCATCAAAAAGCCAGATATTATTGTCGTAAGAAGTAGTAACTGCGCGAACTCTGAAAATATTTTGCTTTCGTAAATTGATAGAAGTAACCACATTGAGATATTTATCCAGCAACAAAATCGTAGAAAAATTTTGGTAAAATAAAATCGTTTTCCATGGATTTTCAGCATTTACATAAGTCAGTTTTCCATATTGAGTTACCTGGTTAAAAACACCAACAGAATCTCCTTTTTCATTTAATTTTTTTAATTGATTGTCTGAAGTGATAAGGTACAATTCATCAATATTATCAACAGAAAAAGAAGTAACCGGAAATGAAATTTGCTTTATAAAATGGAATCCGGAATCTTCCTGGGCAAAAATTTCAGGAAGATAAAACCAATTGAAAAAGATCAGAAGAAAAAGAATTTTTTTCATGACTGATAATATTTCAGTGTTATCGTGTCATTCTCAAAAACAGCGTAGCTATTGTATTTGATCCAGTCGCCAAGATTGATGTAAACACTGTTATCATTCAGTTTGAATTCAATCGGCAAATGCCTGTGGCCAAAAATGAAATAATCGAAATGCTCTTTTTTTAAAACTTCTTTCGCAAAAATGATCAGCCATTCTTTCTCTTCGCCTAAAAATTGCTCGTCTTTTTTCCCAGCCGAAGCCCGGCTTTTTCGACTGAAATAATCCGCCATTCCAATTCCCGCTGAAGGGTGCAATAATCCAAAAAGCGCCTGCGAAAATTTATTTCTAAACACTTTTTTCATCATTTTATAACGATGATCTCCCGGCCCTAAACCATCTCCGTGGCCAATCAAAAACCGTTTTTTATTAAATTCAAATTCTTTGGCTTCATGAAAAACCTGGATATTCAGTTCTTTTTCAAAATATCCATTCATCCACATATCGTGATTTCCGACAAAAAAATAAATTGTGATTCCGTTGTCTGTTAGTTCTGCCAGTTTTCCAAGAATTCTTACAAATCCTTTTGGAACTACTTTTTTGTATTCATACCAAAAATCAAAAAGATCACCGAGGATAAATATCACTTCTGCGTCTTTTTTTATTTCGTTCAAAAATTGAATTACCCGTTTTTCGCGCGCCAAACTTGCCTGATAATCTGGTGCGCCAAGGTGAAAATCTGAGAGAAAATATATTTTTTTTCCGGGTAATAATTGCATAAAGTATTTCGACCGTAATTATTTCTGTAACTAAAACATTCCTTAAATGCGAGGGCAAAAGCAAATGTAAAACAAATTTACCTTGATAAAAGTGCATGAATTTTACAGTAAATGAACAGTTACTCGCTTTTTTTATTTTCTTGAAAAGTGAAATCATCAATGATTTTGTCGGCATCGGCCAGTTCTTCTTTTGGCTGGGTAGTTGCCACAGCAATCACTTTCATTCCCGCTGCTTTGGCAGCATTTATTCCTACGACGGCATCTTCAAACACTAGACAATTCTCTGGAGACACATTTAGCATCGAAGCAACTTTTAAATAGATTTCCGGATCCGGTTTTCCTTTAGAAATGTGCGATGAGTTCACCACTTCTGAAAAATATTCTTTGATCGGCACGTTTTCAAACATAAAATCAATGTTTGGCTGAATGCCGGAAGTGGCAATTGCCATTGGAATTTTTTTATCTTTTAAAATTTGCAAAAATTGGATCAAACCGACAACAGGCTTGATAAATGGCTTATAAATTTCGCGGTAAACTGCTTCTTTTTCCAGGGAATACTTTAAAATTTCTTCAGGAGACATTTTGCGATTGAAAATATATTCGATCACATCTTTATTTGTGCGGCCGTTGAAGTTCTCATTGAATTCTTCTTCAGAAATGTCGCGGCCCATGTTTTTTAAATATTCAATCCAGCTTTTTCGATGAAAAGAATTGTTATCTAGCAATGTTCCATCCAAATCAAAAATCACCGCTTTCGTTTCAAATTCTTTTAAGATTCCATCAATCTTTGGTTTCAGATTTTCCATTAGTCTCTGTTTTTGAGCCGCAAAGTTCGTATAAACAGGATAAAAAATGTTTTCAAATGGTTGAAGTTGAAATTGTATCTTTATAAAAAACATTATGAAGAAGTTCATTTTTGCGACAATTCCTTTGCTGTTGTCTTCCTTCATTATTCCCTCCGGCATTTCAAAAAATATGAAAACAACTTCAATATATCAGTTTAAAGTTCCGGCGTTGACAGGGGGCACAATTGATTTTTCTTCGTTTAAAGGAAAGAAATTATTAATCGTAAATACTGCTTCCAAATGTGGAAACACGCCACAATATGATGACCTGGAAAATTTGTATAAAAAATATAAGGATCAACTGGTGATTGTAGGTTTTCCTGCCAATAATTTCGGAGCCCAGGAGCCGGGAACCAATGATGAAATTGCTGAATTCTGTAAAAAAAATTATGGAGTTAGTTTTCCAATGGCAGCAAAGGTTTCAGTAAAAGGAGATGACATTGCGCCCATTTATAAATATCTGGTTACGGTTGCAGAACAAAACGGTTTTGATGATCCCGTCAAATGGAATTTTACCAAATTTCTTTTTGATGAAAATGGCAAATTTCTTACTGTCTTTTATAACAGAGATCGCCTGATTCCAAATAACCCTGATCCTAAAGGAAAAGAAGCTTATGAAAAGCTTTTGAAGTACCTGAACGGTTAATTACTTTTTTCAAAAATCAATTCCAAAATTGCTTTTTAGTCCTTTACTTTTGCCTGGATTCTAATTTTTTTCAATGCAGTTCAAAGAAGTTATTAGTGATACCCAGGTGAAGGATCGGTTAAAAGACCTTGTGCAAAAGAACCGGCTTTCACACGCTCTTTTATTTCTTGGAAGAGAGGGAAGTGGTGCTTTGCCATTGGCAATTGCTTTTGCTCAATATATTCTTTGTGAAAAAGTTCGCCCGCAATCAAAAAACAAATCAACCTCTTTATTTGGAGAAGGAGTTGAAACTGATGAAACAACATGGGAGGACAGCTGTGGACAATGCTCTTCTTGTTTGAAAATCAATCGGTTAATTCATCCTGATCTTCATTTTTCTTATCCGGCTTTAAAAAGAGATAGTAAGCACGATCGTGTTTTAAGTACAGATTATATAACCGAATGGCGCGAATTTATTTCTCAATATCCTTATAACAATGTAGCCGATTGGCTCAACTTTTTAAAAGAAAATTCAAAAAGCAAAATCGAAAATCCGGCTAATAAGCAAGGAAATATCACCGTTTTTGAGTGTGATGATATTTCTCATAAAGTAAGTTTGAAATCCTTTGAGAGTGACTATAAAATTCTGATTCTGTGGATGCCGGAGTTTTTGGGCAAAGAAGGAAATAAATTACTGAAATTGATTGAAGAGCCACCGCCAGACACGCTTTTTATATTTGTTGCTGAGGATGAAAATGAAATTCTGCCAACGATTTTATCACGAACTCAGTTGGTAAAAATTCCTTCTCTGCCGGATGCAGCAATTGAAAATGCATTGAGTTCAAAATACAATCTTTCTGCCGAAAAAGCTTCAGAAATTGCAGCAATTTCTGAAGGCAATTTTCGCGAAGCGTTGCAAATTCTAGAAAATCCTGAAGAAAATCTGCAATCACAAATTCGAGAATGGTTGAATGTAATTGTCAAAAACAACGTTGCTGTTCAATTAAAATGGATCGATGAAATCAGCAAGACCGGCCGCGAAAAACAAAAGCAATTTTTAAAATATTTTATTCATTTGCTGGAGCAATCAATTCGTGCGGAGTTTCTTGTTGATAATCCCGATATTATTCCTGAAAATGAGAGAGATTTTGCTTTGAGAATGAATAAAATGAGTTCTACAGAAGCGCAGGAAGCCATTATCAAAGAGCTGGATAATTCGATTTATTACATTGAGCGGAACGCGAATGCGAAATTGTTATTTCATGCTTTGACAATTCGGATTTTTCACATTATTAAGGATAATTCGCTAATTTTGGTTCAATGAGGCAATGGATGTGAACAAAATTGTAGTTTAAGTGAGATGAAAAAAATTCATTTTAAATAAACCGCTGGAATCCAAACCGTTCAAATCAGTTTTTATAAAAACTTATTGCGACTGTTTGCAAACACCCTCTCTATTTTATTAATTCATTTTTTTAACTATTTATATGGGATGTACGAGCTGTGGGACCGGAAAACCAAATGGTTGTAAAAGCAATGGTGGATGTAGCTCCGGTGGATGCAACAGATTAAATGTTCATGATTGGCTTTCGAATTTGCCAATCGACGATATGGAAAGCACTTGCCGCATCGTTGAAGTTTCTTTCAACCAGGGAAGTCGCAAGGATTTTTACAGAAATTCTACCCTGAACCTTTTTTCAAAAGGCGATATTGTTACGGTTGAAGGAATAAGCGGATTTGATGTTGGAACTGTAAGTCTAACCGGCGAATTAGTAAGAATGCAAATGAAAAAGAAGAGAGTAGATGAAAACAGTACTGACATCAGAAAAATTTTACGATTAGCAACTGATAATGATATCGCGAAATGGAAAGAAACAAAATTGAAAGAAAGAGAAGTGCTGATTAGAAGCCGCGCAATTGCACGCCAGCTAAAACTGGATTTAAAAATGTCTGAAGTGGAAATTCAGGCGGATTCCAGGAAAGCCACTTTTTATTATATCGCTGATGAGCGCGTTGATTTTCGCGAATTGATTCGCCTTTATGCTTCTGAATTCAAGGTAAAAGTAGAAATGAAGCAAATTGGCGCCCGGCAGGAAGCAGGAAAAGTAGGAGGAATTGGAAGTTGTGGACGTGAGCTTTGTTGCAGCACCTGGCTCACAGACTTTAAAAGCGTCAATACGAATGCAGCCCGCTATCAAAATTTAAGTATTAATCAAACAAAGCTGAGTGGACAATGTGGAAGATTAAAATGTTGCTTAAATTATGAGTTGGACACTTATCTTGATGCCTTACAACATTTTCCTGAAGATGCGGACGTAATTGAAGTAGCCAAAGGAAGGGCGTTTTTGGTAAAAAAAGACATTTTCAGAAACCTGATGTGGTATTCTATGGCCGACAGCACCAAACATTATCCTCTTTCAATTGAAACAGTTAAAAAAATAAAGGCGCTTAATAAACAGGGAATAAAACCAGAGGCTTTGGAAACCGTAGAAATTGTAAGCGCAAAACCAAAAGAAGTAGAACCGGAATTTGTGGATGTTGTTGGCCAGATCACTCTTAAATCTTTAGAGAAAAACAATCAAAAAAGAAAAAGTAATCAGAGCGGAAGTAATGATAAAAGAACCAACGTAAGTGACAAGGGAACGGCCAGCCGAAACACTCCTAATAATCAACAAAACAAGCCTCCTAAAAATCAAACCAAAAATACCCATAAGTCTAACAGACAAAAGCCTCCATCAAAGAATCATAGTTAATACATAACAGTCATACCTACGCGGATAGTTGATCTCGCTAATATAAAAGTTGCAATTTTTTGTCGTTTTACTGACTCTTTTTAAAATCAAAAAGATAACAGTCATGCATATATGAAAACATTTTTATTTATAATACAATTGTGATTCTATTTCTTCCCTTACAAGATCCGGAACGAGATACCTTATGGATTTTTTCTCATGAATCATTTCGCGGATTTGAGTACTTGAAATTTCTAAAAGAGGAGCTTTTAAAACAGTTATATTTTTATTCAACATTAAAGGATCCACTTTAAAGCCAGGCCTTTCATAAATATAAAAGCGATACGTTTTCAAGAGGAAATCTCCCTGCTTCCATTTTTTTATGTTTTGAAAGCTATCGCTTCCTACAATAATGGAAAACCGATCGTTAGGGAATTTTTCACTTAAATACTGTAATGTCTCTATTGTGTAGGACGGTTTCGGAAGATGAAATTCAATTGAAGAAGTTCTTAATTTCTTTTCTCCTTCAATCGCCAAATCTATTAGATGCTTGCGATGGTTTTCATTTAATAAAGATTTTTGTTCTTTAAGTGGATTTTGAGGAGTAACGACAAACCAGATTCTTTGTAAATCAGTATAGTTGGCAACAAAACTGGCAATAATTAAATGGCCATTATGAACAGGATTAAAAGAACCGAAATACAATCCAATAGTCATGTGATCGATTTAAACCTCAACAATATAATCTACAATAATTTGCTCTGCTTCGTCTAAACGCAAGCTTAGCGAATATCCTGCTACTAGTATATAAATTGGATCGCCCAGAGGTGCTTTTTTCCAGACAACCACTTCTTCTTCAGGAAGACAACCCATTTCCATAAGTTTTAAAATGATCTCATGATTTTCAAAAGACTTAATTTTTACTTTTGTCCCTTCTTTTACTTGCGATAATTTCATCTTTAATAATTATTCTAACTCACTTTACATTTTGGGTACAATAGCATTTAGCAATCACAACGTTTCTTTCTTTCTCAAGGACAAGCTTTTATTAAAAACCTTCTTTGCATCTATATTTGTCCAGGAGAAGAAGGATTTTAAGTCTGTTTCTTATGTTTTTTGTACCGATGAATTTTTGTTAAAATTAAACCAACAATACCTGAATCATGATACACTAACTGATATTTTAACATTTACGCTTTCTGATATCTCCTTTCCTATAATTTCAGAAATTTATATTAGCTTGGAAAGAGTAAAAGAAAACGCAGAAAAACTGCAAGTTCCATTTTCGGAAGAACTTTCTCGCGTGATGATTCATGGGATTTTACATTTGTGTGGTTATGACGATCATTCTCCTTCCCAAAAGCAAGAAATGCGAGAAAAAGAAAACTTTTATCTAAATCAGCTTTGTTCCACGTGAAACAAATGCAAAATCGTTTCACGTGAAACAGAAAAATACCCCTGAAATTTTCAATTGCTTTAATTTTACAAAATGTTTCAAAATTATGATGTAATTGTAGTGGGCGCGGGACATGCGGGCTGCGAAGCCGCTGCGGCTGCGGCCAACTTGGGAAGTTCTGTACTTCTAATTACGATGAATTTGCAGAATATGGCGCAAATGAGTTGTAATCCTGCTATGGGCGGGATTGCAAAAGGGCAAATTGTAAGGGAAATAGACGCAATTGGAGGTTATTCCGGAATCGTTTCTGATGAAAGCATGATTCAATTCAGAATGCTTAATAAAAGTAAAGGGCCGGCGATGTGGAGTCCGCGAACCCAGAACGACCGAATGCTTTTTTCAGCCAAATGGAGGTCTATGCTGGAAAAAACCCCCAATCTTGATTTTTACCAGGATTCTGTGGTGGGATTAGTAAAAACAGGAGAGCGAATTTTAGGAGTAAAAACAGCTTTGGGTCATACAATTCTTTCAAAATCTGTGATTCTTACAAATGGAACTTTCCTAAATGGAATAATTCATATTGGGGAAAAACAATCTAAAGGAGGAAGGGTTGCAGAAAAAAATTCTTCAGGAATTACTGAACAGTTGGTAGCATGGGGATTTGAAAGCGCAAGACTGAAAACAGGTACGCCACCAAGAGTAGATGGAAGATCGCTGGATTATACTCAAATGGAGGAACAAAAAGGTGATGAGGAAATAACCGGATTTTCATTTCTGAAAAGCAATAAACCATCTAAGCAAAGGAGTTGTTGGATAACATACACGAATCCTGAAGTGCACGAAATTCTTAAAACGGGTTTTGGGGAAAGCCCAATGTTCCAGGGAAGAATAAAAGGAACCGGGCCAAGATATTGCCCAAGTATTGAGGATAAAATCAATCGGTTTTCAGAAAGAGAAAGACACCAGCTTTTCATTGAGCCCGAAGGCTGGGATACTGTCGAAGTTTATGTAAATGGATTTTCTTCTTCCTTAGCTGAAGAAGTTCAATATAAAGCATTAAAAAAAGTTCCGGGATTTGAAAATTGCAAGCTTTTCCGTCCGGGGTATGCAATTGAATATGATTATTTTCCTCCTACACAATTAAAGATCAACCTGGAGACTAAAGTGATTAAAAATTTATTCTTTGCTGGTCAAATTAATGGGACAACAGGATATGAAGAAGCCGCGTGCCAGGGTTTGATCGCCGGAATAAATGCACATCAGTCAATTAATAGTAATGAACCTTTCATTCTCAAAAGAAATGAAGCATATATCGGAGTTTTAATTGATGATTTGATCAATAAAGGAACTGATGAGCCATATAGAATGTTTACAAGCCGCGCAGAATATCGGACATTGCTGCGCCAGGATAATGCAGATTTGCGCTTGACAGAAAAAAGTTTCAGAATTGGATTAGCATCTCAGGAAAGGATGGACAATGTTTTAAAAAAGAAAAATGAAATAAGTCAGATCATTCGAATATTGAATGAGACAAAATTTGAACCATCGGATATTAATCGGTTTTTGGAACGAAACACTTCTTCTTCGATTAACCAGAAAACAAAAGCTTCACAAGTTTTATTGAGGCCTGAAATTGATTTGCAACAACTAATCACATCTGTTCCTTTAATAGAAGAAAAAATTGGTACCTTTTCGCCTGAAGCAATCCAGCAAGCGGAAATACAAATAAAGTATGAAGTATATCTTCTTAAAGAAGAGGAACTTGTAAAAAAAATGGGCGCTCTGGAAGACCAATTAATTCCTGAAACTTTTAATTACGAACATGTTTCTTCACTCTCTAACGAGGCGCGCCAAAAATTTAAGAAAATAAAACCTCGAACACTTGGCCAGGCTAGCAGAATTAGTGGCGTAAATCCAAGTGACGTACAAATTTTAATGGTTTACATGGGTAGATAAATTTTTAACTATGAACCTGCAATTAACACCACATTCAGACAAAAGGAAAGTTTTCGAAAGAGTACAGAATTATTTACTGGAAAATGAATTTAAAATTATTAACTCTGATGAAACTCGTCCCTGGGGAGGTTTTTTTGTAATTGATGAAAAACAAGCGCAAAAATTTATTGACTTTTTCTTCAATGGAGTTGAGGATTCAAAAAGCAAACCTGTTCAAAAAATTAGCCCTAAAATATTAATAGTACAGCCTAAAAAAAGATTAAGCTGGCAATACCATCATCGAAGAGCAGAATTATGGAAAGTAATTGGAGGAGAGGTGGGGGTAGTTCGGAGTGAAAATGACGCCGAAACAGAAGTTAAAACAAAGACAATCAACGACTTAATAAAATTGAAACAAGGTGAACGCCATCGGTTAATTGGACTGGAAAATTGGGGAATTGTAGCTGAAATCTGGCAGCACATAGATAATTTACAACCAAGCGATGAAGATGATATTGTGAGATTACAGGATGATTTTGGAAGATGAATTTCCAGTAAACACACAAATACTTCCTTTTCTTATTTCCAGCAAAAGAAAAACCCTTATAAACAACTATAAGGGTTTTTCTTTTATCTGTGGTGTGGGGCGGGATTGAACCGCCGACACAAGGATTTTCAGTCCTTTGCTCTACCAACTGAGCTACCGCACCAACGGGCGGCAAAAATAGAATTATTCAGTTAAAATAAAAAGATTTTTCAACTTTAATTTCCGTATTCTGCCAGGAATTTTATCCGCATGATCTTTAATTGCTCAAGCGAGTAATTTCCATCAGAAAGTTCGGCTTTGGCAGTTTCCAGGCTGGAGGTTTCACATCCTTTAAAATAATCAATGATCTCTTCTCTTTCGTATTCATCCATCAGATCATCAATTGCATAATCCAGATTTAATTTTGTTCCACTTGCTACAATTGTTTCCATTTCTTCCAAAAGTTCATCAAGCCTTAGTGTCCGGTTTTTTGCAATCGTTTCCAATGGCATCTTTTTATCAACATTCTGAATGATGAAAATCTTGTTACTATTACGGTTTACAACACTTTTCATCACAAAATCATCTGGCTTCTCAATTTCATTTTCCTCTACGTATTTCTCAATCAAATTGACAAATGGACGTCCGAATTTCATCGCCTTTCCAACACTAACACCCTGGCATTTTTCGAGTTCTTTTAACGTGGTTGGATAAAGAGTGGCCATATCAATCAGGCTATTTTCAAGGAAAATTACAAAAGGAGGCAAATTTCTTTTTTTTGCCTCCTGTTGGCGCAAATCTTTTAATAATTGAATTAATTTTTCATCCGCAGCGCCTGCTTCTCCCGTTTCTACAGACTCGTCATCTTCTTCGCCATCAGTTTCATAAATATGATTTAGGGCAATTTTGAAAGAAGTAGGTTTCTTTAAAAAGGAGTCACCCTTTTTAGTAATTTTTAAAACCCCGTAATCTTCGATATCTTTTTGTACCAGATTTTCAAGAATCAGTTGACGTATCAATGAATTCCAAAAATGTTCATCTTTCTCTTTTCCACTTCCAAATTCAGGCCTTTCATCGTGCCTGTACATTTTGATCTGGGGATTCAATTTTCCAATAATAATCGGAATCATATAAGTAATTGGAAATCTTTCTTCCAAACCTTTGATCGCTTTTAACGCAATTAATGTTTCAACTTTTGCTTCTACAAGTTCTTTTGGCTTTTTACAGTTGTCGCACTTTCCACCACAATTATCCTGTGTATAAACTTCTCCGAAATAATTCATCAGCATTTTCCGGCGACAAACGGCGCTTTCGGAATATGCAACCGTTTCATTGATCAATTGTGCGCCAATTTCTCTTTCACTAAGGGATTTATCGCGCATTAAGTGCTCAAGCTTCGCAACATCTTTATGAGAATAATATAATAAACATTTTCCTTCCAATCCATCACGACCGGCGCGACCCGTTTCCTGGTAATAATTTTCGATTGATTTTGGAATATTATAATGAATTACAAAACGAATATCCGGCTTATCAATTCCCATTCCAAATGCTATAGTAGCAATGATTACCTGGATTTCTTCACCTAAAAACTGATCTTGTCTCTTCGCTCTTAATTTTGTGTCCAAACCGGCATGATAGGCTACAGCTTTGATTCCATTTGCCATTAAGGTATCTGCTAATTCTTCCGTGGTTTTCCGGTTCAGGGTATAAATAATTCCACTTTTGCCTTTATTTTGAGAAATGAATTTTACAATACTTTTTATCGCCTGATCCTTCTTTACTTTCGGAACTACTTCATAATATAAATTTGGACGATTGAATGAAGAAATAAAAACATTTGGCTCACGAAGACCCAAATTTTTAATAATGTCACTTTGAACCTTGGGCGTTGCAGTTGCAGTTAACGCAATTACCGGAGCACGCTCATCAATCTGCTCCATAATTTCGCGCAATCTTCTGTATTCAGGACGGAAATCATGTCCCCATTCACTGATACAATGAGCTTCGTCTACTGCAAAAAATGAAATTTTTAAGTCTTTAAAGAAACCAACGTTTTCTTCCTTGGTTAACGTTTCAGGAGCCACATACAGTAGTTTTGTGTGCCGTGAAAGAAGATCATCTTTTACGATTTTCTGTTGGCCCTTATTTAATGAACTATTTAAAAAATGAGCAATATTGTCTTTGCTGCTATAGCCTCTTACAAGATCTACCTGGTTTTTCATCAGAGCGATAAGAGGTGAAACAATAATGGCACAGCCATCACTGATAATTGCAGGCAGTTGGTAACAAAGGCTTTTCCCACCACCGGTTGGCATAATTACAAAAGTATCTTTTCCGGATAAAAGACTTTTGATAATGTCGTGCTGGGGTTCTTTAAATGAATTAAATCCAAAATGTTGTTGAAGTTTTTCTAAGAGAAATGTTTCGTCGGTGTTGCTGGAATCTTTGCTAAGCGATGTTTTGGAATTTTTAGGTTTTAATGGGTTTTTTGTTTTTGTGGACATGGTTTTTCGTTTCTACTATTCAATCTTTAAAAAGGGTTCCAAAGTTAATTTATTAATTGAGAACTATGGTTAAAGTTATTCTATAAATTCCTCCTTAAAGTGAAATAATTTCCGTTAAGGTACGATGTTTTTGCTTCAAATAAAATAAATTTCAACACATTTTATTCCCCATGATTTTCCATACGTTTGCTGACATTTCAAAGAATTTGCGCATATTTGGAAACTAAAAGTAAAAAGTTGCCTTTCTAACCCTTTTTAATGGAAAATAGCATTGTCAATACCGGTAAACAAACAATTATCGCAGAATCTCATTCTATTGCAGAAATGGTAGATTTCGTAAACGACGATTTTGAAAAGGCTGTTTCAACTATTTTTTCATCAAAAGGCAGGGTTGTAATAAGCGGCATCGGAAAAAGTGCCATTGTTGCCCAAAAGATCGTCGCTTCTCTTAACAGCACCGGAACCCCCGCCATTTTTCTTCATGCTGCCGATGCTATTCATGGTGATTTAGGAATGATTCAGCAGGAAGATATTGTAATGATCATCAGCAAAAGCGGAGACAGTCCAGAAATAAAAGTATTGGTTCCGCTGATAAAGAACTTTCATAATCCTTTGATCGCAATTTGCGGAAACATGCAAAGCTACCTTGCCAGGTGCGCTGACATTGTTTTAAATACTACGATAAAAAAAGAGGCTTCACCATATAATCTCGTTCCGACAAGCAGTACAACTGCCCAAATGGTGATGGGAGATGCAATTACTGTTTGCCTTATGGAATTACGTGGATTTAATTCAGATGATTTTGCTAAGTTTCATCCCGGCGGTGCCTTGGGGAAAAAATTGTACCTGCATGTTTCTGATCTCTCCGTAAACAATGAAAAACCATCGGTTAATGCAGAAAGTTTGTTGAAAGATGTAATTGTGGAAATAACAAAAAAACGTTTAGGCGTGACTGTTGTATTAAATGAAGATAAAAAAATTATCGGCATCATTACTGATGGCGATCTTAGAAGAATGTTGGAAAAGGGTCTTTCGCTGACAGAAATCAAAGCAAAAGATATTATGACTTCCGATCCGAAAACAATTGAGGCAAAAAGTTTAGCGGTAAAAGCTTTGGACATCATGCGGAATAAAAATATTACACAATTAATTGTCACAGAAAATAACGAATATGCGGGCATTATCCATTTACACGACCTTGTTCGCGAAGGAATTATTTAAATAAGAGTTTTATGAATAAAAATAATTATGTCGCCATTATGGCCGGTGGTATTGGAAGTCGTTTCTGGCCGGTAAGCCGTGTGGATTATCCAAAACAATTCCTGGATATTTTAAACACCGGAAAAACATTGATCCAGTCTACATTTGAAAGGTTTGCACAATATATTCCTCTCGAAAATATTTATATTGTCACCTCTCATCAATACAAAGATCTTGTTGCTAAACAATTACCACAATTGCCAGTTGAAAATATAGTTTGTGAACCTTCAAGAAAAAACACGGCGCCCTGCATCGCTTATATTTCCTATAAACTGCAACAATTGAATCCTGACAGCAATTTGATTTGTGCTCCTGCAGATCATTTGATTCTCGATGATAAAGCTTTTATCAAAACCAGTATTGAAGCATTGGAATTCACCGAAAAAAATAATGCATTACTTACTTTAGGAATAAAGCCTTTCCAACCAAATACCGGCTACGGGTATATTCAGTACGAACAAGAATCGGTTAGTGATAACATTTATAAAGTAAAAACTTTTACAGAAAAACCGGATCTGGAGCTTGCAAAAACTTTTCTTGCAAGCGGCGATTTTCTATGGAATGCAGGAATTTTTGTATGGAAAACAAAAAATATTATTTCCGCTTTTGAAAAATATCTTCCTGAAATGCACGAACTTTTTGACGGAGCTAAAAAAGGAATGAACACAGACAGAGAAAAGGAAGCAATCGACCTTATTTATCCTTTATGCGTTAATATTTCTATCGATTATGGAATTCTTGAAAAAGCCGATAATGTTTATGTAATTCCTTCCTCTTTTGGCTGGAGCGATCTCGGAACATGGGGAAGCGCTTATGAAAACCTTGAAAAAGATTATCACGAAAATGCGGTAACCGGAGAAAACGTGGTAATGTTTGATTCTACCAAAAACATTGTTCATACAAAAGGCGATAAATTGGTTTTACTTCAGGGCTTAGATGATTTTATCGTTGTAGATACTTCAGACGCACTGCTCATTTGTAAAAAAGAAAATGAACAAAACATCAAAGAATATTTGTCTGAAATAAAAAGAAATAAAGGAGACAAATATTTATAGTCCATCCTTTTGATTCAATATTTTGAAACATACTGTAATAAGCAAACTTCCTCATATCGGCGAAACAATTTTCACCGTCATGAGCGCTCTTGCTGCAGAATGCAACGCGATCAACCTTGGTCAGGGTTCTCCGGATTTTGAAATGAATAAAACATTGATTGAGCTGGTTGCCAAAGCAATTAAAGATGGCCATAATCAATATACGCATCGAAATGGATTGCTTTCGTTAAGAGAAGAAATCGCCGAAAAAGTTCGTTTACTGTACGATGCGAGCGTAAATCCTAAAACAGAAATTACGATCACTCTCGGCGGAACGTATGCCATTTATACGGCTCTTACTTCGGTTTTAAACAAAGGAGATGAGGTAATCGTTTTAGAACCGGCCTATGATAGCTATGTTCCCAATATTCAAATAAATGGAGCCGTTCCTGTTTTAATTCCATTAGATTTTCCTGATTATAAAATCAATTGGGAATTGATCAAAGAAAAGATAACGCCGGCAACAAAAATGATCATACTGAATTCGCCGCATAATCCAACAGGAAGAATTCTTAATAAAAATGATATTGAACAATTAAGGAAAATAATTTCTGATACTGATATTCTGATCTTAAGCGACGAGGTTTATGAGCACATTATTTTTGACGGAAATGAACATGAAAGCATTTTAAAATATCCGGATCTTTTTGAAAGAAGTTTTGTCACTTTTTCTTTTGGGAAAGTGTATCACTGCACTGGTTGGAAAACAGGCTATTGCATCGCGCCAGACTGGCTAATGAAAGAATTTTTAAAAGTACATCAATACAATAGCTTTTGCGCCAATTCACCTTTTCAATATGCCCTTGCTGCTTTTTTAAAAAACAAAAATGAATATCTCCAGCTAGGAAATTTCTTACAGAAAAAAAGAGATTATTTCAACGAATTAATGAAGAAAACAAAGTTTAAACCTTTGCGGTCTTATGGAAGTTATTTTCAATTATTCACCTATGAAGATATCAGCAATGAAAGTGAGCTTAATTTTGCAAAAAAAATTACAAAAGAAGCGAGAGTAGCAGCAATTCCTGTATCTGCCTTTTATCAAAATGGAACCGAGAATAAAGTGCTTCGGTTTTGTTTTGCAAAAAAGGAAAACACACTAAAGGAAGCAGTTGAAAGAATGATCCGTTTCCAAAACAGAAGCGATATTTAAAATTTTTCGCGCTCAAAATAACCGGCTTAATTCTTCCCGGAAATCATATCATAGGGCAAATGATTCTCATATCGGTAAAAAAATCAACAATGTGTAGCTTTTTAAGAAGCATAATAGGTATATAAACTTCGTGGAATATATTTTGATAAGCTTGAAATAACATTTAAATCTTAAAAAAAATTTTATGAAAAAGTTATTTTTAGCATCCATGATAACAGGAGCGATTATTTTTTCCGCCTGCAATGGAAATTCTACTTCAAGTACTACTAATACAGATAGTACTAACAATTCCATGAACAACGATACGAACACAAATAAAATGAATTCTGATACGAATACGAACAGAATGTCGGGCGATACAATGAATAACGCAAACGCAACTGTTGATAAAGACGCTGTTGATTTTGCGAAGGAAGCGGCAGAAGGAGGAATGATGGAAGTTCAGCTTGGCCAAATAGCACAGAAAAATTCTTCTACAAAATCCATCCAGGATTTTGGAAAAATGATGGTGGATGATCATTCTTCCTTAAATGACAAATTAAAAGATCTTGCATCAAAAAAGAATGTTTCTCTTCCCTCAACTATTACTAATGATCAGCAGAAAAAAGTAGATAAATTAAGTAAGGAAACAGGAAAGGATTTTGATAAAGATTATGTTTCAATGATGATTGACGATCATAAAAAAGACATTGATAAATTTAAATCAGCCGGCAAAAAGATTAAAGACGCAGACTTTAAAGATTTTATCATCAAAGCTTTGCCCACATTGCAAAAACATCTGGATGCAATTGAGGCAATACATAAGAAAATGTAATACCAGGGATAAAGGGGAGCGCGGAACTGCGCTCCTTTTTTAAACTGCTTCAATATGATCCTCCTATACAAACTGCTAGCCAAAACTAAAAAATTTATTTTTATTTTACTAAAATAATTAGTGTTGATAAATATTAATTTCTATATTTGCGTAAGGGATAACTTTACATAAATAAACCACTAATTAAATTTTTATGGCAGCAAATACAACAGATAAAATGTCTGAAAAACTAAAAGCACTAAAACTAACTATTGATAAAATAGATAAAGATTTCGGAAAAGGAAGTGTGATGATGATGAACGAACGTTCGCAGGAACCACACGAAGTCATCTCTTCAGGGTCCATCGGTTTGGATGTGGCTTTGGGAATCGGCGGCTTTCCTAAAGGAAGGGTAATTGAAATTTACGGACCTGAATCTTCCGGTAAAACAACTCTCGCAATTCACGTGATTGCAGAAGCACAAAAAAAAGGTGGAATGTGTGCCATCATTGATGCAGAGCATGCTTTCGACAGTGCTTATGCAAAAAAATTAGGCGTTGATGTGGATAATCTTTTGATAAGCCAGCCTGATTATGGCGAACAGGGTTTGGAAATCGCTGATCGTTTAATTCTTTCCGGCGCTTTGGATGTAGTAGTGATAGACTCTGTAGCAGCATTAGTTCCAAAAGGAGAATTGGAAGGAGAAATGGGCGATAGCAAAATGGGTTTGCAGGCAAGATTGATGAGCCAGGCAATGAGAAAATTAACAGCTACTATTAGCAAAACAAATTGTTGTTGCATTTTTATCAACCAGCTTAGAGATAAGATTGGTGTTATGTTTGGAAATCCGGAAACCACTACCGGTGGAAACGCTTTGAAATTTTATTCCTCTGTTAGATTGGATATCCGCAGAATGGCGCAATTAAAAGATGGGGATCAATCAATAGGAAATCGTGTAAAAGTGAAAGTGGTAAAAAATAAAATGGCGCCGCCTTTCAGAGTTGCAGAATTCGATATCATTTTTGGCGGTGGAATTTCAAAAGTCGGTGAAATCATTGATATGGGAGTTGATTTGGGTGTGATACAAAAAAGCGGAAGTTGGTTTAGTTATGATACTACCAAACTTGGTCAGGGCCGTGATTCAGTAAAACAACTTTTTATTGACAATCCTGATTTAGCAAATGAAATTGAAGCAAAGATCAGAGCGAAGATTACAGAAGGAGCTGCTGTTTAGTTTTAGATTTTTTATAAAATAATTGCCTGTTCAAAATTTGGACAGGCAATTTTATTTTTGGTGGGTTAAAAAAGAATTCCTTTAATTTGTTGGTTTACTAATATTTGTCATAGATTTGTTTATTAAAAATTAACTGCTATGAAACATTTAAAAATTTTATTTGTCTTTTCTGTATTCTTTTCTATTCAATCCAAAGCGCAAACTCCAAAAGTACTTTATGCAGAAATTGGCGGACCAGGAATTGCATCTGTCAATTTTGATACAAGATTTTCAAAAAATGAAGATGGTTTAGGAGGCCGTATCGGTATAGGAGGCTTTTCTCTTCATGACGACTTGGACAATAGTCGGGTAGGAATTTTCACAATCCCTGTAGGTTTAAATTACCTTTTGGGAAAAGATGGAAAAAATTATTTTGAGTTGGGCGCCGGTTTCACCTACATTGGCGGGTCATCAAGAGATGATTTTAGCTCAGAAACTTTCAACTCAAGTTTTGGAAACCTAACACTTGGATATCGTCTGGCTCCTGCAAAAGGCGGTTTTACATTCAAAGCACAGATCACTCCTGTTTTTGGAAAAGGCTTCTTTGTTCCTTATTATGCGGGATTAGGTTTTGGATATAAATTTTAAATCAATCTCTTATTCAAATTAAAAGCCATCTTTAAAAAGATGGCTTTTTTGTTTTAATTTTTTCCGATAACTTTTCTACTACTACAACCCAAACTGCGCGCTTATTTCCAACATTCTTTCAATTGGTTTTTTAGCTGCAATTCTTATTTTTTCGTCCATTAAAATTTCAGGTTGTTCATATTCCATACACAAATACAATTTCTCCAACGTATTTAACTTCATGAAAGGACAATCATTACATGCACACGAATTATCCGGCGGTGCAGGAATAAAAGTTTTAAATGGGGATTGTATTTGCATCTGATGAAGAATCCCTGTTTCTGTAACTACGATGAATTCGTTCGCACGGTTATTTAATGTATATTTTAATAAACCGCTTGTACTTCCGATATAATCTGCAGTTGCCAAAACTGCTTCTTCACATTCCGGATGTGCGATCACTTTTGCATTGGGATGCCGCACTTTTAATTTGGTGATTTTTTGCAAACTAAAAAGTTCATGAACAATACAGCTTCCATTCCACAACACCATGTCTCTTCCGGTTTTTTTAATCAGATAAGCGCCTAAGTTTTTATCCGGTGCAAAAATAATTTTCTGTTCTTTTGGCAAACTCTTGATGATCGTTTCAGCATTGGAAGAAGTGCAGATAATATCGCTGAGCGCTTTCATTTCTGCCGAACAATTGATGTAGGTTATCACCAAATGATCCGAATGTTGATCTTTAAATTTTTGAAAAAGAGCAGCCGGAGCTGAATCTGCCAATGAACAACCGGCTTTGAGATCCGGCAACAAAACTTTTTTTGTTGGGTTAAGGATCTTTGCAGTTTCTGCCATGAAATGCACGCCGGCAAAAACAATCATATGCGCATCGGTAGTTTGTGCTTTTTGAGCAAGAGCGAGACTATCTCCGATAAAATCTGCAACGTCTTGTATGTCTGGTTCCTGGTAATAATGAG
>JBQCIM010000118.1:0-28343 GCA_051953735.1 Ginsengibacter sp.
TTTGCTTTTTTTCCTTTTTGCAACAAAGCCGGGAGGTCATTTTCGTTTGCTTTTTCTTCCACATTTTCTTTTGTGTTGCTTACTTTTTTAGCGCGGTTGCTTTGCCATTCTTTTTCAGGATGTTCTTTTACTTCCTCCAAAGTTTTGCCGGATAAAACAGAGCGATCTTCTTTTGTGATATCCTTCGTGGTTGCATATTTGTCCTTCTTCTTGATCGGCAACCACGCGTTATCGCCACGCTCCGGTGTTTTTACCAAAGAAAATTCTCCCTTCAGCTTTTCGCCATTGAGCACAAATGAAATACTTCCCTGGTAGAGGTGATGCATCAGGCTTTTTTCATCTTCCTTTTTCGTTTTCTTTTTTTCGCGGGCTCATATGTTCCTTCATCCCAAACGATGACAGTTCCGGCGCCATATCCTTGGGGAATGATCCCTTCAAAATTGCGGTAGTCCCATGGATGATCTTCCACCATCATGGCAAGTCGTTTATCTTCCGGATTCATTGAAGGGCCTTTGGGCACGGCCCAGCTTTTTAAAACGCCTTCCATCTCCAGCCTGAAATCATAATGAAGATGTGAGGCATGATGTTTCTGAACCACAAAGCGCAACTCGTTCCCGGTAGGCGTTCCACCGGTAGGTTCCGGTGTTTTATCAAACGATCTTTTTTGTTTGTATTTGGAAAGAGACATTACTTTTTGTAATAAAAAGATATGCCAGCTTTGATGGAAACTAAGAAGGTTTTTTGGACATTTTTATTTTTTTTGAAAGTTCTGAAATTTAAACCTTCCTGGTTTTTCTCACCAATGTCAAACCAAAAAGGTTTTTTGGAGACTCCATATCAATGATTCCTGATGGCCTATCTTTATAGTAAGAAATAAACCATGAATAACAATTTGTACACATCAGGGAGAAAAAACTATATTGATATAGGAAAGATATTTTTTTGTGCTACGATTAATAATTGGCAGAATCTTCTCATAAATATGGTTCGTAGGGACACGAACCAGGGAAACACGCAATACGTGGTCGTATTAAAATTACTCTGCTTTATCCTCGCCTTTTTTACCCAATTTTACTATATCTCCCGTTTTAAAAAGGATGGGTTCCAAAGTAGCTTTCCACTTAGGCATTTTACGTAATAGAAATTCGAGATCCATACCAAAATGCTTGAATTCTTCCTCCTGTGCATTTTGCATAATTGCCTTTGCATCTTTATCTGTCTCAACAGATATACGTTGTTCATACCAGTTAATAGCTTCGGCTTCCTCAGTTAACGAAACAAGTATTCTTGCTATCGTTCTGGTTTCCTTAGAAAGTTCGGTTGCCGGCTCATGGTATTGTTCAAAACCCATAAATTTTATTTTTTAAAGAAGTAAAAAAAATTTGTATCAAGAATTGATCCAAAGGAGTTGTTTTCTCTCGCTCCTATCTTTACATTTTATTTTTATGGGAATTAAGGGTAGCATTTTTAGCGTCAGCTAAGACACATAATTTTATCATGCTGTGCACAAAGAATATCTGCCTTTTTCTTCTTTCATAAATCGGAAGAGTAAATTTGTGAATCACCTTTAAATTTTTAGTATGATTAAGTATTCACCCGGCTGATGGTGAAGGTCTTCGTCTTACCAAAGAGTCTTTTGGATATTTTGCTTCCATTTGCTGCCGAATGTTCTCACTCCAATTAATAATTGTCTTTTTTTGTGCATCGCTAAGTACTGCATCTTTATGAATAAGCGTGTAAGACGAAAGCGGCATATCACCTTTATCAATTTGTTTTTTTATTTCCTCTATTTTATCATACTGCCTCGCCACGGGGTATGTTGCAAATTCATTTAGATTAAAAGATTTTTTTCCGTCATTAACATGATTGGCTAAAAACCAGGCCACCGGTTGAATATTGTTATACCATGGGTAGCGCGTGTTATTACTATGGCAATCCTTACAGGCTACGACAAGAATCGAATCTACATTTGCAGGAACAGGATATAGCGTAGAAATATCGGCAGGCTGCGGACCCGGATGAAAGTTTTTTTCAGGTTTTATAAATTGTATTATTACCAGAATAACCAACAATACCAACAGTATTTTTTTTATCATAAAGCAAATCATTTATGTTATAAAAAGATCAATGAAGATCGGGTCTATTCCGCTCTTTTTCCTTGCAAAAGAACATCAATATTGTTATATTCTCCTAAAAATAAATTTAAGAATGATTTATCCATTGCCTCCTTATCAAAGCTATATTCAAGTTCATCCTAATGAAAAAATAAACAAGTAGTTGAGCTGTAAGGGCACTCCTTCTTCTCAGCAACGTCTCACGATAGTGGACGTTGCGTATCTTGTTAGCGCAAGCGTCCCGATTGTGCTTTTTAATTCCATCAAATAAAAATCGAAACAATTTATTGCTTTACTGTATTTTTAATTCTCTGGTGAGGCACAAGAGGATACTTGCGCCAACAGAGGGAAATTCGTAAAACTATTTTAAAAAACAAATATTTCTGAAAACAATGAAAATCATCCCGTAACCCTATCTTAGGATTTATCTATTAACCTGTAAACTTTTTAGGACCAGTCACCATATAAAAGGGCAGCTGGTACTGGGAGGTGAATAAAAAATTCATAAGTGTATACTGAAATCAAACAGCCAATATCACAAAAAGTATTACATTTTTTTGTAACAAAGATGATTATAGGTGTAAGTGTAATTGTTTTACTGGTTGCTGTTATTGAATGGTTACGTTCTTCCATACTTGATAAAACAAATTTGCCCGATAATACAAAAGCATTAATAGTATCATTAGCTGAAGCATTAATTGCTTCAACAGGCTACATTTTTCTTTTCAGAGTGTATGAAAAAAGACCTATCTCTGAATTGGGCACTTCAACTTTCGCCACTAATGCAACTGCAGGTTTTTTGACAGGCATTGGATTACAAGGGTTATTTATTTTAGTTATTTATTTAACAGGAACTTTTTTAATTGTCCGGGTAAATCCTCTTTCGGTTTTAATAAGCCCTTTTGCTTTTGCATTAACAGCAGGGTTTGTAGCTGAAATTATAATGATAGGTATTGTGTTTCGCTTACTTGAACAACAAACAGGAACTTTAATTGCATTAATTACATTTATCATTGTGTTTGCCGTTCTTCATGTAAATGTAAAAGGAGCAACGGTTATGTCTGTTGGAGCCACTGCAATGCAGGCAGGCTTATTGATTCCAGCTGCGTATGTGTTTAGCCGCAATTTGTGGCTTCCGATATTTTTACATCTGGGATGGGACTTTGCGGAGCCTGGAATTTTCGGCGGTATTAATCCAAGCAGTTCTTTGACACAAGGTTTATTCACAAGTAAAATTGCCGGCAATTCTTTATTCACGGGTGGTGAAACGGGGCCACAGGACTCGCTCACATCCTTATTAATTTGTTTGCTTTTAGGGGTTATATTTTTATCCTTGGCAAAACGAAAAAACAATTGGATAAACCCATATTGGAAAACAACTGCTACCAAAAATATGGCTGTACGCACGCCAGACAAAGCGCAGAATTAGCCCTAATTCTATTATCTCCTTCCATTCACCGCAAGGGTAAATTTCTATTTGTAGCGCAAGGCCCGCTTGTGCTTTTTAATTCATCAAAATAAAAATCGAAACAATTTGTTGCTATATTGTATTTTTAATTCGGTGGTGGGGCACAAGCGGATGCCTGCGCCAACGAGGGGTTGAATTTCCCACCTGCACACGGCCCTGCATGTTGCGGGTAACTTTTGACTAAACAACTTTCATGAGAAAATTTTTTTTAACGACATTTCTCCTTGCTTCAATCTCACCTTCGAGCATTGGACAAAAATTAGATTCTACAACAAGCATACAAAACTTTATAAAAGTTTGGGGCTTTTTAAAGTATTATCATCCTTTAATTGCTACAGGAACAATTGACTGGGATTCTGTTTTTGTAAATCACGTACAAAAAGTAATCAACGCAAAAAATCGAAGTGAATTCAACAGTGAAATATTAAGTATTATTAATTCAGTTGGAAAACCTTCAAAAGTTGAATCGAGTAAATTACCTGACAGTTTATTTGTGATAAATAAAGCACCTATTAACTGGATTAATGACTCAAAAATTTTTGATAATAAAATAAAAAGTGAATTGCGATATATCTATGAAAACAAAAATCAACATACAAACCGGTACATTAAAATGGATTATGAAACTTATGTAAATCATTAAATGACGGTCATGCTCAGTTAACATTATTATCAGGACAAATTCAAGGGTATGATGTAATTGGCGGATACATAGTTCCTTTTTATTGTGAAATCATAAATGAAAAGGTGATTGTAAGAAATGTGCCGAACGATTCGATTAGCAAAGCAATAAATATTAAACAAGGCGATATTATTTTAAAAATGGATGACAGGCTCATTAGGCAGATAATTAGTGATAAAAGAAAATACATATCAGCTTCTAATTATGGGGATGAAATGCATCAATTAAGTAACTATATCTTAGATGGGCAAACACAAACTGTTACACTTGAAATACAAAGAGCAAATAAAATAATTAAAACTACAGTTAAAAGAATTCCAGTTGCGCAGCGAGACTGGAGGAGGTTTATTAATTATACAGGTAATAATGTTGGATATAAAAAAATAAATGATTCAACACTGCTCATTTATGCAGCGCAAATTTGGGGTGGAAATTTAGAGACAATAAAACATTTAATTAAAAACTCAAGAGCTGTGATTTTTGACGTTAGAAATTATCCCAGGAATGATGCTTTTTATTCAATCACAGATCCCTTTTTATTTGAACCAAAAACAATTGATTATTCAACTATTGCTTTACCTGCATATCCAAGCCTTTTTAAATGGAAATTAAATCTAAATAAGGTTGGACATTTCAGTGATAGTGCATATAAGGGAAAAGTAATCATACTTTGCGATGAAAGAACCGAAAGTCAGGGAGAATATTCATGTATGGTTTTGCAAACAATTCCACAAGCTGTAACAATAGGAAGTCAAACAGCAGGAGCTGACGGTGTTAACAGGATGATACCAATGGGCGGAGGCTTAAATGTATCTTATTCGTGCTATGGTGTTTATTATCCCGATAAAACACAAACCCAAAGAGTTGGAATTAAAATAAATATTCCTGTTAAGAAAACAGTTAAAGCAATTAAAGAGGGCAAAGATGAAATGTTAGAAAGAGCATTAGAGTATATAAAAACCGGCAAATAATAAAATATAAACTTCGCACAACATGTGCAAAAGCAAGGAGTGTCATTTCCCCGGAACAAAACGGGCAACAGTTGACGTTTTTCCCTGCATAAATGAAAGCGTATCTTTTTTGAAGAGATAATGATCCGTTAAGGAAATTGCTTTGAAAAATGCGGTCTCATATTCAATGCCCGGGCACATCATTCTTGTGCTGATAATGTCACTGAAAGCAATCTGATTGTTTTTCCGTAAAGCATAAGTGCCGGAAAAAGAATTGCAACCTCCATTTCCTTCAACTTTGTTTCCAGCTTTTTTGAGCAAAATATACATTTGTTTATTGGTTGAAGAATCACCAACCTTTTTCCCATTTAAATCTACCAGGTTCCAGTGAGTTTCCAAAAGCGGCGCTGTAGCTGATTCAGCAGTATCAATAGAAATTTTTGATTCATTGATTGCTTTTTTTGCAGATTCACAATTCATACAAAGAGCGCTGAATCCAAACAAAACCGCGATGATAATTTCAGCTCTTATTTTCATCCTTTTTTTGTTTAAAATTTCGGGGAAATAATTCCATATTTTTTATGAATATGTTTACTTTCACTTCTAATTTTTGCTTATGGCCAAAAAAAGAAAATTGCTTTCCCCAATTACTATTTTAATGATAGTGATTGTATTAGCCGCATTGGCAACATGGTTTGTGCCTGCAGGAAGATACAACACCCTTTCTTTCAGCGAGAATAGTTTCAAATATAATACCGATTCCAGCGAGATAACTTTACCATTTACAAAGCATACACTTGATAGTCTTTCAATTTTTATTTCTCCTGAAAAATTTTCTTCCGGCTCTATAAGAAAACCGGTTGCTGTGCCCGAAACTTTTCATTTGATCTCAAAGAATTCGCAAGGCGCCATTGATATTCTTGAAGCACCTTTGAATGGAATTGTTGATGCGGTAGAAATTATTTTATTTCTTTTAATGATCGGTGGCTTCATGAATGTTTTTCATGAAACAGGTGCCATGGTAAAAGGACTTACTTCTTTGTCTTATAAAATGAAAGGAAAAGAGGTATGGCTTATTATTACGCTTACCTTTTTATTTTCTTTCGGTGGCGCATCTTATGGAATGGCAGAAGAAGCATTGGTTTTTTATCCAATTTTGGTTCCTTTGTTTTTAGCGGCAGGGTATGATCTTTTGGTTCCTGTTGTTGTCATTTTTGGCGGAACACAATTAGGCACTTTATCTTCGTTTACTAATCCTTTTGCAACGATCATTGCCTCCAACGCAGCGGGTGTAAACTGGGCTGATGGCTTAACAGAGCGGATCCTGATGTTTGCAATTTCAACAGCAATTACCATTTGGTATTTAGTGAACTATGCACAAAAAGTAAAAAAAGATCCGACGAAATCCATCGTTTATAAAGTGGATGGAGATGTAATTTCACCTTATCAAAATATACCTGCATCAACCGTTCCGGAGCCATTATCGTTAAGAACAAAACTTTTATTGTGGTTGTTTCTGCTGACGTTTTTAACGATGATCACCGGCGTGGTTTGGTTTGATTGGTGGCTTACAGAAATGTCTGCATTATTCTTAGGCGTTTCAATTTTAATTGCAATTATCACAAGAACCAATGAAAGCAAATTCATTCAGCAATTTATCAAAGGAGCTGAAAGCTTATTGGGAGTTGCCTTTATTGTTGGCGTTGCGCGTGGTGTTACGATTGTTTTAAACAATGGACATATCAGTGATTCCATTTTATTTTATTCAGCAAAATTAGTGAGCGGAATGCCATCTGCCATGTTCATTATTGTGTTGCTTATTTTGTTTATGGTATTCACTTTATTTATTCCTTCATCGTCGGGAATGGCAGTATTAACGATGCCCATAATCGGAGGACTTGCCGTAATTGTAAATGTACCTGGCCGCGAAATTGTCAATGCGTATTTATTCGGAATGGGGATAATGTATTTTCTTACCCCAACAGGATTAATTTTACCTTCTTTGGCATTGGTAAATGTTAGCTTGAAAGCATGGTTTAAATTCATTTATCCCTTGCTAATATTGCTTTTTATCGTTTGCGCTATCTTTCTGATCATCGGAATTTATGTAAAATAAAATTTCACATTTCTCTTAAAATTAGGGTGCAGTATTTGCGGTCGATGTTGAATAAATAGTTGAACATGAAAATTAAAAATATCGAAAGCCTTGCTTCTGTTTCATTTTTTGCTTTGTTAATTCCACTGATTTTATTCAGTTGTTCTTCTTCAAAAATGGCAGTAAAATTAAATGCGGATGATATAAGGAATATGGTCGATTCTTCTCAATTTGTTTTTGTAGCAGAAAGAGTAACTCCCTTGCGGGGAAGCACACGTCATCTTACATCCAGGTATGATGTAATTGTAAAAAAAGATTCTCTTGATTGCTTTCTTCCTTACTTTGGACGCGCATACCAGGCACCGATCGATCCTTCAAAAGGAGGCATTCAATTTACTTCTACCAGCTTTTCCTACAAACAAAATTCCAGTAATAATGGCTGGCAGGTGTTGATCACACCAAATGATAATAGCGATGTCCAACAATTAATGTTTACTATTTTTAGTAACGGAACGGCTACACTGAATGTTGTAAATACCCATCGTGACCCTATCTCATTTTATGGGCATCTTGAAAGAGTAAATCAATAAATATGGATCAGCAAACCGGAAAATATATTTTGATTGCAGGTGTGATTATTGTAATAGCTGGAATTTTGATTTATTTTTTTCATGATTATTTTAAATGGATCGGAAAGCTGCCAGGTGATATCAGAGTAGAAAAAGAAAATTTTAAATTTTATTTTCCTTTGGCAACGATGATTATAGTGAGCCTTGTACTTACCATTCTGATCAATATTTTTAAAAGATTTTTGTAACGATTTTAAAATGGAATATTTTGTTCGTAAAGGTTCTGTGGTACGCGAGATCTGGGGCAAAAGTGATACGGTACTTTTTATATTTGCAGGCGCTGCTGCTGAGTTTGCAGTCAACAAAGCAGTTGACTGGCTTTACTTTACAGGAAGACTTCCAACCGATCCGCTGGGAAGATTATTTTCAACAGTAACGTATGCACGAAAAATAATTTTTGCAGAAAATGAACCTGCTTTAAAAATCATTGATTCTATTTATTTTATTCATAAAGGCGTTGAAGAAAATCCGGGAAGAGCCATCCCGGATTGGGCTTACAGAGATGTGCTTTATATGCTGATTCATTATTCGGTTGCCTCTTATGAATTGCTGCAACGAAAATTATCTGATGAAGAAAAAGAAGAAGTATATGATGTTTTTTATCGCTTTGGACAAAGAATGAAATTAAGAGAGCTTGCTCCAAATTACATGAAATGGTTAGAGCAACGCAAAACCGATATGGAGAATGATCTTGCAAAAACCGAATACACAGTTGATCTTTTCAAACAATACAAAAAGCATCTTGGAAACATCCGGTATTTTATTTTGATCGAAGGACAAAAATTAATGGTTCCTGAAAAAGTGAGAAAGCTATTAGGTTTTAAAAAGATTTCTATCCTTTCTTTTGTGTTGCCTTTTTATAAATTAAGCAGAGCATTTCATTTGGATGATGCAGTCAAAAAAATAATTCTTCCCAGGAAATATCTTCCTCAAATAAAGGAGATTGATTTTAAATAATGAAAGCATTATAATTTTTTGGCATAAAAATTTCCTGTAATTTTTTATTACTAATCATTAAAATCAAAGATCATGGCAAAGTATGGAAAAAAATCAGAAAAGAAAGTAGAGGAAGCAATGCATGAAATGCATGAAGGCAAATTGAAAAGCGGCAGAAGCGGAAAGAAAGTTACTAATCCCAAACAGGCAATAGCCATAGGGCTTTCAGAAGCAAGAAAAGAAGGAGATAAGGTGCCTGCTAAAAAATCTTCCAAATCAGATTCAAAAAAATCATCGGCAAAAAAATCAGATTCGAAGAAATCCGATTCTAAAAAGTCTGAGAAAAAAACTGAATCAAAAAAATCTTCAAAGAAGAAATAAACTTCTTTCATCTTTCATCGTCAGTAATCCTTAATACGAATTGAGGAGATGGGTTCGTTTTTTCCGGAATAGAATCGCGTTAAATATTAAGTAAAAAAATCAAAAGATCAGGCACTTACTCATTATGGCACGACTTTTTGATTATGAAACACCGGTATTTATTTATGCAATCAATAAAACAAAACAAATATGAAAACTAAAATAATTCCAGTCATCATCCTGCTATTTATTTCTTCTTCGCTTTTTTCACAAGGCTTAACTTTTGGAATCAAGGCTGGTGCTAACATGGGGAAAATAGACGGTCAATCTTTTAAAAATGAATATAATCTCGGCTACCATGTAGGGGCTTTTGCAACAATTGGTGGCAAAAAATGGGCTATCCAACCAGAAGTGTTGCTCAATCAGGTAAATACTGATACGGCTACAAGTTTTAGCGACATTACCGGCTTGCATAATGTTGGTAAAATTAAACTTCATTATTTAAGCATACCTATTATGATCAATTACAACATCAGTAATATTCTTTCCTTTCAGTTTGGTCCACAATTCGGAATATTAATGGATCAAAATAAAAACCTGGTACAAAACGGAAAAGATGCTTTCAAATCAGGTGATTTTTCTCTTGCCGGAGGCTTGCAGTTAAACCTCTTAAAATTCAGGGTATACGGACGTTTTATTGGCGGCGTTACTGATTTGAATAATCTTGGGAACGATGATACATGGAAAGCGAGTATGATTCAGGTTGGCGTTGGGTTAGCGTTGTAAATATTAGCGAATTATTTCTATCTCGTCCTGCTCATTCAATTTTATAATTGATGAGGGAGTGCTTTTAGAATAATCATTTTGACGGTGTTGAACAATATAATCAACACCGTTTTTTATTGCGTCAGAAACTTCATTGAAATTTTGTGGAAATTTTTCGCCTGAAATATTTGCAGAAGTTGACACTAAAGGTTTTTTCATTTTTTCAATTAATCGCCTGCAAAATTCATCTCTTACAATTCTGATAGCAACAGATCCATCTTCATTAATAAGATTGGATGCAAGGTGAATTGCATTTTTAAAAATTGCGGTAGTGGGTCTATCCGCTTTGGAAATAAATGAAAGCATTTTAGGTGAAGGATTGGAAACATAATCATGAATCATTGCTTTATTATCTACTAAAATGATCATCGATTTTTTTTCATCTCTTTTCTTTAACTGAAAGATCCTTTGAACATCAGCGAAATTGGTGGCATCACAACCGATTCCCCAAATGGTATCAGTAGGGTAGAGGATGATACCTCCTTTTTCTAATACCGATAAACAATTATTTATATCATTTTCAAATTGCTGTCCCATTTTTTTAAAAAATTAATTCCATTTTGCTACAATATTTTTTGTTTCATTTCTGATCTTTCTTGCTTTTTTAAAATCAGAAGTGAACAATTTCTTTTGTTGTTCAATTATGTCAACCGTCTGCGGTTCATTAAATTTTAAAAGCTTTTTAGCCAGTCTTTTCCATTTCAAATAGGCCAGCAAATAAGCCACACGAAATGGCTTTCGCAAGTCAAGCAAAGTGTATAAGGGCACATTCTTAATTTTCCTGACCAGCAGCTCGTAGCTGTTTGCCACCTCATTCTTGTTGTCGTGAATAACGCAGGCAGCCGGTAAAACTCCAATTTTCATTCCATGAAACTGAACACGCGAAGCATAGTGATTGTCTTCTCCATAATGAAAAAAAACCGGGTGAAACAATCCGGTCTTTTTAATGCATTCCCTGCTCATCATCCATGCGGCTGCGTTTACAAATCGCATGGGATAAGGCTTATTCTTGTCAAAACCAGCATGCGTCAAAAGCATCTGATCTATCATTTTTTCAGAGAAATTTCTTCGAAGAAAGTTTTTAAATACCGGCTCAATTTCTTTTGCGTTTACTGCTAACTGAAGCGGGCTCAGCAAACCAAAGCTGGCATTCCTTTTCAAAGCATCTGCCAAAAGAGAAATGGTATTTTTAAAAACAAACGCATCCTGGTTCAATAAAAAAATAAAATCAGCACCTTGATTCATGGCCAGTTCAATGCCAATATTATTCGCCTGCCCAAAGCCAAGATTTTTTTCATTTTTTATCAGGTGAATATTTTTAAAAGAATCCAGTAATTGCAACGTGTTATCTGTTGAAGCATTATCGATGACGATCACATCGGTTGCTACATCGCTCCCAAATAAATCATGTAAACATTTTTCAATCCAAGCGGCTCCATTATAAGTTACAATTATGGAAAAAATTTTAGACATCGACGATGAAAATGATTATTTGCAAATGTAAATCAACATAAACTTTATCGACTTATTTTTGACGAAATCTCTTTTTGCTAAAATGCAGCTCTCCGTAATTTTTACAACATATAATTCTCCTTTGTGGCTTGAAAAAGTTTTGTGGGGTTATCAATACCAGGAGTTTAAAAATTTTGAAGTGATCGTTGCAGACGATGGCTCTACATCAGAAACCGCGCAGGTTATAGAGAAAATGCGTCAACAGGTTGATTATCCCATTCGTCATATCTGGCATGAAGACAAAAGTTTCCGTAAATGCGAAATTTTGAATAAAGCAATTGTTGCTTCCAATGCTGATTACCTCGTTTTTTCAGATGGCGATTGTATTCCACGCGCTGATTTTTTAAAAACTCATTTTCAAAAAAGAAATAATGGATATTTTTTGTCAGGAGGATATTTTAAAATTCCGATGTCTATTTCAAAAATCATTAACGAAGGATCTATTTCATCAGGAAATGCTTTTGACATTAATTGGTTAAAAAAACAAGGTCTTTCTACCTCATTTAAAAATTCGAAATTATCCTTTAAAAAACCCTTTGCAGAAACGATGAATATAATAACTCCAACAAACGCTTCCTGGAATGGACATAATTCTTCAGCATGGAAAAAGGATATTCTTGCTGTGAATGGTTTTGACGAAAGAATGAAGTATGGTTCTGAAGACAGAGAATTTGGTGAACGCTTGATGAATAATGGAATTAAAAGTAAACAGATTCGCTACAGTGCGGTTTGCATTCACCTGGATCATTCGAGGAGTTATGTGAATCAAAATGATCTGGATAACAATGCGGTTATCCGAAATGAAACAAAAGCTAAAAGTAAGACGTGGACTGACTTTGGCATAAAAAAAGACAGCGAATGAATAAATAAATACATTTTATTTTTTGCCGATTTTATTTTCTGACCCGTTTATAATTTTTAAAGCCAAACAGCAATCTTCCGTTTAAAAAAGTTTGCTCAAATGAGGTCAGCAGGCGATATTTTAATTTTTCGTGCTTTTGTAATTTCGTTATCTGCGGATCTTTTTTATATCGGAGCTGATGCTTCCAGTTGAATTTTTTAATAAAATCTTTCATCACTTCTGGATGCGTATCTTTATACAATTTTATTTTACTTAAATCTCCATAATCAAATAATTCTCCTTCATTTTTAAACATCGCATCTGTTGATTCCTGCCCAGAGTAATTGGTGTTGTGATTTTTTCTTTTTTTCTGCATCAGGTAAGGCGGCCTCACGAAGCCATAATGAAAAATATAAGCATCGAGTTCAACAACATTTAATTTAAAAGTATTTTCTTTTTGATAATAATCCTTTCCATCAAAATCAGCCATTCTTCTGAATGATTGCGCATCCCGCCAGGAATGGATTTCAGGGTTGTTTCTAATGATTCGAATTTCTCTTGGATACCATGCGTGTGACAAAACAAAATGATCATAATCGCCCCAAAAATGTTTGAACTTAAAAAGAAAACCATCCACTTTTTTATCATTCAAATATTTCTCACAATTCTCTCTTATGACCGGCAAATATTTTTCATGAACCACTTCATCACTTTGAATATAAAAAAGCCAATCGCCTGTGCACGCAGCTTTTGCAATGTCAGTCTGATGCGCATATTCCTGGCCGTGCGGATATTTTTCAAGGTTCCAAACGGTACGAATAATTTTTATTTTATCTGATTGAATGCTTGCTATTTCCTGTTCCGTGAAATCATCTTCGTCGCAATCTCCGAGCACTACAATAAATTCATCAACGAGAGGTAACAAACATTCAATAGAAGCTCTGACAGGATAGTACAGTTTGGTCGCATTTTTTGTAAAAGTAAATCCGCTTATTTTCATTGTATTGCTTACTGTTGGCGGTCAAAAGTAATTCAAGTTTGTAAAGCGAGATCGTAAAATCTTTTCGGTTTTATTTAGAGACCGCTTTCATTTCATCCGATTATATTTGCAAAAAAAATATCAAAATGGACCTTCAAAAATTGATTAGGCAAGCTTGGAACAACAGGGAATTGTTGAAAGACGAAATTTATACGGATGCCATCAGAAATGTGATTGATAAAGTGGATGAAGGAGTTTTGCGGGCAGCAGAACCTGTTCATCAAATAACTTATAATAAAGAACCTGAAGATATATGGAAAGTGAATGAGTGGGTGAAACAAGCGATCCTGTTGTATTTCGGAATTCAAAAAATGGAAACGTACTCGTTGCCTCCTTTTGAATTTTATGATAAAATGAAATTAAAAAAAAATTATAAAGACATCGGTGTTCGCGCTGTTCCACATGCAGTAGCCAGATATGGAAGTTACCTTGCGCCCAATGTTGTGCTGATGCCGAGTTATGTCAACATCGGCGCTTATGTAGATGAAGGAACGATGGTTGATACGTGGGCAACAGTTGGCAGTTGTGCACAAATTGGAAAACATGTGCATCTTAGTGGCGGCGTGGGTATTGGCGGTGTTTTGGAGCCTTTGCAGGCAAGCCCGGTTATTATTGAAGATGGATGTTTTATTGGCAGCCGCTGTATTGTGGTGGAAGGAGTTCGTGTAGAAAAAGAAGCCGTTCTTGGAGCAAATGTGGTGCTGACGCAATCGACAAAAATCATTGATGTCAGTGGAAATGAACCGATCGAAACAAAAGGTGTGATTCCCGCAAGAAGTGTGGTAATTCCCGGAACCTATCCGAAGAAATTTCCTGCGGGAGAATATAATGTTAGTTGCGCGTTGATCATTGGAAAAAGAAAAGAAAGCACTGATAAAAAAACCAGTTTGAATGATGCGTTGAGAGATTTTAATTTAAGTGTGTAATTCATTTTTACAAACGCTGAATTGTAATTATTTCTTTTTTGTGTTACAGTAAACGAACAAATAGCGCCGTTTTTATTTTGCTAAAATCCTTTATTCACCAGCCTTTCCTTTATTTATCGAAAAAAAAATTATGAAATATTTATTGTTCTACTTGTTTCTTCTCCTGTTATTTTTCGGATGTAAAGCACAAACCGATCATTCTTTTATCAAACAAAAAAATGGTCAATCACTTTTGTGGGAAGTAAGTGGAAACGGATTGAAAAAACCGAGTTTTCTTTTTGGCACATTTCATTTGTTATGCAAAGAAGATATTCATTTCAGTGATCAGTTGAAGAAGACGATGAAAGAAAGTGACGAAATCTATATGGAGCTTGATATGGACGATCCTTCGACAATGCTGAGCGGAATGCTTTACATGAATATGAAAAACGATAAAAAGCTGGAAGACCTTTATACGCCGCAAGAATACAAACGATTACAAACTTATTTTTCTGATACATTGAAACTTCCTCTGATGATGATTGATAAAGCGAAACCGTATTTTTTAGTGGCTTTGCTTTATCCCCGTATGATGAATTGTAAAAATCCTTCCGGGGTAGAAGAGGAGTTGGTAAAAATTGCGAAAGAAGATAACAAAGAAATCAAAGGACTCGAAACAATGCAATTCCAGGCATCGGTTTTTGATAGCATTCCTTATGAATGGCAGGCGAAGGAACTATTAAAAGATATTGACAGTTTTTCAGTTTATAAAAATGAATTTCAAAGCATGCTCCAATTTTATAAAGATCAAAATCTTGATTCTTTAAAAGAGATGATCACTAAAAGTGAAGCAGGTTCTGAACAATACGACGACCTTCTTCTGAACAACAGGAATAAAAATTGGGTGAGAAAATTGGACTCGATCATGAAAACTGAAAGTGTGTTTGTTGCAGTAGGGACGGGCCATTTGGTAGGAGAGAAGGGACTGATCAATTTGTTGAGAAAGCAAGGCTATAAAGTGGAAGCACTGAAAAATGAATAGTAAAAAAAAGAATTTTTTATGAAAAATAAAAGTGTCTTTTTATTAATTTTTGTTAGCCTCTTTGCTTGTCATCAAAATGAGCAAAAGAAAAATATTTATCCAAATAATTCTTCTCAATCAAAAACAGATTCTATTCAAACAAAAAAGAAAAATCATGCGGATTCATTATTTGCGGGAAGTGACACTTTGATTTTGAATTTAAAAATAGACAGCGCTGATCAACACATTACCATTCCTGTGCAGATCTCCAATGGAAATGAAATTTTTGCTTCATTATCATCTGCTTATAAAAATGCGAATATTCGCATCAACCAAATTGGCCTGCCAGACAGCACTTTTGATGGTCCTTTTGGAAAAGACTTTCATTATAAAATCAAAATGCCGGGAATTTACCAATTAATTATTGCTGAAGATATGATGGCTGGTGACAGATGGAAAGGTAATTTTCTATTAAAGGTCTGGGTTGAATAAAAGATTTAAAGATTTCACGGGAATAAAAAAGCCTGTAATTTTTTACAGGCTCTTCCAATTTATTTTAAAAAATATTTTTAAAACTGTTCCAGTTTACTGAAGAAAAAATCTCCTTCGATTTGTGCATTTTCGTCGCTATCGCTTCCGTGAACAGCATTTTCTCCAATCGAAGCTGCATATAATTTTCTGATAGTTCCTTCTTCTGCCTGTGCAGGATTGGTAGCACCAATTAGTTTTCTGAAATCTTCAACAGCATTTTCTTTTTCAAGAATTGCTGCTGTGATTGGGCCACGACTCATAAATTCAACGAGTTCTCCATAGAAAGGACGCTCTTTATGCACTGCATAAAACTCACCTGCTTTTGCGGGAGAAAGATGAGTCATTTTCATTGCTACGATACGAAAACCTGCCTCATTGATCATTTTTAAAATCGCACCTGTGTTTCCTTTGGAAGTCGCATCAGGCTTAATCATTGTAAAAGTTCTGTTGGTCATTATTTTTTAATTTTGCGTGCGAAGCTAATAATTTATTGCCTGACTTTTCTTCTGCTTTGATGTTAAAATTATTTTAACCACGAAAAAGAATTTCTTCTCAATTCATTACGCAAAAAGAAGCGCATATATTATATATTTACATCGGTCAGAAAAAAAATAACGCAATAAAATTGATGAGAACTGTATTTGAAATAGTGCCGTCTTCTTTCGACGCAGAAAAATGCGCATTACTTTGTGAAGTGAACAATCATGGATTTTCTTACGGAATAAAAGACGAAGAAGATAATACTTTTTTAGGGCTTGGGATTTATCATTATGATAAAGACAAACCTTCTGTCGGATTTCCCATTTCTTTACAGATCATTTTTCATCAGAAGGAACTTTTCTCAAAAAAATTTAGGAGAACATGTATCGTTTATTCATTACCAGAAAGTGTTTTGATTCCTTTCTATTTATATGACAGTGAAAAAAATACCAGCATTATGAATATGATGTTTGGTGATTTGCACTCGAATGAAACAATACTAACGGATGTAGTTCCTGATCATTCTTTATATAATTGTTATCGCATTCCCTCGGCGACATTAGAAGTTTTGCAAACTCAGTTTCCTGACGCATCAAACATGCATCAATACTCACTTTTATTGAAAAATCCGGTCAACAGAAATGAAGGTTTAGATGTCATCTTTTATTCTCAAAAGATAGTTGTTCATCTGATAAAAGATGGTAAACAGCAACTGATCAATAGTTACAAATATCAAAAGCCGGAAGATGTTTCTTATACTTTATTAAATATTTGCAAGCAGTTTCAATTGGAAAATGTTCATTTGGAAATAAGTGGGCTGCTTGAAGAAACTTCGGCCCTTTACAAAGAGATCTATAAATATTTTACTGATATTGAGTTCACTTCCTTATCTCCTGCAAACAATTATTCTGAAGAGATCACTAAATTCCCTGCTCATTATTTCAGTTATATCTTTGCAATTGATTCATGCGAATAATTACAGGAAAATATGGCGGAAGAAAAATAAATCCTCCTTCCAAAATGCCCTATACACGGCCGACTACAGATGTCGCAAAGGAAGGTTTGTTCAACATTATTGAAAACAATATTTCAATTCCTGGAATAAAAACACTGGATATTTTTGGTGGAACAGGTAGCATTAGCTATGAACTTGCTTCACGCGGGGCCACAGATCTTACTATTGTTGAAAAAGATCCGAAGATGTATGAATTTATCAAAAGCAAAATTGCTGAATTCCAGATTAAAAACTGCCTTGTTATCAAAAGTGATGTGTTTAAATTCCTGGAAAACTGTACCGAAAAATTTGATTTAATATTTGCCGGACCTCCATACGCACTTAAAAATATTGATGATCTTCCAGAAATCATACGTGAAAAAAAATTGTTGAAAGAAGGGGCATGGTTTATCCTCGAACATACGCCTGCCAATAATTATGAGCAGGAACCGATGTTTAAAACGATGAGAAATTACGGCACCACTGTGTTTTCAATATTTATTAATAAAAAAGAATCTTAGACTTTAGAATGAAACCGATTTTTATTACAGGGACAGGAACAGATGTTGGTAAAACTTTAATCGCTGCCATTGTTACCGAAGCTTTGGAAGCTGATTATTGGAAGCCTGTTCAGGCTGGCTTTGCAGACGGTACAGATTCTTTGTTTGTAGAAAAAATGATTTCAAACAAAAAGACAAAAATTCATCCGGAATTGTATCGGTTAAAAATGCCTGCTTCGCCTCATCTGGCTGCGCCTGGAGAGGGAAAAGAAATCAAAATAAAAGAGATTGTTGATCAGTTGCCGGAAACAAAAAATCAATTGATAATTGAAGGAGCAGGAGGCTTGATGGTTCCATTGAATCAAAAAGAATTGATTTTAAATTTGATCAAAAAATTAAAGGCAAAAGTGATTGTTATTAGCAAAAATGAATTAGGGAGTATCAATCATTCCTTGCTAACAGCAGCAGTTTTAAAAAAGGAAAAAATAGATGTGGTAGGTTGGATTTTTACAGAAGAATATAAAAGTTATGAAGAAGAAATAGGCCAATGGAGCGGCTTTCCTGTCATCGCAACTGTAAAGCATTTGCCGTTGATCTCTAAAGAAATTATCAAAAAAGAAGCTTTGAGAATTCGCCTTTTACTGAAATCTTTTTTATGACAAAGAAAGAATTAAGAGATATTTTCAAAGAAAAAAGAAAGCAACTTTCTTTACATGACATTGAGAAATTCAATGACATGCTGCTGATTAATTTTCAAAAATTAAAGCTTCCTTTTATCAATTGTGTTCACACCTATATGGCTTCTCTAAAACTCGGAGAACCTGACACAGCAAAGATCATACGCTTTTTACAATTCAAAAATCCATCATTGAAAATTGTAATTCCAAAGATCGATATTCATTCAGGAAAAATGGTTCATTATCATTTTGACGAAGGTGTCGAAATGATACAAAATGCGTATGGAATTGATGAACCGAAAGAAGGAACTCAAATTTCTGAAGAAGAAATTGATGTGATTTTGATGCCATTACTTGCTTTTGATAAACGAGGATACAGAGTCGGTTTTGGCAAAGGATATTACGACCGGTTTCTTCCGCATTGCGGGTCAAATGTGATCAAAATCGGTTTGAGTTTTTTTGAACCTGTTGATGAAATTAAAGATATTTCTGGCTTTGATATACCTTTAAATTTCTGCATTACTCCACAGAAAAATTTTGAATTTTATTTGTAGAAATTTTTTTCTGCAAAAAATATATTTTCATAAATGACAAAAAATTTCCGATATATTTTACTTCCATTTTCTTTTATTTATGGTTCTGTTGTTCAATTAAGAAACAAGCTTTTTGACAAAAAAATATTAAGATCTGCAACTTTTGATTTTCCAATTATTTGCGTGGGAAACCTTGCTGCGGGCGGAACCGGCAAAACTCCAATGGTTGAATATTTGGTCAACATGCTAATGAAAAAATATCATGTAGCAACTTTAAGCCGCGGGTATAAAAGAAAAACAAAAGGCTTTTTCATTGCCCATGCAAATACAAGAACTTTTGAGGTCGGAGATGAGCCAATGCAAATACATCAAAAGTTTCCTGACGTTACTGTTGCAGTCGCAGAAGAAAGAATTATCGGAATTCCTGCTATCTTAAATGACCGTCCTGAAACTGCGGTAATCATTCTTGATGATGCGTTTCAACACCGAGAAGTAAATGTAGGATTAAATATTTTGTTGACAGATTATACTCATCTCTATACAAAAGATTTTTTACTACCAGCAGGAAATTTGCGTGATACCAAAAGCAGCAGCAAAAGAGCCAACGTAATAATTGTCACAAAGTGTCCTTCTGATTTGGATCAGAATGAACGGCAAAGAATTATTAATGAGTTGAATCCTTTGCCTGAACAAAAAGTTCTTTTTACAAAAATCATTTACAAAAATCCTTACCATTTATTTTCAAAAAAAGAAATCAGTTTAGAAAAGAACCTGGATGTGCTGTTGGTTTGTGGTATTGCTAATCCAAAAAATATTGAACAATTTTTGACAGAATCTGTTTCATCTTTTCAAATAAAAAAATATAAAGATCATTATCATTTTCAACCAAATGATATCAAAGACATTAACAGGATTTTTTCAGAAATAAAAAGTTCTCAAAAGATTATTTTGACTACAGAAAAGGATGCAGTCAGACTTTTACAATTTGAAAACGAAATGTCAGATCTGCCGATTTTTGTTTTACCAATTGAGCATCAATTTTTATTTACTGAAGGAGCCAATTTTTATAACCAGGTAGTGGAATTTATAAATTCATTTGAACGAAGTTGATTAATCATCCAATCCCTTTCCTTCCAGAATTTGGTTCATGTATTTTTCAATTCTTGACTCCCGGGTTTTGGCTTGTTTCGGTTGTGAAAAATAAAAAAGATAGGCTCTTTGCCTTCCAGGCGTTAATGTATGAAATGCTTTTTTCAATGAAGGCATTTTATCCAATTTTTCCTGAAATTCTTCAGGAACATTAAATTCAGTTGTCTTTTTTAAAGTTACTTTCAAGCCAGCTTTTTCAACTTCAATTGCTTCAAAAATATATGCTTTAATTATCGGCTCCATCTGAAGTATTTGTTGAAGATTGGTGAAACGAATCTGTCGTGCTGATTGCACATTTTCTGTTTGCTGAATCAAAATGCGATCAGTGTCATTTAGTAAAGCACCTTTGAAAAACAATAGCGCACAATATTCTTTAAAGCCATGTATTAAAACAATATTTTTTTTCTCTAACGTGTAACAAGGGCAGCCCCATTTCAACTCTTCCGTTAATCCACATTCAAGAGCGATCATTCTTAATTGCTCATATTCTTTCTGCCATTTGCTGCTTTTATCAAAAAAGAAATCAACGTCTGGATTCATCGTATTCATTTTATCAAAAGTTTTTTAGTGAAAAATTTAAACCCGTAATACGCCGCGAAAACCTCTTGCAGCATAATAAGATTCTGCTCCATTGTGGTACAAAAAAATGGCGTCATAGCGTCGGTCACAAAAAAGTGCACCTCCTAGTTTTCTTATTTCAGCAGGTGTTTTCACCCAACTCGAAGTTTTTAAATCAAATTTTGCAAGTTGCTGCAAATCCCTGTATTCTTCTTCAGTTAGCAGCTCGATGCCGATTGAAGCAGCCATTTCAACAGCACTATCTTTCGGTTTAAATTCCTTTCTTGACTGTAGCGCTTCACGATCGTAACAAAGACTTCTTCTGCCTTTTGGACTTTCTGCTGAACAATCATAAAAAAGAAATTGATTGGTTTTCTCGTCGTAGCCAATAACATCCGGTTCACCACCAGTCATTTCCATTGCATGTAGAGACCAAATTTTAGAAGCATTCTTTTCAAGTTTTCTCTGTACTTCATCCCACTTAATTTTTTCATGCCGGCTCATATGTTTTTGAAAACGCGTTTTTAATACAGTCAATAATTCTTCACGTTGCTTTGACGATAATTCTTTTTTCATTTATCCGGTTTTGGATTCGTTAAAACAATTTTTCTATCCAAAGGTCTGAAATACCATGAAATAAATGTAAGAACCAAAAGTAAGAGGGCAGGGAATATTTGATTGATCGGATCGCTGGACGCGGTATGCGAAAATATTGCTCCCGACATCACGAAGAAAAATCCTGCATAAGCCCATTCTTTTAGTAAAGGAAATTTAGGAATCAAAACTGCTATCACTCCTAAAATTTTCCAGATTCCGAGTAGCGATAGCAAATAAGCAGGATAGCCTAAATGTGTAATCATATCCAAGCCACCCTGTCCATTTTTTGCTTTTAATAATTGCACTACACCAGTTGATAGCATTCCTAATGCAAGCCAGATCGTTGCTATCCAATAGATTATTTTATTTCTCTTTGGCATATTATTATTTTAATTTTTCTGCAACATCTTGCAATCTGTTGTGCGCCATATTGATTCCCTGGGCAAAAGGAAGCTTGAGCACCTGGTCTCTTTGTTCTACTGATTCATAAATAACATGCATTTTAAGTCTGCTGACATTATCAGCAACCTGTTCAAATTCATACACCTCAAGCTGAACACCAAAAGGTACATTATCCATTTCAAACGTTCGCGTAATCTTATGATTAGGGACTAATTCATGAATGACTCCATTGGCGCCAAAAACTTTGTTGCCCTGGGCATCGCTGGTTTCAAACTGATAACTGCCGTGCTTTTTGTTTTCAAATTTCAAAACTTTTGTGCCCATCCATTGTTCTACAATCTCAGGCGTTATGTAAGCTTTAAAAAGTAATTGAAGCGGCAAATCAAATTCCCTGATTATCACTAATTCTTGTTTGCCATTTTCTGCTGTAACTTTTGTTTTTTGTTCCATTTTATTGTGTTTTAATTCTAAAAACTATTTCGGATATTTCTTCATAATCGTTTCGAGTTTATTAAACCTTTCATCCCAAAATTTTCTAAAGGGTTCAATAAATTCTGCTATTTCTTTAAACTTTTGCGGATTTAAATGATAGTAAATTTCCCGGCCATTTTGTTCCTGTTGGAGCAATTGACACTCTGTAAGTATTTGCAAGTGTTTTGAGACCGTTGGTCTTGCCGTATGAAAATTGGCTGCTATAGCACCAGCTGTCATTGCTTGTGTTGATACCAGCAAAAGTATTGCTCGTCTTGTTGGATCTGCGATTGCCTGAAAAATGTCTCGTCTTAAATTCATTATGTAGCCATTTGACTGCAAATATATATGTAGTTATTTAACTACGCAAATATTTTTCTTCAAAGACCAGTTCTAAAAAAAATTTTCGAATTCAAAAATCAAAAAGAAAATTTTTATACTGATTGTTTTTACCGTAGGCATTAGGTGGAGATGAATTGTGGACGATAGTCAAGTATTAAATTGTTCAATTTATTTCCTATAATTTATATTATGTTAAGTAATTAATTTAATTTTAGTAGATAAAGAAATACATTCATTTTCTATTTCCCTCCCTCTTTCATTCTGATTGATCCAGTAAAGCAACAAATTTTTTGATTTGTTATTTTTTTAAAATAAAAAACCCCAGATTTCTCCGGGGCCGTTTATCAAAGTTTTTAAAAATTAACTTACAAATTTCGTATCTGCCTGGTCGTACTTATCCTGGTATAATTTCAACTTATCTTTATCACCAAGGCTTTGGTAAATATTTTCCAGCAAGTTTACTGCAGTTTTATACCTTGATCTTTCAGATTTTTTATATCCTTGCTCTAACGTATTCATCGCCTTTTCACCATAAGGTATTGCCTGTTTTAAAAAATCTTTCCCTTGTGAAGTCAAATCTGTTTTTTGCTTTTGCTGATCAGGAGTAAGCTTTGCTCCTTTGATCTTTGAAGCATTTTCCAAAGCGACAATTCCCCTGTTATAGTAAAATTGTGCATACAATAAATTTACACTTGCATTTTCCGGCGCCAAGGTCAATGCTTTGTCCAACTGAGTCTTCAACGTTGATTCTAATTGATCTTTATTGTTGATTACGGTTCCTTCATCGCTATTGTATAAATAACTGAAGATTTCTGTTGCATAATTTAAATGATAATCAATACTGTCAGGATGTTTTGTGGTTAACTCATCATATTTTTTAAATAATGCGTCGTTATCTTTTTTGTCTCGCAGATAATCCATTACCACGAAATCAAAGTAATCATCATTTGGGAAAAGTTCTTTTCCGATGGTTGCATATTTTACCATGTTAGCAGAATCTCCAGCTTGTTTGTAATCAAGGACCAGCCATTGATACGGAAGTTCAAAACTTGGATCGGCAGCATTCGTAGCATTATGCAAACCTTTAATTTGTGCGTCAGCAATTTTCTTAAAATATTCTCTTGCCATAGCATCATTTTTTGCATTTAAAGCTGCTTTACCAATATTAAGAACCAGTGTTGTATCAACTTTTCCAATATTTGCCCATTTGTGTTCTGCAATGTATTGGCCTACATTGTCTGCTTTTATGAAAAGATTCATTGCTTTTGCAAAGCCTGCAGTATCGGGTTTATTATTGGAAGTAGCCGCATCATTAAAAGCACTTGCCGCTTCTGAATAGTATCCTGAATAAATATTAAAAATTGGAGAATAATTGTCCTTCACGACCATCAAGGTTACTTTCGGATTATTTGAATCTGCCATTGCTTGTTTAAAAGCATCAAAAGCTTCTGCAAGCGGATCGCCGGTAAAAAGACTTTTATAATCGGAACTATCAGCCATCAAAGAATAAACTTTACTTTTTAAATAAAGTGCTTCCGGATTTTTGGGATCTTTTGCAAGAATACCATCGATTTCAGTTTTTGCTTTTTCATACTTTTTATCATTAACGTATGACGTAGCCTTCTTCAAATCCTGGCCAAAAGTAGCGGCAACAAGAAATGTAAATAGAACGGGTAGAACTATCCTTTTCATATGTTTTATTGTTTTTGTTGATTTGATTTTTAGTGTATTATCAGTGTTAATTTAAATTTCATTATCATTTTCATCTTCTTCGTTCAAATCATCACTGTCACTTTCTTCTTGTTCGTTTGTCTGCTCTGCTTCCTCAGAGATTTCGATTTCGTCCGCAATTATTTCATCGCCATTCTCAATCTTTTCATCTAAAATCAATTCATTGTCAGAATATCTTCTTCGATTTCATTAAGCGCGGTGATTGCAGCTATCTCATCTCCTTCATCTAACCTGATCAGTTTTACTCCCTGTGTAGCTCTTCCTGCTTCTCTTATAGATGCAATTGCAGTGCGAATAGTTACACCGGATTTGCAAGTGATCATTAAATCCTGCTTTTCATTAACATTTAAAAGCCCGATAAGCTGACCGGTTTTTTCTGTAATGTTGATTGTTTTAACGCCCTTTCCACCTCTATTAGTAATCCTGTATTCCTCCACAGCAGTTCTTTTTCCGTAACCTTTAGCGCTTACAACTAAGACGCTGATTTCCGGATCATTAATATTTACACAAATCATACCAACTACTTCATCCTTATTTGGATCAACATCAATTCCTGAAACTCCTATCGCTCCTCTCCCGGTTGGCCTTACTTTTTCTTCCGGAAACCTTATTGCACGACCACTTTTCACTGCCATCATGATCTGCTGATTTCCATCTGTAAGGCAGGCATCTAATAATTGATCGCCATCATTAATAGTGATCGCATTGATTCCTGTTTGTCTCGGTCTTGAAAAATCCGCAACTTTTGTTTTCTTGATGATTCCTTTCCGGGTACAAAGTACGATATAATGGTTATTTATATACTCTTCATCCTGAAGATTTTTTATAGTAATAATAGTTCTGATAGCATCATCTGTGGGAATTTGAATTAAATTCTGAATTGCACGCCCTTTACTTTGCTTATCTCCCTCTGTGATTTCATAAACTTTCAACCAAAAACATCTTCCTTTTTCAGTGAAAAATAATAATGTATGATGAGTAGAAGCAACAAACAATTGATCTATGTAATCTTCTTCTCTTGTTCTGCTTCCGCGGGCTCCACGACCCCCACGACGCTGCTGGCGATATTCAGAAGCTGAAGTTCTCTTAATGTAACCAAAATGTGAAATAGTAACTACAACATCCTCTTCTTCAATTAGATCTTCCATGCTAATTTCATCTGCGAGATACGTAATTTCAGTCTTACGTTCATCGCCATATTTTTCTTTGATCTCGTTTAATTCGTCTTTGATTATCTGAAACCTTTTGCTTTCGTCAGCAAGAATGTCTTTTAATTGAGCAATTAGTTTCATCACTTCTGCATGTTCCTCCCTGATCTTATCTCTTTCCATTCCGGTGAGACGTTGTAATCTTAATTCCAACACTGCTTTCGCCTGAATCTCGCTCATAGAAAAATTTGAAATCAAACCTTCTTTTGCAATATCAGGAGTAGCTGAAGCGCGAATCAATTGAATTACTTCATCCAAATGATCCAAAGCAATTAAAAATCCTTCTAAAATATGGGCTCTTTCTTCCGCTTTCTTTAATTCGAATTTCGTTCTTCTCACTATTACTTCATGCCTGAAATCAACAAATTCTCTAATCAAATCTTTGATATTAAGAACCTGTGGTCTTCCTTTTACCAAAGCCACATTATTAATTCCAAAAGAAGTTTGAAGCTCTGTGTGCTTATATAAGTGATTGATCACCACTTGTGAAATAGCATCCTTTTTCAAATCAACTACAATCCTGGTTCCTTCTTTATTATTACTTTCATTGTTCACATCTGAAACTCCGTCAATCACTTTGTCATTGATCAGGTGACCAATTTTTTCAGTGAGTGCATCACGGTTTACCTGGTAAGGAACTTCAGTGATGATTATTTTTTCCTTGCCCGATTTTGAAGTTTCAACCATCACTTTTCCACGCAATACCACTCTTCCACGACCTGTATGCATCGCTTGTTTTACGCCGTCATAACCATAAATAATTCCTCCTGTTGGAAAATCCGGAGCCTTGACTATTTTGATCATTTCATCAACCGAAATTTCCTTGTTGTCAATGTATGCAACGCACGCGTCCACCACTTCTGAAAGATTATGAGGAAGCATATTCGTTGCCATTCCGACGGCAATTCCACTTGCTCCGTTCAAAAGCAATTGAGGAATACGGGTAGGCAAAACACTTGGTTCGTTGGTGCTATCATCATAATTTAATTGCCAATCGATAGTTTCTTTCTCAATATCATCCAGCATCGTTTCCGCTATACGTTCCAGTCTTACTTCTGTATAACGCATTGCGGCCGGAAAATCTCCGTCCTGGCTTCCAAAATTTCCCTGCCCATCAACCAGCGTATAACGCATGCTCCAATCCTGGGCCATGCGAACCAGTGTTCCATAAATGGAAGAATCGCCGTGCGGATGATATTTACCCATTACATCTCCGACGATACGGGCAGATTTTTTATAAGGCTTATTGTAAGTATTTCCCATTTCATACATGCCATACAGAATGCGGCGATGTACTGGTTTCAATCCGTCGCGGGCATCAGGCAAGGCCCTTCCGACAATTACGCTCATTGAATAATCAATGTAAGCGGATTTCATTTGTTCTTCAATGTTTACAGGAATAATTCTTCCTCGTGGTGCGCCGCTTTCCGGCATTTCTTCTCCTATTGTTTCCATAATTTTTTAGTATTTGCAAATATACTTTTTAAAGAGGTTTTTTCCTTAAAAAACTAAATTTATTACCATATATTTTTCACCATTTTAAGCATAAAATGTGGATAGTTTTTAAAAGAAATTTGTTATTGAGAAGAAATTTAAAAAGGTTAATTGGTTTATAGCTTATTACTGATGATTCCAATTCCAGATTACCTGCCACTGATCACTTATTTACTTATTATTATTTTCGCTTCATGACAATATTATTATTTGGCGCCGGAAAATCAGCAACCTGCCTGATTGATTATTTGGGAAAATGTAGTGATGAAAAAAAATGGAATTTTATCGTCTGTGATTCCAATCTTTCCCTGGCTGAATCAAAAACAAAAAATTATTCTTCTGCAAAAGCTGTTTCTTTTGACGTTACTGATGAAGAAAAGAGAAAGGAGTTTATTTCAAAATCAGATCTCATTATTTCGATGCTTCCGCCTGCATTACATTTTTTGGTGGCTAGAGATTGCATTGAATTTTCAAAAGATCTTTTGACTGCATCTTATGTGGATGAAAAGATAAAATTATTAAGAGATGAAATCGACGAAAAAGGAATTCTTTTTTTAGGAGAAATGGGATTGGATCCCGGAATTGATCATATGAGTGCTATGAAGATGATTCATGAAATAAAAAACAAAGGTGGAAAAATCATTTCATTTAAATCTCATTGTGGCGGGCTTGTTTCTCCTGAAAGTGATGATAATCCCTGGCATTATAAAATCACATGGAATCCTGCAAACGTCGCAACGGCGGGAAGTTCAGGCGCAATTTTTTTGGAGGATGGAAATAAAATTGAAGTTCCATATTCCAAAATTTTTGATGACGAAAATAATGTAATTGATATTCCCGGGTTTACAGATTTAGCATGGTATGCCAATCGTGATTCGCTTTCTTACATCAATACTTATCAGCTTAACGATGTAAAAACCTTTGTCAGAACTACATTGCGTTATCCGTCTTTTTGTCGCGGCTGGAATAAAATTATCAAGCTGGATCTGACGAATAAAAATGATCATGAAGAAATCAAGGAAAGTAAAACTTTCAAAGACTGGTTCAATCTAAAAAAAGAAAAACTTGTTTTTCAAAATGAAAATCATCTTGGCGAAAGTGATTTTTTCAATTCAGAATTTTCAAAACAGGTCAATTTTCTCGGCTTAAATGCAGATGAAAAAATTCCTTTGGAAGTGTCTAATTCTGCTTTACTACTTCAATATCTTCTAGAAAAAAAATTAGTGATGAAGCCAAATGATAAAGACATGATCATTATGCTTCATGAAATTGAATATTCTATTAATGGAGAAAATAAAA
>JBQCIM010000119.1:0-3454 GCA_051953735.1 Ginsengibacter sp.
AAGTGTATTCGGAGAATTAATCCCCAATTATTACATCGCCACATTAGCGCTGCAACAAAACAAACCACAAGAAGCCATTCAATTACTACAACCTGAAATACAGGCTCTGAGAGAGGTTACGGCAAATATTTCGCTTATCAATGAATTGGAATTATTGGCGAAAGCATATGCTGCTGCCGGAATGTACAAAGAAGGATTTGCCACGCAAACAGACTTATTGGAAATAAAAGAAAAAATGGCCAGAGAAGCTGATAATGCAAAATCACTAAACTTCGCCATTGAGAAAAAAATGCAGGAAAATGAAAATAATATTGCCCTGTTGAAGACGCAGGATGAAGCCGCAAAAAAAACAAAATATTATTTATATGGTATTTTGGGGCTTTTGGGACTCTTTTCCGTTACATTAGGCGTAGCCATTATCAACAAGCAAAGATCAAACGTCCGCTTAACTACAATAAATACTGAAGTAGTAAATACTCTGGAGCAGCTTAAACAAACCCAATCCCAACTCATTCAATCCGAAAAGATGGCTTCGCTTGGTGAACTGACCGCTGGTATTGCCCATGAAATTCAAAACCCTTTAAACTTTGTCAATAATTTTTCCGATGTGAATCAAGAGTTGTTGCAGGAATTGAAAGAAGAAGCAGATAAAGGAAATATTGAAGAGGTGAAAGCGATTGCGGATGATGTAATTGGAAACGAAGAAAAAATAAACCATCATGGCAAACGCGCCGATGCTATTGTAAAAGGAATGCTGCAACATTCCAGGCAAAGTTCGGGACAAAAAGAACTTACTGATATCAATGCCTTAGCTGATGAATATTTACGATTAAGTTACCATGGATTAAGAGCAAAAGATAAAAGTTTCAATGCTACTATCGAAACTGATTTTAATAATTCAATTGGAAAAATAAATATCATTCCACAAGATATAGGAAGAGTGTTATTGAATCTTTTCAACAATGCATTTTATGCAGTAAACGAACAAAAAAATCAAAAACCTCAATCTTATAATCCCACCGTTTTTGTTCATACGCAAAAGTGTGATGGTAAAGTTCAAATCACTGTCAGAGATAACGGAAATGGAATTCCACAAAAAATTATTGACAAGATCTTTCAACCATTTTTTACGACAAAACCTACAGGACAAGGAACAGGCCTGGGTTTGAGCCTGAGTTATGATATTATAAAAGCACATGGAGGGGAAATAAAAGTGGAGAGTAAAGAAGGAGTAGGGAGTGAATTTATAATTCAATTACCAATTGTATAAATTTTTATTTATGGATGAACTTGAAACAGTAAAAGAAATTGCACCGGTCGAAGTGATCAAAAAAATTGATTCTTTGAATGAGAAAGCCTGGGAAGTGCACATTACGCAACCAAAGCAGGGACTTGAATTGAGCAGTGAAGCCAAAACTCTTTCTGAAGAATATCACTATAAAAAAGGATTGGCCTATGCTATTCGCAATATGGGTGTAAGTTATCGTTATCTCTCCAACCAGGAAACAGCACTGACATTTTCCTTTCAAGCCCTGGATATGTTTGTAAATCTGGGGGATAAAAAAGGGGAAGCACAAGCTTACATTTCCATTGGCGCTATTTATTATTATGTAGGTGATTTTGAAAGAAGCCTGGATTATTTTTTAAAAGGAATGCATTATAGCGAGGAGGTTGGTGATAAAGAAATGCAGGCGTATGCGTATAACGGAGCAGGATATATTTATGGTGCCGTGCTTGGTGACTATAAAAAAGGAATCGAGCTATTACAAAAGGCATTACTGCTTAGTAATGAAATTGAAGTATCCAAAGATCTTCGGCCACGGATTCTTGATAGCATAGCGGAGATATATCAGAATAATGGGCAATTGAATGAGGCATATAAGGCCAGTCTTGAGTGTCTCGGTCTAAGCGAACAATTATCGCAAAAAGTAACAAAAGGATATGCACTTGCCAGGATTGGTATGATTTTCATGAAACAAAACCGGCTGAATGAAGCAAAAGAATATTTCCTACAAGCTCTTTCTGTTTCGAGAGAGATTAATAATAAATTCGAGGAAGTTCATGGCTTACTGAATTTGGGAAAATTATCGTTAATCCAGCAAAATTCAAAACTTGCTAAAGAGTATTTATTCGAATCACTAAAATTAGCCGAAGATATAAAGGCAAAAGGGGTTATTTATGAAGTGCATGAAGCACTGGCCGATTTATATGAAAAAGAAAAAGACATCGAATCATTTGTAAAGCACTACAAACTTTATCATAAATACAAATCAGAAGTTTTCAAAGACGAACAGGAAACAAAACAAAAATACCTTGCGATTCAGTATGATATGGAGAAACTACAAAAAGAAGCCGAGATCAACCGGCTCACGAACGTAGTAATGAAGGAAAAAAATGCAGAACTGGAAAAGAAGACTAAAGAGTTGGAACAGTCTTATAATAACATCTCTGTTTTGAGTAAAATAGGTCGTGACATAACTTCAACGCTTGACCTTGATACCATTTTAAATACCGTTTATGAAAATGTAAATCAATTGATGGACGCTACCGTATTTGGAATTGGTATTTATAAAGAAGATGAAGGAGCTATTGAATACCGCCTGGCTATTGAAGAAGGAAAACGCTATAAACCATATCAGCGAAAAATGAATGATAAAAGCCAGTTGGCAGTATGGTGCATCGAAAACAATAAAGAAGTTTTCATTAACGATGTTGAAACTGAACATAAAAAATATATTTCCGATAAAGACATGAAGATAATTGGAAGCCTCGAAGACGGAAGTATTCCTAAATCCCCTAATTCTCTCGTTTATCTCCCGCTACAGGTAAAAGATAAAATCGTTGGCCTTATTTCAGTTCAGTCTTATCAGCCAAATGCTTATTCTCAATATCACCTCGATATTCTTAAAACGTTAGCTTCTTATACATCTGCAGCATTATATAATGCAAGATCCTATGAAGCGCTTCAAATTACCCTTAATGAACTGAAGCTAACACAGCAACAATTGGTACAATCCGAAAAAATGGCTTCGCTTGGCGAACTGACTGCTGGCATCGCACATGAGATTCAAAATCCATTAAATTTTGTCAATAATTTTTCAGATGTGAATAAAGAATTAATTGAAGAAATGGATGAGGAAATTGACAAGCAAAATATTCAGGCAGTAAAAGAAATAGCAAAAGATATTAAAGAAAACGAAGAAAAAATTAATCATCACGGAAAGCGTGCAGATGCGATCGTAAAAGGAATGCTGCAACATTCAAGACAAAGCTCAGGGCAAAAAGAACTCACCAATGTCAATGCTTTGGCTGATGAATACTTGCGATTAAGTTACCATGGATTAAGAGCAAAAGACAAAAATTTTAATGCCAGTATTGAAACTGATTTTGATCCATTAATTGGAAAAATAAATATCATTGCGCAGGATATTGGAAGAGTGTTATTGAATCTTTT
>JBQCIM010000120.1:0-71387 GCA_051953735.1 Ginsengibacter sp.
GCCCAAAAAGTTTTACATCATCATCATAAATCAAATCGAGTCCAAGACTTCCGCTAAGAACTTTTGAAAGTTTAGCCGTAAACATATTATTCATCAACACATCCACATTTTGCGGATCATGTTCATAATTGGAAAATAAATCAAGCCTTCCTTTATAAGTGAGGGTCTTGGTCATATCTTTTAAATAATTCACACTTACAAAGGCGCCCACTTCTGTTTTACTTTTCGCTCCCTCAGCTACACCATACGATCCTTTCGCAGCCAATGAATCGTTGCTTACAATAGTCCATCTAATTGTAAGTGGCGATATAAAAATAGATAATCCATCTGCTGGTTTATAATCTATACCAAGACCTAATAAAACATATCCCGGAGAAAGAAAATTAGATAACAGTTCTTTACTCGTATCAGTGTACTGATATCCTTTTGAAAATTGCGAATGAAAATTGACCAAAGCGGATAAACTTAATTTTTTAGTCAATTGGTATCCTGCTTTCGATAAAAGATCTATCCGGTCATCATTTTTCCGTGTGCCTAAAGTTGTTGTATTTACAAGTCCGTAATTCAGATCAATAGTATTGTCCCAATTGTATTTTCCTTTTTTATAAAAAGCATAAAAACCTAAATAAGAATTGATTGAAAAAGAAAAATTATCACCGCCTGCAGCCCAGTTACTTTGACTTCCCTGTGCAATGTTTAAATCAAATCGACCACCTTTTAGCCAGGTTTGAGTGCTGTCAAATTTCGGAATCTTAATTTCTTTGAAAACAGTTGTCTGCATATTTTTTATACTTGGGTCTTGTGCAAAACTATTAACAGCACAGGTTATAAAAATGAACAATAAAAAATTGGATACAATAATTTTAGGCATTGTTTGCAAAAAAAATTTCTTAACAAAGAGACAAAAATAAAAAAATCATTTTTCTGCTTTTTGTAAACTAATCGGAAATGTTGTCTAATAAAATATTACTTTGTGTAAGATCGATTTTAAACCTTTAAAAGACAATGTTATGGAAGAGTTAATCCAAAGATTACAAAACGTTCATGGTCTCACCGCAGAACAATCACACGGTATTTTAAATACTATCGCTAGTTACATCAAAGAAAAATTTCCAATGGTGGGCGGAGCGATTGATAATCTTTTTCAATCCGGCACCACGCCTTCGGCGCCCGGAACTACTCCGGCAGATGTTCAGGCAACAACAGCAAATCCTGGAAGTAATGATTTTCTTGATAAAATTTCTGACTTTATTCCCGGCACAACGGGAGAGAACATTGAAGAATTTGCGAAGGAAAAATTGGGAGGATTTTTTGGGAAATAAGAATGCATGATGAACGAATCATTTTAGATATTTCAAAAAAAGGTCAGGAGATTCTGGCTTTTTTACTCAATTTATTTTAAAACTTCACGCGCAATCACAATTTTTTGAATCTCGCTGGTTCCTTCGCCAATCGTACACAATTTACTGTCGCGATAAAATTTTTCTACAGGAAAATCTTTTGTGTAACCATAACCTCCAAAAATTTGAACCGCATCTGTAGCCACTTTCACCGCAATTTCACTTGCATAATATTTTGCCATCGCGGCTGCTTTCGTCACATTTTCACCTTTGTTTTTAAGATCGCATGTCTGGTCAACTAACAATTCTGCAGCCTTTATTTCAGTGGCCATATCTGCGAGCTTGAAAGAAATTCCCTGAAATTCTGAGATCGGTTTTCCAAATTGAAATCTTTCTTTTGAATATTGTAACGATGCTTCATAAGCTCCCTTCGCTATTCCAAGTCCGAGCGCAGCGATTGAAATTCTGCCACCGTCCAGTACTTTCATCGCTTGCTTAAAACCTTCTCCCACATCGCCCATTCTTGCAGAATCAGGAATCCGGCAATTTTCAAAAATCATTTCCGCAGTTTCACTCGCGCGCATTCCCAACTTATTTTCTTTTTTTCCTCCTTTAAATCCTTCGGTTCCGCGCTCGACAATAAATGAAGTGGAATTATCTCTTGTATGTGGTTCGCCGGTTCTGCAAATCACCACTGTCACGTCGCTGCTTTTTCCATGTGTTATCCAGCTTTTGGTTCCGTTGATTACCCATTCATCTCCATCTTTTTCTGCAATGCATTGCATGTTTCCGGCATCGCTTCCGGTATTGGGTTCTGTCAATCCCCAACTGCCAATAAACTCTGCTGTAGCAAGCTTGGGAAGATATTTTCTTTTCTGTTCTTCATTTCCAAAGGCTAAAATATGGCCGGTGCACAACGAATTGTGTGCGGCAACAGACAAGCCAATTGATCCGCAAACTTTTGCAATTTCCTCTATAACAGTCGCGTATTCGAAATACGTTAATCCGCTGCCGCCATATTCCTCAGGAACCAAAACACCCATTAGGCCAAGTCTTCCTAATCCTTTCAAAACCTCAACCGGAAATTCCTGCTTTTCATCCCAAATCATCATGTCAGGTTTGATGAACTGCTGCGCAAATTGCCTTGCAGTTTCTGCTACCTGCGCCGTTATTTCATTCGTCGTAAAATCCATATTTTCTAATAATATTTGAACTGTCGCAATTTAAAACGAATAATATAAATCCTTTATCCACAGATTTTAATTTCACTTATCCTTTATTACATATTATTAAACAGGGTTTAAAAAAGCAAAACAAAAAATAGCAGCATTCGTTTGTTTACTGTTCTTTGCCGAGAGATTATTTATTTTTTTAAGGAAAAAGAAAATTGAAATCACGTGGAATAAAAAATGAAATTATTTGTTTGTTTTCTACGCCTGAAACAAACTTAATTTCAATTGGATGCAATAGCAAAAGAAGCAATACTAAGCTTTGCATCTTTTACTTTTAGAATTTCTGATCCGCAAGCTTCAATCGTTGAGCCAGTCGTAATTATATCATCCACTAACAGAATATGTTTTCCTTCCAATTCCGAAGGCCTCGCTACAAAAAAAATATTTTCAACATTTTTCCATCTTTCCAGACGATGTTTTTTGGTTTGGGTTTCAGTAAAAACTTTCCGGATCACATTGTTTTTGATCAGAGGTTTATTGATAATCTCAGCTATTCCATTGCAAATAATCTCCGATTGGTTGTATCCACGCACCTTTTCTTTTCTTTCAAACAATGGAAGAGGAACGATCACGTCTACGTGAAAACGATTACTATTCAGCAAGCTTTTTCCTATCATATTTCCAAAGTAATGTCCCGCTTTTTTATTTCTACGATACTTTAATTCGTGGATCATATTTTGAATAATAGAATCCTGTGAAAAATAAAATTCGCTCATCCCTGAAGTAAGAGCTAACCTTCCCCAGAATTTCTTTTCAATCGGATTGTTTGCATGCAAAGCAAAATTTGTGTGAGGTAAATCGTTAATGCAATTGAGGCAAAGTAAATTCTCATTCCCAATTATGTCACTTCCACACCCGATACAATTGTGCGGAAAAAAGAAATGCAAAAGCGGTGATGATGTGAAGATGTTCAATTAATTGTTCTTTGTTTTTAAAATAAATACCGGTATAACTCTTCCACTTTTCCCAAAGGAACAACCTCGATGTTGAATTTATTTTTTCCCAAACCTTTGGTGTTGTATTTACTCACAATAATTTTTTCAAATCCCAATTTTTCCGCTTCAGCAATTCTTTGTTCAATTCGGTTTACGGCTCTTATTTCGCCGCTCAATCCAACTTCTCCTGAAAAACAAATTTGCATTGGCAATGGCGCATCTTCATAGGAAGAAAGCAATGCACTTAACACAGCAAGATCAATTGACGGATCTTCTACTTTTAATCCGCCCGCAATATTGATAAATACATCTTTTATCCCGAAATGAAATCCGCCACGTTTTTCCAAAACAGCCAGCAATAGTTGCAACCTTCTCAAATCAAAACCAGTGTTCGTTCTCTGTGGTGTTCCATAAACACTTTGTGTAACCAACGCCTGCACTTCTATCAGCAAAGGACGGATTCCTTCCATCGTCGCTGCAATGGCTACTCCGCTTAATTGTTCTTCTTTTTGGGTAATTAAAATTTCCGAAGGATTTCTGACTTCTTTCATTCCTTCGCCGGTCATTTCATATATACCCAATTCTGAGGTAGAACCAAAACGATTTTTTAACGTTCGCAAAATACGATACGCGTAATGGCGGTCGCCTTCAAATTGCAAAACCGTGTCAACCATGTGTTCGAGAATTTTCGGTCCTGCAATATTTCCATCTTTGGTGATGTGGCCTATCAAAAAAACCGGCGTATTACTTTCTTTTGCAAACCGCTGAAGCTCGGCAGCAGTTTCTCTTATTTGTGAAACACTTCCCGGCGCTGATTCAATGTAAGGACATTGCAATGTTTGAATTGAATCTACAATTACTAATTCAGGTTTTAATTTTTTTATCTCCTTAAAGATGGTTTGTGTATTGTTGTCTGTAAGAAGAAAAAAATTTTCATTAACAATTTGCAACCTGTCGGCGCGCATTTTAATTTGCTGTTCGCTTTCTTCGCCACTAATATATAAGGTACGAATATTTTTCAATTGCAATGTGGCTTGCAAAAAAAGTGTTGACTTTCCAATTCCCGGCTCTCCCGCAATCAACACGATACTACCCTGAACAATTCCACCACCGAGCACACGATTTAATTCTGCATCCTCTGTGACAATTCTTTTTTCTTCAGCGCTTGTTACGTCCTGCAATGAAATTGTTTTTAATCCGCCACTCAATCCGGAAAATTCTTTCCATTCACTTTCTTCTTTTTGATTTCCTTTTACAATCACTTCTTCAACAAATGTATTCCACTCATTGCATGAAGGACATTTGCCAACCCACTTCGCACTTTCCTGTCCGCAGTTGCTGCAAAAAAAAGCAGTCTTAGTTTTACTCATTTAATTTTTTTTTCGAAGTAATGAAATTAAACAGTGATTATCAAGAGAATAAAAATGAAATTGAAAAATGAAAAATGAAAAAGCGAAAGAGAAAATAAAAATGATTTTTAAAATCAAAATAAGCATCAAAGAAAAAAGTTTGTTTACTGAAAAGTAAAAGAGCCGGCGTTGAAACCAGCTCTTTGTACTTACTAACCCATTAAATTCTATTGCTAAATTACTAATTGAAAGGAGATAAACAAATTAATTTTAGGGGATGTGAATAAATTTTCTATCCTTTCACATATAAAAACTAACCGACCTTTAAATTCGTTTTAGGTTGATCATCAAAAGGTTATGCTGAAAATTGCTTGTTTCAGAAAAATAATAAAAAATATTTTTTCTAATAATTTAGTTTATAATATAGACTACTTTACGTTTGTATTAAATTTTAGGAATGCGAAAGTTTCTCTTATTCCCATTTGTGATCATAGTTTCTGGAGGAATTTGCCAAACAAAAATCAGCGGGAAAATCATTGATGGGAAAAAAATTCTTTGCAAGGAATCAGTGTTGCGCTTATTGATTCTTATGATGGAGCTACAACAGATTCATCAGGAAATTTTTCATTCACTACTTCAGAAAAAGGAGAACAAATTTTAAAAGCGACTGCAACTGATTATAAACCTTTTGAAGAAAAAATAAATATTACATCAACGCCAATCGTTTTAAACATTCAACTGAAAGAAGAAATTACAGAATTAAAAGCGGTTGTCATGATCACTCTTTCGGCGAAAAGATTTGTTTATCTCGCATATTTTATAAGTCTTGAATGAAATTAATAACCACTGTAAAGGTAAATTATGAGTTATGAAAGGAAATGGCTGTAATCCATATTTGTAAAAAGAAGTAAATTGTAATAATCATTTTTAAAAAATTTAAAAACAATTATTATGGAACAAGAAAAAGATCCGCAATTGTGGAAGTTAGCTGAAAAAAGAGCTGCATTCAGAACAAATCTGCTCCTTTATTTTATCATGACAATTTTTTTCTGGACTATTTATTACATCAGCCTCAGAACAAGTACAACACCTCCGGCAGAAAGGGATGCTATTCCATGGCCGGTTTGGCCAATGATTGGCTGGGGAATTGCAGTTTTTTTGAATTATCGCGCTGTATACAAGAACACTAATTCAATGGCAGAAAAAGAATATGAAAAACTTAAAAACAAACAATAATTTTTTTACCGCTAATATCTTATTCATAAGTCATATATCTGAACAAAGAATGTGAATAAAATTGATTTTTTCATCTTGTTTGATTTTATTTTAAAGGTGGAAAAGATGCAGCAAAGCCTATGTTTGAAAAAGCCAACCAATTGTTTGCAACTTTTAAACCTGAGTCCGAAAATTTCTCCTAATTGAGGACAAACAAGTTTGAACTATTTTTTATCACAATACAAATAAGAATTCATGGATCGTTCAAAAATTTTTGAAAAATAGAAATGGAATTTAAAGATCTTGATCCAATATTGCATTCTCAGCTCCGGCTTGCGGTCATGTCGCTTTTGATGAGTATGAAAGAAGCAGAGTTTACTTTTCTGAAAGAGAAAACCAATGCTACAGCCGGAAATTTAAGTGTTCAACTCAATAAATTAAAAGAAGCAGGATACATAGAAATTACCAAACAATTTAATAAAAACTATCCTCAGACCATTTGTAAAATAACTCCGAAAGGAATTCTGGCTTTTGAAAATTATGTGAAGGCATTGCAATCTTATATGACTTTGTAGAAAAGAAATTTACTTTATTTGTTAGTTTACCGGGTTAATATTAAATTAATTTAGATATTAGATTTATTTATAGAAATTAGCATTTTAAAAAGGTGAATTGATCCAAAATAAATATTATAAAAAAATAAATACAAATTATTTAGCGTTACTTTCAAAATATCCACTTAGATTTGACAAAAATATATTGGATATGAAAAAAATTAATGTTTCAAATGCCGCTCCTTTTGTTGCTTTATTTGTAATTGCAATTATAGCTTTATTTATTCCTTCCTTCTCTGATTTTAATGGAAAATACAATTCCGCTGACATCACCTGGATCCTAATAGCAACGGCATTGGTTTTTTTGATGACGCCTGGGTTAGCTTTTTTTTATGGCGGAATGGTTCACAGAAAAAATGTTCTTTCCACGATGATCAAAAGTTTTGTAGCAACAGGAGTTGTAAGCGTTTTATGGATCGCGGTTGGCTACAGTTTGGCTTTCGGAGATTCCATCGGCGGTTTTATTGGAAATCCTTTCACCCATATTTTTTTCAAAGGCGTTAGTTCTGGTGCGCCCTGGAGCCTGGCACCGACAATTCCATTATTATTATTCGCTCTTTTCCAGTTGATGTTTGCAATCATTACGCCAAGTCTCGTAGTTGGTGCCGTTGCAGAAAGAACACGTTTTTCTTCCTACATTCTTTTCATCGTTATGTTTAGCCTTTTTGTGTATGCACCCATCGCTCACTGGACATGGAATCCGAAAGGTTTTTTATTTAAAATGGGCATTCTTGATTTTGCCGGCGGTACAGTTGTTCACATTTCTGCAGGTTGCGCTGCTCTTGCAGGAGCCATCGTTTTAAAAAGAAGAAAAGTTCATCGCGAGCATAAAGAAATTCCTCCCGCCAATATTCCTTATGTTTTGATCGGAACCGGCTTGCTTTGGTTTGGATGGTTTGGTTTTAATGCCGGATCTGCGTTAGCCGCCAATTCACTTGCTGTTTCTGCCTTTGCAACTACCAACACAGCCGCTGCAGCTGCAGGTTTATCCTGGATGTTTTTTGATATTTTAAAAGGTAAAAAACCTTCAGTTCTTGGTTTTTGCATTGGCGCGGTTGTCGGTTTGGTTGCCATCACTCCTGCTGCCGGATTTGTAGCCATTCCACAAAGTATTTTTATTGGCGCTGTTGCTGCGCTTATTTCAAATGTCGCTGTTTTTTATCGCTCCAAGTCAAAGCTGGACGACACTTTGGATGTTTTTCCTTGTCATGGAATTGGAGGAATAGTTGGAATGATCATGACCGGAATTTTTGCTACAAAAACGATCAATGCTGGTGGAAATGACGGATTATTTTATGGAAATCCTGATTTTTTTCTTACCCAATTAAAAGGTTTAGCGATTGTTGTTACTTATAGTTTTTCGGTTTCCTATGGCATTTTCAAATTCATCAATTGGGTAATGCCGATGAGAGTAAGCGAAGCTGATGAAGAAGTTGGTTTGGATGCTTCACAGCATGACGAAAAATATATGCAGGGAACTTTACTGGTGAAACACAACGGTGTATTGCACCAGGAAGAAAATGAAATGGAAACGATCTGATCCTTTCTAATCTCCACACATTTTAAAATTGTAACCAATGCGAAAAAAAATTGGCTTAGCCGTGCTTTTCTTTCTTGTTTTTTCAAAAATGAACGCCCAGGATTCTACCAAAAAAAATTCTGTTCAATTTTCAGGAGCAGCAGATATTTATTATCGCTATGATTTTAATAATCCCAAATTGCCTTATAATAATTTCACTAGTTTTACCAATTCACAAAACTCTTTTGAGCTGGGAATGATTGCTTTGAAAGCGGAACACGACATCGGAAAAGTAGGAATGGTTGCAGATATTGGTTTGGGAAAAAAGCCGATGAATTTTCTTATAATGATGATAAATCTTCTGTCGCAATCAGGCAATTATTTATTACTTATTCTCCTTCCTCAAAACTTAAATTCACTTTTGGAAGTTGGGACACTCACTTTTGTTATGAATCACCTGATGCAAATTCAAACAGGAATTACAGCATGAGTTATATCTTTTCTTACGGCCCCTTTTTTCATACAGGAATAAAAAGCGATATTTTATTAGGCGGCAAAACTTCTTTGATGGTTGGAATTGCGAATCCTGATGATATGAAGTATGCAAGCAATTTTCCAAAAACAATTATTGCTCAAATTTCCACTGCATCAAAAGACGAAAAAATAAAAATTGCGATCAATTACCAGGGTGGAAAAAATAGTGATTCTTCAAAATTATACCAGGCAGATATGGTACTCAATTATTCAATTTCTGATAAATGGAGTTTGGGTTATAATGGAACAATTGAGTCGAGGCAAATTAGAACTTTAGAAAAATGGGAAACGTTCAAAAGCTGGTCTGGCAACGCTTTATACATCAATTCAAATCCGGCAAAATGGTTAGGATTTTGTTTGCGAACAGAACTTTTAAATGACAAAAAAAATGTTCTTGGCTTTAATGGAAATGTTTTTGAAACTACTTTTTCTACCAACTTTATCATTGACAATCTCACCATAATTCCTGAATTCCGTTTTGAGAATGCAACTCAAAAAATTTATGCAAAGCAAAACCAGGAAATGATCAATGCAACAGGAAATTTTTTGCTGGCAGCAGTGTATAAATTTTAAAAAAGCAAAAAATAAAAATTGAAATTATTTGTCGGTTTACTGTTAGCCGATATCAGAAGTAACTTCATCCAATTGCTTTTCCATTTTCAAAATAGATTCTAAAATATCATTGCTGATGATCTCTGAACTATTTTCCTTTAACTGCGTGGCATACCAGATCAGCACCATTGAAATGTAGTCCTGCATGTCTTTCCCGGCAAACTGAGTCTTGTATTCAACAATTTTTTCGTTGATGGTTTTTAAAACTTTTCTAACGGTTCCTTCGTCAGCAGGCAAAACTTTTATGCGATAATTTCTATCGCCAATTACGATATTAAGTGGAATCAGTTCGTCGTTTTCCATTATTATTTATTTAGAATGGCAATGCATTTATCAATTGACCTGATATAGCGATTGATACTTTTTTCAAAATCCATTTTTTCTTTTCCTTCCAGTTGCCCTGTTGAGGCTTTTAAGATATTTACCTGCTGAAGCAATTGTTCGTTTTTTTCAATCAACTGTTTTTGATTGGATTCGGATACTTCGTTTTCTTTTTTGAGCTGGTTATTTTCTTTGATCAGCAGCGCGTGTTTCTTCAACAGCAGTTGCAGTTTTGATTGAAGATTTTTGATATGAAGCTCAATGTTTTCAGGCATTTCGTCTTATTACAGCGTTTAATTTATTTTCCAGATTGGTAATAATTTTATCCATCATCGCTTCCACCTCACCATCAGTCATCGTTTTTTCTTTATCTAAAAAAGTAAAGTTGATTGCAAACGATTTTTTGCTTTCCCCTAATTTTTCGTTTTCAAAAACATCAAACAACTGGATTTTTTTCAGTCTTTTTATTTGCAAAGATTTTACCAGATTTTCAATTTCTGCATAAGAAATTTTTTTATCAACAACAATGGAAAGATCTCTTTGAACCTGCGGAAATTTTGAAACCGGTTGATAAACAATCTCCCTGTTGTTTGTAAACGAAATTAATTTTTCCCAATCAATATAAAGCGTGTAAACAGGTTGTTTGATCGAAAACATTTCCAAATCTTTTTTGGTAACTTTTCCTGCAACTGCAATGGCATTGCGGTTTACAGCGGCAATTAAACATTCGTCGAATGATGTGGTAGCAGCTTCATCAATTTCATAGTTGCTTAATCCTGCTAAAGAAAAAATAGCTTCGCAAATTCCCTTCACATAAAAAATATCAACTTTTTTTGCAGGCGAATTCCAGTTGAGTTGATTCTTATTTCCGGTAAAATATAAAGTGAGATTTTTATTTTCAAGATATTTATTTTCAACAACAGAATACGTTTTTCCGAATTCAAAGAACAGGAGATCATTATTTTTTCTGTTGAGATTATATGCAATACATTCCAATCCTGTGGGCAACATATCCGGACGCATCACATTCAAACCCTCACTCAAACTATTGATAATTTTTACAGTATTAGCAAGTGTTTCATTGTCAAAATATTTACTGTTAGTAATAGAGTTGGTAAAGATTTCATGAAATCCATTTCCTGTTAGCCAGCCTGTAATTTTTTCTTTTATCAAAGTATTTTTCAAATCAGTATCTATCGCTGGAGCCATTGAAATGTACTCCGGAATTTCAATATTATCAAGACCATCAATTCGCATAATTTCTTCTACAACATCGGCGGGAATGCTGATATCCGGATTGCTGAATGGAACTGCTACAGAAATGTGATCAATCGCTTCCCTTAAAATGGTAAAATTTAAAGAAGTCAAAATATCTCTTATCGTATCAGGATGATAATTTTTGCCGCTTAATTTTTTCAAATATTGATAAGAGAGCGAAATTTCTTTTTTCTGCTTTGGAACAGGATATACATCTATAATATCTGAAGAAATTTTTCCGCCTGCGATCTCTTTAATGAGTAGGGCTGCACGTTTCAGCGCTTCAACAGTGTTTCCGATATTTACTCCTTTTTCAAAACGAACCGCTGCTTCTGTTCTCAGATTATGTAGCAACATCGTCTTTCTTACAGAAGCAGGATTAAAAACAGCGCTTTCTAAAAACACGTTAGTTGTTTGATCTGAAACTCCGGAATCTGAACCTCCAAAAACTCCGGCAATACACATCGGTTCATCATCGCCATTGCAAATCATAATGTCGTTGCCGCTTAGTTTTCGCTTCTTTTCATCAAGTGTAACAAACGGAGTTCCTTCAGAAAGTGTTTCAACAATTATTTTATTTCCTTTTATTTTATCCAGATCAAAAGCATGAAGCGGCTGGCCTGTTTCGTGCAAAATAAAATTGGTGATGTCAACAATATTATTAACCGGACGAAGGCCAATACTTTTCAATTTATTCTGTAACCATTGAGGAGATGGAGCCACTTTAATTCCTGTAATGCTAACTCCTGCATAACGTTCACAATTATGAGGATTTTTTATTTCGACTTTTACAGAATGTGTGTGAGCATCGGCTTTGAAATGATGGGGAAAAGGAGAAATTACTTTTGTTCCTTTTTTAAAATGATGCGAAATATACGCACAAACATCTTTTGCAACACCCAAATGGCTCATCGCGTCCATTCGGTTTGGCGTTAGTCCAATTTCAAATATCCAGTCATTATATAAGTTGTAAAAATCGCTCACTGCCATTCCTGCTTTTGCTTTTTGGGCCAAAACAATAATTCCTTCATGACTATTTCCTAATCCGATTTCATCTTCAGCACAAAGCATTCCGTTGCTTTCTACACCACGGATTTTCGCTTTCTTTATAGTAAAAGGTTCTCCTGAAACAGGAAATAATTTTGTTCCAACCGGCGCCAGCACTACTTTCTGTCCGGCAGCTACATTTTGAGCGCCACAAACAATTTGCAACGTTTCACCATGACCGTTAGATACCGTGGTCACTTTTAATTTGTCCGCATCCGGATGTTTTTCGCAAGTAAGAACTTCGCCAATGATTAAGCCCTCCAAACCATTTTTCACCTCTTCATATTTTTCCAAGCTTTCCACTTCAAGCCCAACGGAAGTAAGAATTTCAGCAATTTTTTGCGGGTTACCAGTGATTTTAGCAGTTGACTCGTCTATCGGTAAATATTCAATCAGCCATTTGTAACTAATCTTCATGTAATTTTTTCTAAATTCTTCGGTTAATTTTTAAGAATCCCAAAAGTAAGAAAGAAGTCAATAGGAATTTGTGCTTCTGTTTTTTATAACTCAGATACAGCCTTAGTTTCATTAAAAAACGACTGATTTGATCTTCAATTTTAAACAAATTTTTGGCTTTTATGCTAATCATTTTTAATGAAAAAAGTGGCATCAAATCACAACTTTTTTTCTTCACAGGTAAATGTGAATTTAACATTTAAAAATTGGGGAATTTTTTTTAGATTGTGGAAAACAACAAAAGTTTTGTTGATAACCATAAAAGTTATGAGCATTCTGATGTGAATTCAATATGCATAAATATAAGCGCTGAACAATTTATTTTAATCGCATTTTGTCCTTTACCTTAGCCGCCCGCTTGTGAAAATGGTTGAAAAAACTAATTACTAAAATTTTTAAAAATTACTCTGTTTGAGAAATTAAAATGGATCTTACTAACATCAATAAAGACAGAAAAGTCAGGAGAAAAACTACGTCTCTCGACCTTGGAACAATGGCATTTGGAAAAGTGCCGCCACAGGCAAAAGAGCTGGAAGAAGCCGTTCTTGGTGCCATCATGCTGGAAAAAAGTGCTTTCGACGTAATCGTCGAAATTCTAACTCCTGAATGTTTTTATGTAGAAGCGCATCAAAGAATTTTTCGTACGATGCAGGCTTTACAACAAAAAAATTCACCAATTGATTTATTGACGGTTGTAGAAGAATTAAAATTTCGAGAAGAACTGGATCTTATCGGCGGTCCGTTTTATGTAACAAAATTGACCAATGCCGTTTTTTCTTCTGCCAATATTGAAATTCATGCCCGGATTATTCTTCAAAAATTTATTCAGCGCGAACTGATCAAGATCAGCGGTGAAATCATCGGAGATGCTTATGAAGACAGCACCGATGTTTTTGATTTGCTGGATATGGCTGAATCTAAATTGTTTGATATTACCAACAAACATTTGAAAAGAGACTATGCCAGCATTGATTCTGTTTTGGTAAAAACAATTCAAAGAATTGAAGATCTTAGAACACGGCAAGATGAAATTACCGGCGTTCCCACAGGTTTTGAATCAATTGATAAGGTAACTTATGGCTGGCAGCCAAGCGATTTGATTGTGTTGGCAGCTCGTCCTTCCGTTGGTAAAACTGCTTTTGCATTGAATCTCGCACGCAATGCAGCACTTCATCCTACAAAGCCTACTGCTGTTGGTTTCTTTTCCCTGGAAATGAGTGCCAGTCAGCTTGTGCAAAGAATTTTAAGCGCGGAAAGCGGAATTCTTTTGGAAAAAATTGCACGTGGAAGACTCGAACAACATGAAATGGAAGAACTGTATAAAAAAGGAATTAACCGTCTTTCATCTGCGCCAATTCATATTGACGACACAGCTGCTTTGAATATTTTTGAATTAAGAGCGAAATGCAGAAGGCTGAAAAATAAACACAATGTCGGTTTGATCATCATCGATTATTTGCAGCTGATGAGCGGAACGGGCGAAAATCGGAATGCAAACCGTGAGCAGGAAATCAGCCGTATTTCCAGGGACTTGAAAGGTTTGGCAAAAGAATTACAAGTTCCGATCATCGCGCTCAGCCAGTTGAGCCGTGAAGTTGAAAAAAGAAAAGAAGGAAGCAAAATTCCTCAGTTAAGCGACTTGAGAGAATCGGGTGCCATTGAGCAGGACGCAGACATGGTTGTGTTTCTTTATCGTCCCGAATATCATGATATTCATGCCAATGAAATGGGTGAATCTACTAAAGGTGAAACACAGGTTCGTATTGCAAAACATAGAAACGGACAGTTGGAAACAATCACATTAAAAGCATTGCTTCATATTCAAAAATTTGTGGAAGCAGATGAAAATGATTTTGGAAATCCTTTCCCCTCAGGAAATTTTAAACCCGTTAAAGATTTGGATGGAAGCGGCGGTGCAAAGCTTTATTTCCAGGCCGGAAGTAAAATGAACAATGAAGAATTTGATGAAAACGCGCCGTTTTAGATTTCTACAATAAAAAGATATTTCAAATATTTTTTAATGGCTGCACCATTTTTTTTTGAAGAAAATTTATCTGCTCAGGATGAATTTATTTTAAGCGAAGAAACATCGCGACATGTAATGCAGGTTTTGAGAATGAAAGAAAATGAGCAGATTATCTTAACTAACGGCCATGGATACACTAAAACTGCAGCAATCATTTTTCCTGATAAAAAAAAGACCAAAGTAAAAATAGTTCAGAGCGAATTTCAGGAACGTACAAAGCCAAAAACTGCGATTGCCATTTCCCTGATTAAAAACAACAACCGATTTGAATGGTTCTTGGAGAAAGCTACAGAAATAGGCATTTCAGCAATCATTCCAGTGATTTGCAAACGCACAGAAAAGATTCATTTCAGGCGCGAAAGAATGAATTCGATTTTAATAAGTGCGATGCTGCAAAGTCAACAGTCATGGCTACCCGAAATTTCTGAACCGGTAAAATTTTCTGAAGTAGTTAAGAACGAAAACTACGATCAGAAATTTATTGCACATTGTATCGACGAAGAAAAACGGGAATTAAAAAATGTTGTTGAAAAAAATTCTTCAAAAATAATTTTAATCGGCCCTGAGGGAGATTTTACCAGTGAAGAAATTGAAAATGCGATCGCAGAAAATTATCTTGCTGTAAGTTTAGGAGAAACAAGATTGCGTACAGAAACTGCGGGATTAGTTGCTGCAGTTTTGCTTACATCAGCAATTAGAAGAAAATAAAAATCACCGTTATTTCTTGCTTTACTGATTTTGCCAATTTGAATTTGATGAAAAAATTGAAATTAATCATCGTTAATTTTAATCTTTTCGTAATTCCTCTTTCTGTTTCAATAATATTTTGTGTTGGTATATTTGCAGCCTTATGACTAACGAAACCAATAATTTTAGCGACATTATTGCACACTGTAAAGAATATGGATACATTTTTCCATCCAGCGAAATCTATGACGGACTAAGCGCAGTATATGATTATGGGCAAAATGGTGCTCAATTGAAAAAGAATATCCGCGATTATTGGTGGAAAAGCATGACGCAACTTCATGAGAATATTGTTGGGATTGACGCTGCAATTTTTATGCACCCGCTTACCTGGAAAGCCAGCGGCCATGTTGACAATTTCAGCGATCCCATGATTGATAATAAAGACAGCAAAAAACGCTATCGCGTGGATCATTTGATCGAATCTTTTGCTGATGAACAAACGGCTGCCGGCAATGAAGATCTTGCAAAAGAAATTATTTCCTCAATGGAAAAATTATTAGCTATCGATGATTATGCGGGTTTAAAAAATTTAATTGAAGACCATAAAATAAAATGTTCCATCAGCGGAACCAGCAACTGGACTGATGTCCGCCAGTTCAACCTGATGTTTGATACAAAGTTGGGAAGTATTTCGGGCGAAGCCGACACAATTTATTTACGGCCTGAAACAGCACAGGGAATTTTTGTCAACTTTTTGAATGTTCAAAAAACGGGAAGAATGAAAATTCCTTTTGGAATTGCGCAAACAGGAAAAGCATTCAGAAATGAAATTGTTGCGCGCCAATTTATTTTTCGTATGCGCGAATTTGAACAAATGGAAATGCAGTTTTTTGTTCGTCCTGGCACTGAAATGGAATGGTACAATTACTGGAAAGCAGCGAGATTAAAATGGCATCAAAGCCTTGGTATTCCTGCAGAAAAATTGCGTTATCACGATCATGTGAAACTTGCACATTACGCGAATGCTGCGGTCGATATTGAGTTTGAATTCCCATTTGGTTTTAAAGAGCTCGAAGGAATTCATTCGCGTACCGATTTCGATTTGAAACAACACCAGGAACTCAGCAAAAAGAAATTGCAATATTTCGATAATGAATTGAAAGAAGATGGAAAACCTTATGGAAATTATATTCCTTTTGTGGTAGAAACCTCTGTAGGCTTGGATCGTTTGTTCCTTACGATTTTAAGCATGTCTTATGCGGAAGAAAAATGGACGAAGGAAGATGGAAGCGAAGACAGCCGCGTGGTTTTAAGAATTCCGCCAAAAATCGCTCCTTATAAATTAGCGATTCTTCCTCTCGTAAAAAAAGATGGATTGCCTGAGATTGCCAAAGATTTATTTGACAATTGCAAAGAAAGCTTTTACACTTTTTATGAGGAAAAAGACAGTATTGGCAAGCGTTACCGAAGAATGGATGCGATTGGAACTCCCTTCTGCGTTACTATCGATCACCAGACAAAAGACGACCAAACAGTTACGATCCGCTCTCGCGACACAATGGTGCAGGAAAGAATTGGTTTGTCAGAAGTAAGAAAAATTGTGAATCAGAAAATTGCTGAATAGGTTTTAAGATTCTTCCTCATGAATGCAAAAAAATGAGAAAGGAAAATTTTTGTTGCGACTTCAATGCCAACGGTAATTACATGAATCACACGGATGCAATTGGAATTCCAAAGTCTTGAAACGGAGAAATATTTCCAATTTTTATTTTTTCATTACAAAATACAAATTGTTATTATTCCTTGCTTTATGTTTACTGCAAAATGCTTCTTTTTTCTTAAATTGTAAAGTAGTTTTTAAAAACTAATTGTAAATTTTTAAATAAAAATATTTTGAAACAGGAAACCAAATTTGTTCACGCAGGCTCGGAGCCAGATCCTACGACAGGAGCCATTATGACGCCAATCTATCAAACTTCCACTTTCGTTCAGGAAAGCCCGGGTGTGCATAAAGGCTATGAATATGCAAGAACGCAAAATCCGACCAGGAGCGCATTAGAGAGTGCTTTGGCGATTGTTGAAAATGGGAAATACGGTTTGTGCTTTGCCAGCGGATCAGCAGCAGCGGATGCTGTGGTTAAATTATTAAATCCGGGAGATGAAGTGATCGCAGCCAACGATATGTATGGTGGAACTTACAGACTTTTTACAAAAATATTTGAAAAATATGGGTTGAAATTTAAGTTCGTGAACATGCAGGATGCTAACGAAGTTGAGAAGCACATCACTGAAAATACGAAGATGATCTGGACTGAAACTCCAACCAATCCCATGATGAAAATATCCGACATTGCTGCGGTTGCAGCGATTGCAAAAAAACATCAGATACTGCTTTGTGTTGACAACACTTTTGCTTCACCTTATTTGCAAAATCCATTAGATCTTGGTGCTGACATCGTTTTGCATTCAGCTACGAAATACATCGGAGGCCATAGCGATTCTGTTCATGGATGCTTGATCGTCAATGATGAGAATTTAAAAAACAGTTTGGCTTTTATTCAAAATAGTTGTGGCGCAATTCCAGGGCCACAGGATTGTTTTTTGATTTTAAGAGGTTTGAAAACACTACATGTGCGCATGAAACGTCATTGCGAAAACGGAGAAAAAATTGCTTATTGGCTACGAAATAATCCCAAGGTAGATAAAGTCTACTGGGCTGGTTTCGAAGATCACCCCAATCATGACATTGCAAAGAAACAAATGCATGCATTTGGCGGAATGATGAGCTTTACATTGAAAAACGACAGCGTAGAAGCCGCAAAAAAAGTTCTTTCATCAACAAAATTATTTTCTCTTGCTGAAAGTCTTGGCGGAGTTGAAAGTCTCATCGGGCATCCGTCAACAATGACGCATGCAAGCATTCCACGAGAAGAAAGATTGAAAAATGGATTAATGGATTCATTGATAAGGCTGAGTGTTGGTATTGAAGATGCTGATGATTTAATTGATGACCTAAATAATGCGATTGGATAATTCAAAGTCAGTGAATCCGGAAAAATTCAAAGAGTTAAAAAAATTTCTTGATCAAAAAGTAGTGCAATTTGATAATCCCGCTTTTATAAAAGAAGATCCTGTTTCCATTCCACATTTATTTTCAAAAAAACAGGATATAGAAATTGCCGGATTTTTTGCAGCCATCTTTGCGTGGGGAATCAGAAAAACGATTATCAGTAAATGCAAGTTGCTTCTACAATTGATGCACAACGCGCCTTATGATTTTTGTTTGAACCATTCAGAAAATGATTTGAAGAAGTTGGAAGGATTTTGTCATCGCACTTTTAATGATACGGATCTTTTATATTTTATTTCTTTTTTCAAATATCATTATTCAAATCATTTATCGCTTGAATCTGCATTTTTCAACAATTCAACAATGCAGCGATCCGGCAATTCTAATATTGTCGAAAAGTCTTTAAACTATTTTTATCAATACTTTTTTTCTTTGGAAGATATTCCCGAAAGAACAAAAAAGCATATTGCTTCACCTGCAAAAAATTCCAGTTGCAAAAGATTGAACATGTATTTGCGCTGGATGATTCGCAACGATGGCAAAGGAGTAGATTTTGGAATCTGGAAAAAAATACCTGCTTCAGAATTGATTTGCCCGGTAGATGTACACGTAGCAAGGGTTTCACGCCAGTTCAATTTATTGAAAAGAAAGCAGGTTGATTGGCTTGCAGCAATTGAACTTACAGAAGAATTAAAAAAGTTTGATCCGAAAGATCCTGTAAAATATGATTTTGCATTATTCGGATTAGGCATTTTGGAAAAATATTAAAATTACCATAATTACCACTTATCCAATTTTTCCTCCTTTTATAAAAATATTCATTTTTTCTTCGTTTACTGCAAAAATGGTGAAACACACGTTAGCATTGCGTTTCAGCGCTTGTATACGTTTTAGGCAAAGGTTGCTACCATGAGAAAACAGGTATTATGTATTGCATAGTATTATTAAACACCTTATCTTTGTGTAAGAAATTTCAAAAAATTGTTCCCAGTACTTAAAAACAATCAACAATGAACATTGATAACACAGCAAGCCAGATGCGAAAAGGGGTTTTGGAGTTCTGCATTCTGTCGATAATAAAACTTGGTGAGGCATATCCGAGCGATATTATTGACATAATGAAATCTGCCAATCTCAATATTCTGGAAGGAACATTATATCCTTTGCTTACGAGACTAAAAAATGCCGAATTCCTCACTTACCGCTGGGTAGAAAGCAATAGCGGACCGCCAAGAAAATATTTTTCGCTCACAGAAAAAGGCGCAAAATTTTATGAAGAGCTGGAAGCTACATGGCTGGAGCTGGCAGGTGCGGTGGAAACCATAACGGGCAAAAACAAATAACCATAAATCAACTTAACAACCAATAAACTGAACTAAAATGAAAAAGGTAATTAATATAAATTTTCAGGGTACGATCGTACCGATTGAAGAAAGTTCTTATGAATTGCTGCAACAATATATAGAAAGCCTGCGCCGATATTTTGCCAATGAAGAAGGAAAAGATGAAATCATTAATGACATTGAAAGCCGCATCAGTGAATTATTTCAGGAGCGTTTAAAAGGAGGCAGCACCTGCATTACCGACGAGGACGTAAATGCCATCATCAAAAATATGGGACGACCTGAAGATTTTGAAGAAGCAGAACAAGCCGAAAACAATGAAACCGTCAACAGTGATAAATCTGCAAAAAGCAAAACTTTTTACGCAGATTTTAGCTGGAAAGGTAAAAGACTTTACAGGGATGAAAACAACAAAATTTTAGGCGGCGTTTGTAGCGGGATTGCTGCTTATTTTGGAATTGATCCCGTGATTGTAAGAATTTTATTTATCGTTTCAGGTATCGGGCTTCTGGCTTACGTTCTTCTTTGGATGTTTGTTCCAGGGAGTAACTCGCTTGAAAACGGCGTCCGCAAAAGATTGTATCGTAATCCGGATGGTAAAATAATAGGAGGAGTTTGCAGTGGAATCGGAAGTTACTTTGATGTAAATCCATGGCTTCCACGATTTATCTTTTTAATTCCCTTCATCTCTTTCTTTTTCAGATGGGGACATTTTGGCCCGCTTACTTTTCCAAATTTTTTGAGTTTTTCATTTAGCCCCGGCAGCTTCATTGTTTATATTATCCTTTGGCTGGTAATTCCTGAGGCTACTACCACATCCGAAAAACTGGAAATGAAAGGCGAAAAAGTGGATTTAAATTCGATTAAAAATTCTGTTCTGAAAGAAATGAAAGAAGTAGGAGTAAGGGTTGGGAAAATGGGACAGGACGTTGGTGAAAGAGTTGGAAAGATGGGAAAAGAAGCAGGCGAATTTGCAAAGGAAAAAAGCGCGGATTTTGGAAAGGAAATTCATTCTGCAACTCATAGAAGCAGTGGTATTTTAGGAAAGATCATCATCACTTTACTTAAAATTTTCCTGTATTTTATTTTAGGTTGTATTGCGCTGTCAGTGATAGTTGCATTGTTTTCTGTCGCAATTATTGCAATCGGTTTATTTCCCGCATTAAATAATTTTCTACTTACCGATGGTTGGCAACATCTGCTGGCATGGGGAACACTTATTTTCTTTATTGCCGTACCGGTTGTTGGCGTTATTACTTTTATTATCAGAAGATTTGCACGGATAAAAAGCGCTAATAGATTAATGCGCTGGTCTTTTGTTGGCCTTTGGATCCTTGGTTGGTTTTGCTTTATTTCACTTATTGTTTCTGTTGGAAAAGATTTCAAAAGTATCAGTTCTTTGAATCCTGAACCAATAACATTAATCAATCCGACAAGCAGGTCTTTGGATGTGATGCCAATTGAAAACATAAACTATAGAAGAATGGGTTGGTTCAACTTTGAGCCTTTTGATTTTGGCGCAACTGATGATACGGCTTTTATCAGAAACATCAGAATAAAAATTACAAAATCTCCAACTGATAGCTTTCAGGTAAGTGTATTGAAAATGACGAATGGGCAAACGCGCAGAGCAGCTGATACCTTACTTCCATTGATAAAATTTAATGTGGCTCAAAGCGATTCTGTGTTAATGATAGATAGAGCGATTACCATAAATACAACGGACAAATTTCGTAATCAAAATGTAGAAGTAACCATCGCAGTGCCCGTTGGTCATTTTATAAAAATAGACAAGGGATTTGACCATGGAAACTTTGTTCAATTCGGTCCTTTCTTTTCTGGCAATGATCGTTGGTATTATGACAATGACGACAACGATTATGAGTACAACTATGGTGAAGAATATGTGATGAAAGAAGATGGACTATACACTCTGGATGGCCGTCGTTCTGATGGAAGAGATGAAGATTGGAACAATTCTTCTGATACTCAGAATTTGAATCAAAATGACAACAATGGAAGTTACCGCTATAATTCAAAAAACAAAATCGATTCATTAAAAAATGCGCAGAAACAAGAACTTCAAAAAATGCAATCAGCAGTTGATTCGATGAAAGCAGAACAGAAAAAAGAAGTAGAAAAAATGAAAGATTCATTGAATAAAGCAAAAGAGGAGATCGATCAGAAGATTGAAAAATTAAATAAAGGAACTGCTTTATATCAAAATACCTCAGATCAAAGATTTTCTGAAAATTATACTTTCAGCATGTATATTTAAGTCTGTTGATTTTGGTGTATGAGGCTTCATGTGAATTGCATGAGGCCTCTTTGTTTTTTCTCTTTAAAGATTTTTGCTGCTTTATATTGTCTCTGAAAGATAAAAAACACAAATTCTCTCTATTTCTTTCTTTACTGGCGCTCATATTATTTCACTATCCAAATCCTAACCTTCCACAAATTGGGATTAACTTTGTAAACTATTCATCAAAAAAATAAACTTTCAAATGGATTCTGAAAGAACAGAAGTTTCTACTCTTGGCGAGTTTGGTCTCATCGATCATCTTACAAAAAATAATGAAATCCGCAATGCTTCAACCATCGTAGCTGTTGGAGATGATGCCGCTGTTATGGATCATTTTGGAAAACAAACTGTTGTAACTACTGATATGTTGGTAGAAGGAATTCATTTTGACCTAATGTACACGCCTTTAAAACATTTAGGTTATAAAAGTGTAATTGTAAATCTTAGCGATGTTTACGCGATGAATGCTTCTCCTTCACAAATCACATTGAGTGTGGCCTTCAGCAACCGTTTCAGTGTGGAAGCGTTGGATGAATTTTACGAAGGTGTTTATGCGGCTTGTGATAAATACAATGTTGATCTTGTTGGTGGCGACACTTCTTCTTCTCAAAAAGGATTTATTATTTGTGTTACGGCAATTGGGGAAGTAACTCCCAATAAATATGTCACAAGAAGCGGGGCAAAAAAAGGTGATCTGATTTGTGTAAGTGGCGAATTAGGCGGTGCATTTTTAGGATTGACGTTGCTTGAAAGAGAAAAAAAAGTTTTTTTAGAAACAAAAGGAGTGCAGCCAGACCTTGAAAATCAGGATTATATCGTAGGAAGAATTTTAAAGCCGGAAGCAAGAAGAGATATCATTGATTTTTTTGCAGAAAAACAAATTTTGCCCACGGCAATGATTGACATAAGTGACGGCTTGAGCAGCGAATTATTACACATCTGCAAACAAAGTGAAACCGGCTGTGTTTTATACGAAGAAAAAATTCCGGTTAATGAAATGGCGAGGCAGTTTGCGTATAAGCTCGAATTAGATCCTACTGCCTGCGCGTTGAGTGGTGGCGAAGATTATGAATTGCTTTTTACAATTGATCAAAACGATTATGACAAGATTGTATTGAATCCTGATATAAGCATCGTTGGATATGTTACTGAAAAAGAAGAAGGTTCGGTGATCATTACAAAAGGTGGAAATAAATATCCGCTTACCGCACAAGGATGGAACGCTCTGAAATAATTTTTAAATTCAAAGAATAATTATTGTAACAACTTTACGGATTTCAAATCATGAGGCCATTATTTTTTTTGCTTTGTTTACCAGTACTTTTTTCCTGCTCGGTCTCAAGAAATTATAATCCGAATAAAAAATATTCTCCAAAAGAACTGAAACAGGATTTCAGTTTACTCCGAAATATTTTAGAAAAAAAACATCCCGCGCTTTACTGGTACACTTCGCAAGACAGCATGGATTATTTTTTTGATGCAGCATACAATTCGATTAATGATTCGATGACGGAACTGCAATTTGGATGGAAAATATTAGCACCAATAACTTCTGTAATTCATTGTGGGCACACTAGTTTTGCAATGAGCAAAGGCTGGAATCATTTTATCAGAAACAAAACCATTCCCTCTTTTCCGCTTTTTTTAAAAGTATGGAAAGATACAATGATGGTGATTGGAAATCTGAATCATGAAAACCGACTGATAAAAAATGGCTCGTTTATCACTTCGATAAACGGAATAAAAAATGCAGACATGATCAATTATATGTTTCATTTTTTAGTGGAAGATGGCTATTCTGAAAATGTAAATTATATCCGTTTAAGCTCCGATTTTCCTTATTTTCATCGCAACATCTTTGGCTTATATAAAAATTATCAGATAGAATTTACAGACAGTAATGGCCTTGCAAAAAATACTTTAATTCCCTACTTTCAACCGGTTTCTGACAGTGTGAAAAAAGAAAGAAAAGAGTTTAAAGAAAGAGTAAGGAAACTTACACGACAGGAAAAACTTCAATATATCAGATCCCTGGAATTTGATTCTTCATTTGCTTTGATGACAGTCAATAGTTTTTCAAAAGGGCACTTAACTTCTTTTTTTAAAAGATCATTTCGCGAACTGAGAAAAAGCAAAACCAAAAATTTAGTAATCGATATTCGAGCCAATGGTGGCGGCGATATTATCAAATCAGTTTTGCTTACCAAATTTTTAAGAAACACATCATTTAAAGTTGCTGACACTGCTTATGCCGTAAGCCAGAGTTTAAGGCCTTACACAAAATATATTTCAGATGGATTTATCAATAACATCGGTTTGTTCCTGGTAACACACAAGGAGAAAGATGGCAAATATCATTTTGGGTATTGGGAGCGACACACATTCAGGACAAAACGAAAAAATCATTTTAATGGAAATGTTTATGTACTCATAAACGGTCTTACTTTTTCCGCATCATCTCTTTTTTGCAATGCAGTAAAAGGACAAAAAAATATAAAATTAATTGGCGAAGAAACAGGTGGCGGGTGGTACGGAAATTCAGGCATTATGATTCCTCACATCACATTACCAAACACAAAAATAAGAGTTCGTCTTCCATTTTTTAAACTGGTACAATATCAACATGTTCCTTTTAAGGGCACGGGCGTTATTCCTGATATTTATGTCGGCCCCGATTGGCGCGATATTTTAAAAGGTGCTGACACCAAATTGAAAAAAGTGCAGCAAATTGTTTCGGAAAATCAACAGGAAGATGTTTTCAAAGAAACGAAATAAGAATTCGAAATATTTGCTGATCCACTGTAAACCTGCTTGTTTCGTTTTCTTAAATCAATTCATTATTGGATTTTGATCACCGAATTTTCTACCACAGCAAACACATGATCTTTTTGCAAGGGTTTAATTTTTGCAAGTCCTGTAAAAGCGCTGAAAGCTGGCATTATCGAATGTTTACGGCCAAAATAAAAACAGGGAAGCATTAAGGATTGATTACCCGCTCCTTTCATTTTTATTCCCGGATGAACATGTCCCGAAAAAGTAAACAATTTATTTTCTTCATCCTCGCAGGAAGAATTGATATCGTGAGTAAAACAAAATTCTTTTATTGAAAATTTATTTTCTACCACTTTGATGTTCGAATCTTCATAAAATCTTTTGGATAAAATATCATGATTTCCACGGATCAAAATAAAATCAAGTTCAGGAAAATCATTTCGCCATTTTAGAAAAAAATCCAACTCTTTATTTGCAGAACTATGAAACATGTCACCTGTGATCAACAAAGTTTTTGGCTTGAAAAATTGTATCTGCGAAAATAATTTCTGAAGATCCTCCTTAAAAATATTTTGAGGAATTCCGATCCCTGATTTTCTGAAATGACCTGATTTTCCAAAATGCAGATCAGACAAAATCAGCGCACTTTCTTCTTCCCAAAAAATACAACGTGAAGCAGAAAGCCAAAGCGTTTGCTGATGAAATAAAAAGCGAAGTGGTAATGACAATTTTTTTTGGGCAAGGTAAAAAATCCAGTGAAAAAAATTTTCACCGGGTTGCAGTAAACAAACTTTTATTGAAAATTTTTATTTCGTTTTTTCAGAAAGGAATCACTTTTTTCTTTCAATTATTTGTAAAGTTCGAGGATCTTTTTTCCCATTAAAAAATTTATCCAACACTTTCTGAAAAACAGGATCAGCGCCAGATACAGAAGAAAACAAAGTGATAGAAGAACGAAGTTTTACATCATCAGGACTTCCAAAAACTTTATTCGCATCGTTTGTTTCTAATTTTAATAATTCATTGCAAATATCAATAAGTCTTTTCCCTAAAACCGGATCATGTAAAAATTCTTCTGCTTCATGCAAATCTTTTATCGCATAAAATTTTGAAGTTGCACTAAATCCCAAACCTTGAATTTGCGGAAAGATATACCACATCCAATGGCTTCTTTTCTTGCCATTTTTTATTTCTGAAAATGCAATCGCATAATCTGTTTTTTGTGCATTTATAAATCGGGACAAATTAGTATCAGTTCTAGTTTCATTCATTTAATCAAATTAATTTTTATTTTCCTTCCTTCATCTCCTCCAACTCTTTCTGCATTCTGAACATTTCATCTCTTAATCGTGCAGCTTCCATAAAATCCATGTCCTTTGCGGCTTTTTCCATCATTTTTTTGATTTGAGAAATTGCTTTTTCCATTTGTGGAATCGTTTTATATTCCACTTCGTCTTCTGCGGCAATGGTTGTATATGAATCGTCGATTGCATAGGGAGACCCGGTTGTTCCTTTAATATCCAAAACGGAAGTTTGTCCCATGATCTGATCAATAGATTTTTTGATCGTCATTGGAGTAATATTGTGCTCAATATTATATTGAATTTGTTTTTCGCGCCGGCGATTAGTTTCATCAATTGTTTTTTGCATGCTTTCTGTAATCTTATCTGCATAAAAAATAACTAAACCTTCAGCGTTTCTCGCAGCTCTTCCCGCAGTTTGAGTAAGTGATCTTTCATTTCTCAAAAAACCTTCTTTATCGGCATCCAAAATTGCTACCAAAGAAACTTCAGGAAGATCCAATCCTTCACGCAAAAGATTTACCCCAACCAAAACATCAATTTCTCCAAGGCGTAATTGCCGCAAAATTTCAATGCGGTCCAAAGTGTGAACTTCGCTGTGAATGTATTTTGATCTGATGTTGATGCGGTGTAAATATTTATCCATTTCTTCAGCCATTCTTTTAGTCAAAGTGGTAACCAAAACGCGATCACCTTTTGAAACCCTTTTGTCGATTTCATCCAAGAGATCATCAATCTGGTTTATTGAAGGCCGAACTTCTATCGGCGGATCTAACAATCCTGTTGGCCTTACAACCTGCTCTACGACTATACCGCCGGTCTTTTCCAATTCAAAATCTCCAGGCGTAGCACTTACAAAAATTACCTGGTTCAACATACTTTCAAACTCGTTAAAATTCAATGGACGATTGTCCAAAGCCGATGGCAAACGAAAACCATAATCCACTAAAATCAATTTCCTCGAACGATCGCCGCCATACATTCCACTCACCTGTGGAATGGTTTGATGGCTTTCATCAATGATGCATAAATAATCATTCGGGAAATAATCGAGCAAACAGAAAGGCCTTGTTCCCGGTTCTCTTCTGTCAAAAAATCTCGAATAATTCTCAACACCATTGCAATAACCCAATTCACGGATCATTTCGACATCATAATTCACTCTTTCAGAAATTCGTTGTGCCTCAATGTATTTTCCGATGTCTTTAAAATATTCTGTTTGTCGCGCCGCTTCATCCTGAATTTCATACAGGATCTGTTGCATTTTATCTTTTGGAGCTATGTATAAATTTGCAGGAAAAATAGCTGCGTTATCCACTTTCGAAATTCGTTTTCCGGAACTTAATTCAAGCGTTTCGATACTTTCAATTTCATCTCCGAAAAAAGTGATCCGGTAACCATTGTCCATGTAAGGAAGATTGATATCAACTGTGTCTCCTTTTACGCGGAAAGTTCCTCTTGCAAAATCTCCTTGTGTTCTTGAATAAAGACTGTTCACCAATGAATGCAAAAATCCCTGACGGCTAACCGTTTGCCCTTCCTGAATACGAACAACGCCTTCTGCGAAATCTTTTGGATTACCAATTCCATAAATGCAACTCACACTTGCTACAACAATAATATCTCTTCTTCCGGTTAATAATTGTGATGTTGCCGCTAATCTTAATTTGTCCAATTCTTCGTTTATGCTCAGGTCTTTTTCGATGTAAGTATCGCTGACCGGCATATAAGCTTCCGGTTGGTAATAATCATAATAAGAAACAAAATAGCCCACCGAATTATCCGGGAAAAATTGACGAAACTCGCCATACAGCTGAGCTACAAGCGTTTTGTTGTGTGTAAGAACCAATGTTGGTCTCTGCACGTTTTGAATCACATTCGCCATCGTAAAAGTCTTTCCGCTTCCGGTAACTCCCAGTAAAGTCTGGTATTTTTCTCCTTCCAGAATTCCCTGAGTAAGTTGGCGGATCGCTTCCGGTTGATCACCCGCTGGCTGATATTGTGAATTGAGTTGAAAACGCATAAGGGGTATGCAATTTACAACTGAAAGAGTTAAATGAAAAGTTAGGAAAGACAATAAAAAATACTCTTAAAGTCCTTCCACTGTATTTTTTGCTAAAAATCAAAGACTTCATTTAAAATATTCAGGATGCATTTTATTCCAATTTGTTGCATTCTGATAAATTTTTGCAATCTCCAGAATCGTTGCTTCGTCATATAAATTTCCAACAAGCGTAATGCTGGTCGGAGTGTGTTCTTTATTGAATCCGGTAGGAATACTAATTGCAGGATGGCCGGTTAAGTTCGTGATCGCCGCCTGGTTGCCAACCCATGTCGGACAAATGATCACATCATATTTCTCCATCACTTCATTTACTTTTTGCATCAAAATATAACGATGGCGATTTGTATTTACATATTCAACAGCCGGAATAAATCTCGCTGCCCGAAAATAATTGGGCCATTCACCTTTTCCTTGTCTGGGCATTTGATCATCAACACCGGTCCTTGTAAATTCATCAAATGCCGCTGCACTTTCTGATCCAATTACAATTCCAATCATATCAAAATTATAAATACCGGAATCAGGAAAGTCAACAGGAATCAGCTTTGCACCTGCTTTTCTAAAAACTTCCAATACATTATTTTCATTTCCCAAAGTATCTTTTTTCCCAAAATAATTTTTTGCATACGCAATTTTCAATTTAGATAAATCAACTTTTTCTTTGTAATTAAAAGGCATATTTACTGCCGCAGCATCTTTCCCATCAGTTCCGTGCAAATAATTAAAAACGATTGCCGCATCTTCTGCACTTCTGCAAATCGGGCCGGCTTTATCAAGACTCCACGAAAGTGTCATAGCGCCTGAACGGCTTACTGATCCTAATGTTGGACGCAATCCTGTTGCGCCGCAAACCGTTGACGGAGAAATAATAGATCCGTAGGTTTCTGTTCCTATTGCAAAAGGTACAAGCCCTGCAATCGTTGCCGCTGCTGATCCTGCTGAAGAGCCGCTTGAACCTTCATTCATATTCCATGGATTTTTTGTTTGTCCTTCAAACCAATAATCGTCCATTGCCAAAGCACCCATTGAAAGCTTCGCAACCAGCACTGCGCCTGCATCATGTAATTTCGTATATACATAACTATTATCGTCAATGATTTGATCTTTATATGGCTTTGCGCCCCATGTAGTTTTCGTTCCTTTTACCGCAAACAAATCTTTCAATCCGTAAGGAATTCCATGAAGAGGTCCCCGATATTTTCCTGCAGCAATCTCTTTATCGGCTTCTGCAGCTTCTTTCATCGCAATGTCTTCGGTTAATGAAATGACGCAATGAAGTGTGTCTCCAAATTTCTTTAACCGGTTAATAAAAAACTTTGTCAGTTCAACAGAAGTGATCTTTTTGTTTTTTATTAATGACGCGAGTTCAGGAATGGAATAAAAAGCCAATTCATTTTTATCTGTTGGAACATTCACATTTGAAGGAATATCAAATTTTACAGGTAATTGTTTTTTATTCAAATTCATACCAGGCAACAGCGGGCTTTCTGACATTGTCATGGGTACAGAATTAGCCAACGACAAATGATGCATTTTGTCATAAACTTTTGCTCTGTCCTGCACCTGGCCGAGCAACGAATCTTCTTTTGCTTCGGTAAAATGAACACTGATTATTTTTTCAGCACTGCGAATGTCATTCACAGTTATACTGTCTTGTGAGAAAGAAAAATTTGAAATCAGAATGAAGAATAAAAGAAAGTAGAAGTTTTTCATTGCATTAATTTTAGGATTCTAAAACTACATTTTTTCTCCAACAGCTTTTGAATTTCTTTCATTTACCAAAATAAAAATCACAGTTATTTGTCGGTTTACTGCAACCATCCCTGCCAGCGTTTAATGAATCGATTTTATTTTTTTTATTTCAGAATCTTTTTCCAATTCCTTTTTTCTCACAAACCAAGCGATCGTAAATGTGGGAATAAAATCAAACCCCGGAGATATTTCTTCCAAAAAAGAAAAAAGCGCTCCGAAGAAACCGAATTTCTTTTTCCCAAAGAGAAAATAAAAAATAATCGCTGAAACAGGTGCCCATGCAAGATCTTCTGCTTCGCCAATCACAGGTAAAAGATAACTTGTCATTCCAATAAGATCGAGTAAAATGCACAGATAAATGGAGGGTAAAAATTTCTTTTTTAGCATCCGGGTCGTTTATCGCTTTTCTTATAGAAAATAATGCCAATCATTGCAGAAATGTCTCCATAAATACAATTTCTTTAACTGTTAACTTTCTGTTTTTATCTTGATAACAACCTGTTTTAACGTACCTTTGCACCCTTAAAAAATTTTGGGCAAATTGCCTCAGTTTAAAACAATTTATGGATATCAGAAACATCGCAATTATTGCACACGTTGACCACGGAAAAACAACCTTGGTTGATAAGATCATTCACAGCACGAACATTTTCAGGGAAAACCAGGAATCGGGCGAACTGATCATGGACAACAACGATCTTGAAAGAGAACGCGGAATTACTATTTTCAGTAAAAATATTTCTGTCACTTATAAAGGTGTAAAAATTAATGTGATCGATACTCCTGGCCACAGTGATTTTGGCGGAGAAGTAGAACGTGTTTTGAAAATGGCCGATGGTGTCGTTTTGCTGGTTGATGCTTTTGAAGGGCCGATGCCACAAACACGTTTTGTGCTACAAAAAGCATTGCAATTAGGTTTGCGCCCAATCGTTGTGATTAATAAAGTTGATAAACCGAATTGCCGTCCGGATGAAGTTCATGATGCAGTGTTTGAATTGTTTTTCAACCTTGATGCTACTGAAGAACAATTGGATTTTTCTACCATTTATGGTTCCAGCAAACAAGGCTGGATGAACACCACACTTGAACCAACTAATAATATTTTTCCTTTATTGGATACCATTTTAGAAAAAGTTCCGGCGCCTTCTCACAATGAAGGAACGCTCCAAATGCAAATTACTTCATTAGATTATTCTTCTTTTTTAGGAAGAATTGCGGTTGGAAAAGTAACACGCGGAGTGATCAAAGAAGGACAGCCATTATCATTAATGAAATTGGATGGTTCTGTTCAAAAAAGTCGTGTCAAAGAATTATACGTTTTTGAAGGTTTGGGGAAAAAGAAAGTGAGCGAAGTAAAGGCCGGAGATATTTGCGCTGTGGTTGGAATTGAAGGATTTAATATTGGTGAAACACTGGCTGATTTTGAAAATCCTGAAGCGCTGCCAATCATCAGCGTGGATGAACCAACCATGAATATGCAGTTTAGTATCAACAATTCCCCTTTCTATGGGAGAGATGGAAAATTTGTAACATCAAGGCATTTAAAAGATCGTTTGGAAAAAGAACTGGAGAAAAATCTTGCATTGCGTGTTGCCGCTACTGACAGTGCTGATAGCTTTATGGTTTATGGACGCGGAATTTTGCATTTAAGTATTTTGGTAGAAACCATGCGTCGTGAGGGATATGAACTTACTGTAGGTCAGCCTCAGGTAATTACAAAAGAAATCAACGGGCAAAAATGTGAGCCTTATGAAAACCTGGTGGTTGATGTTCCTTCCGAATACAGTGGCCGCGTGATTGACCTGGTTACTCAAAGAAAAGGTGAATTGCTGATCATGGAAAGCAAAGGAGAAATGCAACATTTGGAATTTGAAATTCCTTCAAGAGGGTTGATTGGCTTGCGTTCAAACATGCTTACCAACACAGCGGGAGAAGCGGTGATGGCGCATCGCTTTATAGATTACAAACCGTGGAAGGTATATATCCCGGGAAGAAATAATGGCGTTCTAATTTCAAAAAACCAGGAAAAAACCACCGGATATTCAATTGATAAATTACAGGATCGCGGTAGATTTTTTGTGGATCCGGGAGAAGAAGTTTATGTAGGACAGATCATTGCGGAACATATCAAACCAGGCGATCTTGTTGTGAATGCGACAGAACCGAAAAAATTGACCAACCATCGTGCAAGCGGCGCAGATGAAGCTTCCAGAATTGCTCCAAAAACTTTGATGACTTTGGAAGAATGTATGGAATATATTCAGCAGGATGAATGCATTGAAGTAACGCCAAAATTCATTCGTATGCGTAAAGTGATTTTGAATGAAGATGAAAGAAAGAAAACTCAGAAAATGCAGCAGGTTGAAGCGTAAAAAGATTTTTTAAAATAAAAAATCAAAGAAATTCCGGTTGATAACCCGGAATTTTTTTTGTATCAAGAATTGCTCTTTTATTGTTTAAAAAAATGGATTTGAATAATTTGAATCTTCTTCCTTCGTTCACTGGAATTTTTCAAAGATTAAAGATGATTCTAAGAATAAATGACAAGCAATATTTAATCCGATTCTAATTTGTCAGATACAATAATTTGTATTGCAGTAAACGACAAATATCAGTGACTTGTATTTTTCTCTTAAATGAGGCCGGTATCCTCTTTCCTTTTAGCTTATTCTTCGTTTAAAAAACAATCAATTCCTTAAACAAAATTTAAAAAAACGCTACTTCCTTTTTCCGCTTGCTTATTTGGAAACTGTAATTGTATTTCGCTGAAACCTTTTACTATAAAGCGTTTCACAATTCTCAAAACAAGTTGCCTGTTGTAGAAGTAATTCATATTTAATTTTATTTCTACCGTTTTTAAAAATAATTTCAACAGCATTTGCCTTATAAATAAATTGTGTAAATCCACAGCTTTTTCAGGCAAGAGAAGATTGAAAAAACGAAAAGGTCTATTATGGAAAACAAAGGTTTATACTCTGCGGAATTTGAACACGATGCATGCGGAATCGGGTTTGTTGCTAACATCAAAAGCAACAAAAGTCATCGCATCGTTTCTGACGCGCTGACCATTCTTGAAAATATGGAACATCGCGGTGCATGTGGCTGCGAAATGAACACCGGTGATGGCGCAGGAATTCTCATTCAGATTCCACACGAATTTTTTTTCGATGAATGTTTGAAATTGGATATTCACCTTCCTTCTTATGGCAAATATGGAGTAGGTGTTTTATTTTTTCCAAAGGAAATCCGTTTAAGAGAAGAATGCCGCGATATTTTCAATCGCTGTGCAGAAACGCTTGGATTGGAAATTATGGGATACAGGAGAGTGCCCGTAAACACTGAAGAAATCGGTTCTTCTGCATTGTCTGTAGAACCGGAAATGGAGCATGTTTTCATTGCTTGTCCGGACCATATTAATAATGCAGACGAGTTTGAAAGAAAATTATTTGTGTTAAGAAACTATGCTACAAAAACGATAAATAATACGGTAAAAAAAGATGCTATTGGATTTTATGTAGCTTCTCTTTCTTATAAAACAATAATTTATAAAGGTCAGCTTACCAGCGGCCAGGTTCGTGGATATTTTCCTGATCTGAGTAATAAAAAAATTGTTTCTGCTTTTGGATTAATTCATTCACGTTTTGCCACCAACACTTTTCCTTCATGGAAACTCGCTCAGCCATTCCGCTACATCGCTCACAACGGCGAGATCAATACTTTGCAGGGAAATTTGAACTGGCTTCGCACCAGTGAAAAGAATTTTATGTCGCAATTTTTTTCCAAAGAAGAAATGGAAATGCTGTTGCCAATTATTTCAGAAAATCAATCTGATTCTGCATGCCTTGACAACATGATCGAATTGCTGGCTTTATGCGGACGCTCATTACCGCATGTGATGATGATGGTGATCCCTGAAGCCTGGGATGGAAATGAGCAAATGGATCCGGTGAAAAAAGCTTTTTATGAATTTCACGCTTCCTTCATGGAACCGTGGGATGGACCAGCTTCTATTTCTTTTACTGATGGAAAAATCATTGGCGCAACTTTGGACAGAAATGGGTTAAGACCTTCAAGATATTGTATCACAACAGACGACAGAGTAATAATGGCTTCTGAAACCGGTGTACTTCCTGTTGATCCAAAGCTGATCAAAGAAAAAGGAAGATTGCAGCCCGGGAAAATGTTTGTAGTGGATTTGGAAGAAGGAAGAATCATCAGCGATGATGAAATCAAACAAAATATTTGTTCTCAAAAACCTTATGCCGAATGGCTGAATAAATATAAGATCCGTTTGGAAGAACTTCCACCACCACGGGTAATGTTTACTCATTTGGAACACGATCAGATCTTCAAATACCAAAAAGCTTTTGGCTATTCTACTGAAGACCTGGAACTCATTATTTCTCCAATGGCGCTTTCAGGAAAAGAACCGATCGGATCTATGGGAAGCGACGTTCCGCTTGCCGTTCTTAGTGATGAACCACAACATTTAAGCAGTTATTTTAAACAGCTTTTTGCGCAGGTTACCAATCCGCCAATCGATCCGATCAGGGAAAGATTGGTAATGTCACTCGCAACTTTTGTAGGTAATAATGGGAATTTACTCGAAGATGATCCTTTGTCCTGTCACACAGTTGCTCTGCGTCATCCGGTACTTTCCAATACTGAGCTGGAAAAGATCAGAAGTATTGATACGGGAATTTTCCAGGCGCATACTTTACAAACTTATTTTATGGCCGATGGCAAACCTGGTTCTTTACAAAGAGGAATTGAGCGGCTTTGTCGTCATGCTGCTGAAGCAGTTGAGGATGGTTTTGAAGTGTTGATCTTGTCTGACAGAGCGATAGACTCTGAGCACGCTGCGATTCCTTCCTTGCTTGCTTGTTCTGCCGTTCATCACCACCTGATTAAAAAAGGTTTGCGTGGGCAAGTTGGTTTGATCATCGAAGCGGGCGATGTTTGGGAAGTTCATCATTTTGCTTGCCTGATTGGTTTTGGCGCAACAGCGATCAATCCATATTTAGCGCTTTCTACTATTCGTGATCTGAGACTGCAAGGAAAATTAGGGACCGAATTAGATTCTAATGCTTTGAAGAAAAATTACAAAAAGGCAATAAATGATGGTTTACTGAAAGTTTTTTCAAAAATGGGAATCTCAACCTTTCAGTCTTACCAGGGAGCGCAAATTTTTGAAATTTTAGGAATCAATCAATCTGTGATTGATAAATATTTTGTCGGTGCCACTTCAAGGATTGAGGGAATGGGTTTGGATGAAATTGCTAAAGAAACTTTGGTAAAACATGCATTCGCTTTCAGCAAAAAAGAAGTGCCTTTTGATCGTCTGACTGTTGGGGGGCTTTATAAATGGCGGCGCAAAGGAGAATTTCATTTATTCAATCCGACAACGATTCATTTGTTGCAGCATTCTACAAGAATGAATGATTATAAGATTTTCAAAAAATATACTAAAGCAGTAAACGATCAAAGTGAAAAAGCGGCCACTTTAAGAAGTTTATTTCAGTTCAAAAAGAACCGGCCTTCTATTTCGATTGGCGAGGTGGAACCGGCAGAAAATATTTACAAAAGATTCGCCACCGGCGCAATGTCTTTCGGTTCTATTTCATGGGAAGCGCATACTACACTGGCAATTGCAATGAACCGGCTTGGCGGAAAAAGCAATACCGGTGAAGGAGGGGAAGACGAAAGAAGATATGAGAAATTGCCAAATGGCGATTCTATGCGAAGCGCAATCAAACAAGTTGCTTCTGCAAGATTTGGAGTTACGAGCTGGTATTTGACTGAAGCAGACGAATTACAAATCAAAATGGCACAGGGGGCAAAACCCGGAGAAGGAGGGCAATTACCTGGTTTTAAAGTAGACGAATGGATCGGAAAAGTTCGTCATGCTACACCCGGAGTTGGGTTAATTTCGCCGCCACCACATCATGACATATATTCAATCGAAGATTTAGCCCAATTAATTTTTGATTTAAAAAATGCCAATAGAAATGCAAGGATCAATGTAAAATTGGTTTCTAAGGCAGGAGTTGGAACAATCGCAGCTGGAGTTACGAAAGCCAAAGCCGATGTGGTTTTGATTTCAGGGCATGATGGGGGAACAGGTGCATCGCCAATGAGCTCTATCAAACATGCCGGACTTCCGTGGGAATTGGGTTTGGCAGAAACACATCAGACTTTGGTAAAAAATAAATTGCGTAGTCGCGTAGTTGTTCAAACTGACGGCCAGTTAAAAACAGGAAGAGATATTGCGATTGCCACTTTGCTGGGTGCTGAGGAATGGGGTGTTGCAACTGCTGCATTGATTGTGGAAGGTTGTATTATGATGCGCAAGTGTCATTTGAATACTTGTCCTGTTGGCGTAGCAACACAAGATCCCGAATTGAGGAAACGCTTTACAGGTGATGCGGATCATGTTGTGAATCTTTTTAAATTTTTGACACAGGAATTAAGAGAAATCATGGCTGAACTTGGTTTCAGAACTGTTGATGAAATGGTTGGTCAGGCAGATTTTCTTGAAAAAAGAGAAAATATCAATCATTGGAAATTTAGTAAACTGAATCTTTCGCCAATTTTATATAAAGAACCCGCTTCCAAACATGTTGGCTTGTTCCGGCAGGAAGATCAGGATCACGGGTTAGCAGACGTATTAGATTGGAAATTATTGAACGCGGCAAAACCCGCTCTGGAGCAACAAAAGAAAGTAGAGGCTTCTTTCAATATCAAAAATACCGACAGAACAATCGGGACTATTTTGTCTAACGAAATTTCTAAGAAATATAAAGCTCATGGCTTGCCGGATGATACAATTCATTTCAAATTTACTGGAACCGCTGGTCAAAGTTTCGCGGCTTTTAATACCAAAGGAGTAACCATGGAGCTTGAAGGCGATGCAAACGATTATTTTGGAAAAGGCTTAAGCGGCGCTAAAATTTTCGTTTATCCTTCAAAAGATGCTGGTTTTATTCCTGAAGAAAATATCATTATCGGCAATGTTGCTTTTTACGGAGCCACTTCGGGTGAAGCGTTTATCCGCGGAAAAGCAGGCGAGCGTTTTTGTGTAAGAAATTCTGGTGCAAACGTAGTAGTGGAGGGAGTTGGCGACCATGGATGCGAATATATGACCGGTGGAAATGTAATTATTCTTGGCGAAACAGGAAGAAATTTTGCTGCCGGAATGAGTGGTGGAATCGCTTATGTTTATGACGTAAACCACAACTTTGAAATCCTGTGCAATAAAGAAATGGTTGATCTTGATCCGGTCGGTGAAAGTGATGAAAAGTTTCTGCAAAAAATGATCAAAAAACAATTTGAACTGACCGGAAGTACTGTAGCAAAATTTATTCTGAATGATTTTGAAAACCAGTTGAAGAATTTTGTAAAAGTATTTCCACAGGATTATAAAAAAGTATTGCAAACATCAGTGGTAAAAGAATCAGTTAAAGTAAACTGATTATTAAATTATTCGATTATTAAATTATTATGGGAAAAATAACCGGCTTTTTAGAATTTTCAAGAGAGCTTCCGCGCAGGCGTCCTGTGAAGGAAAGAGTAAACGATTTTAAAGAATTTGTAGAAAGATTTCCAGAGGAAAAGCTAAATCAGCAATCAGCAAGATGTATGGATTGTGGTACTCCGTTTTGTCATGATAGATGCCCTGTTGGAAATCTGATTCCTGAATTTAACGATGCAGTTTATCGCAAAAATTATAAAGAAGCCTACGAGATTCTTTCTTCTACCAACAATTTTCCCGAATTTACTGGAAGGATTTGTCCCGCTCCATGTGAATCAGCATGTGTTTTAGGAATCAATCAACCTGCAATCACTATTGAAGAAATTGAAAAGCATATCATCGAAATCGCTTTTGAAATGGGTTTTGTTCAACCAAAAATTCCAACTGTAAGAACCGGGAAAAAAATTGCTATAATTGGCTCTGGACCGGCTGGTTTGGCGGCTGCTACCCAATTAAATTCAGCCGGTCATTCTGTTACAATTTTTGAAAGAGATGATGAGCCGGGAGGTTTATTGCGCTATGGAATTCCGGATTTCAAATTGGAAAAATGGGTTATTGACCGCAGAATCAATATCATGAAAGAAGAAGGTGTTGAAATAAAATGCAGCGCCAACGTTGGTGTCAATATTAGTATTAATGATTTGCTGCGCGAATATCATGCGATCATTTTGGCTGGCGGTTCCACAATTCCAAGAGATTTGGAAATTCCCGGGAGAGATTTGAAAGGAATTCATTTTGCAATGGATTTTTTAAAACAACAAAATAAAAAAGTATCCGGAAAAGACGTAACGGAAGCAGAGGTTTCAGCTACAGGGAAAAATGTAGTTGTTATAGGCGGTGGCGATACCGGAAGCGATTGTGTAGGAACTTCCAATCGTCAAAAAGCCTTATCTGTAACCCAATTTGAACTGATGCCAATGCCCCCGAAAAGCCGCACTCCATTTATGCCCTGGCCAACTTATCCGATGGTTTTGAAAACTACCAGCTCACATGAAGAAGGAGCAAAACGTCATTGGGCGATCGCCACAAAAGAGTTTATCGGAGATGAAAACGGAAATTTAAAAGCTTTGAAAATCGTAGATCTTCAATGGAAATTTACAGAAGATAACAAGCCCGCTCAGTTTGGAGAAGTTGCAGGAAGCGAAACAGAAATTCCATGTGAACGCGCTTTCCTGGCGATGGGCTTTGTTCATCCTCAACATGAAGGATTATTGCAGCAATTGGATGTAGAACTTGATCAAAGAGGAAATGTAAAAGCTTCAGAAAAAGAATTTCATACTAATATTTCTAAAATTTTTACCGCCGGTGATATGCGCAGAGGCCAGTCATTGGTAGTTTGGGGTATTTCTGAGGGAAGAGAATGTGCGCGGAAAGTGGACGAATATTTAATGGGATTTTCTCTTTTGCCATCAAAAGACCAGAATATTTTGCACCAGGTTTAGCCCTTAAAATAAGATTTCTCTTTATTTCTTTATTTACTGCGAAACCTCCTTCGGTAAATTCTTAATGATCAGTTGAAACTTTGTATTGAGAATGATCTCGAAATTATGGCCATTCAGAATCTCTTTTGCTGCATCATCGTCAAGAATAGTTTGTGCCAGGTGCATTGCCAAAGTGGAACCGCTGATTACATTTCCAACTTTACCGTCAATAAAATCTATTTTAAATTTATAGCCCGATTTTCTCGCTGTTCCGGCTCTCTCAAAATCAATACGGTTCAGCGTCAGAATCTGATCTTCTGTTATGGACTTTTTCATTAGAATTTTAACGATGGGCAAATATTTTTTCCAGATGTGGTTATACATTTAAGCTATTGGTTGTTTAAGTTTTTGAATTTTAGAAAAATAACATCCGGAGGTCAGACGCTCAAAATAATAAATAAAGTTAAATTGTTAAGCGTATAAAATTAAAACAATTTTTTTATCATTATAAATTTTTACCAGCTTTTGAAAAAACCGAGCTTTGAAAAATGGTGGAAAAACAGCTTCAATGCTAAAAAGAGTATATAAAAATCCCCCACTAAAAGTGAGGGATTAATCCTGATTAACTACACACTATATTGTTATTGATGAACGTGAAAAAACTTTGTTTTTAATTTCTATTATAAAAGTGATTCATTTTTTCTTTACCTTGTTGCTATATTTACTGTATGGCTTATTATTGTTATTGTATGGTAAAAAAATTGGCGGTTTATCACAAAAAAACTCCTGCTTTGGTAAAAAAATAATGACATTACCAGCAGAAACGGCACGTCCAGATTAACTTATTTATTAATTTTGTTCCTGTCAACAACTTACACAAGGAATGGCATTTATTGATATTAAATTTCCCACCTCATTATACCGGGCATTGCGTATTCCTGCAAGTTCTCCTAAAAGGCAACAATTAAAGGTTCTACAAAAATTATTAAAAAGAGCACGTTTTACAGAATTTGGCCAGGAATATCTTTTCGATCAGATTCTTTTAAGCAGGCATCCTGCTAAAAATTTTCAGCGGGTTGTTCCAACTTTTGATTACAATAAAATTTTTAATGAATGGTGGTTTAGGGCATTGGATGGCAAGCCGGATATTTGTTGGCCGGGAACGATCAAGTTTTTTGCCCTCAGCAGCGGTACCAGCGAAGCCGCCAGTAAGTATATTCCTATTACAAAAGAACTGATCAGGTCGAATACATTAACTAGTTTTCGTCAACTGATCAGTCTTGCTTCTTATAATAATGTCCCGAAAAAATATGTTGGAAAAGGTTGGCTGATGCTTGGAGGAAGTACGCATTTACAAAAAAGCGCCACTTATTATGCAGGTGATCTCAGCGGTATCCAGGCAAAAAATATTCCTTTTTGGTTTCATGGAATGTATAAGCCTGGCAAAAAAATAGCGCGTGAAAAAGATTGGTCAAAAAAACTGGATGAAATAGTTGAAAAAGCGCCTGAATGGGACATCGCATTTTTAGTTGGCGTTCCTGCGTGGGTTCAGTTGTGTGTGGAGAAAGTTATTGAGAGGTATGATCTTAAAAACATACATGAAATATGGCCCAACCTGGCTTTTTATGTTCACGGCGGAGTTGCGCTTGAACCCTATAAAAAAGGATTTAACCGCCTTCTCGGAAAACCAATTACATATATTGAAACCTATCTTGCCAGCGAAGGCTTCTTAGCCTATCAAAACCGCCAAAATGCAAAAGGGATGCGGCTGGCAACCAATAATAATATCTTCTTTGAATTTGTCCCATTTGATCAAAATAATTTTGATATAGATGGAAATATGGTTGCCAATCCTCAAACATTAATGGTTCACGAAGTAGAAAAAGATAAGAATTACGCAATACTTATCAGCACCAACGCCGGAACCTGGCGATATCTGATCGGCGATACAATTCAATTTGTCGATGTGGAAAAATGTGAGATCATTATCACGGGTCGTACCCGTCATTTTTTAAGCCTCGTTGGCGAACATCTCAGCGTTGATAATATGAATAAAGCGATCAACCTGGTCAGCAATGAGCTTAATATTTCAATCGGAGAGTTTACTGTTGCCGGCGTTCCGTATGAAAACTCCTTTGCACACCATTGGTATATTGCAACTGATGACCCTGTCAACTCTGAAACGTTAAAAATACTGATTGATAAAAAATTAAAAGAGTTAAATGATGATTACGAGGTAGAAAGAAATCATGCGCTGAAAGAAATTTTTGTAGATGTGCTTAGCGAAGAAACTTTTATGAGCTTTATGAGATCCAAAGGAAAAGTTGGAGGCCAACATAAATTTCCACGTGTTTTGAAAGGAAAGATGCTTGATGAATGGCAAAAGTTTCTTAAAGAAGTGCGGGCATGAATTTAATAAAAATGTTCTTTTACTATCTTTAATTTATATTTTTCCCTTTTTATTAAATCTAAAATCTTTTATTTTGGTAGATATTATTGAAGCAATACTCAAAGGAGTGGCAATGGGATTATTGCTTGTAATATCTGTAGGTCCGGTGATTTTTACCATCATTAAGCAAAGTATTAATAATGGAAAAGGTGGTGGCTTTAGTTTTGTCATCGGCGTTTGGATCAGCGATTTTCTTCTCGTGGTTTTAAGTAATCTTTTTTCTGAATTAGTAGCAACGCTGATGGATTTTAAAATTCAAATTGGTATTGCCGGAAGTGCTTTTTTAATGGGAATGGGAATTTTTTATATTTTTTTCAAGAAAGTTCATTTACACCCCGAAGACCTTTCACTCCCTCCTTTAAAAAGTAGTGATCACGCAAAAATTGTATTACAGGGATTTTTATTAAACACGCTGAATCCTGCAGTCATGGCATTTTGGCTCACCGCTGCTACCGCAATTGCTGTTTCGCACACTGTTACAGACAGGATCATCATTTTTGCTACAGCGCTTATTTTAAATATGACAGCAGATGTGGTAAAGGTTTCGCTGGCCGGAAAACTAAGAAAAAAATTAACGATAAAAAATATCCGGTTGATCAATAAAATTTCCGGGTTGATTTTGGTGATCTTTGGAACCGTTCTTCTTTTTGGTGTTTTAATTCTTTTAGGAAAAAAGTAATTATGCGACCTACATTTATTTTTGCAATCGCTATTTTATTTGCATCTGCCTGTACGGCGCAAAATGATTTGTTGATTCTGAAAAAGCACAACCGGACCATTCAATCCTTCTATCCAGGAAGCGAAATTGATTTTTCTACCAGCACCCGAGAGTATGAGGCATCCATTAGTTCGATTACAAAAGACTCTCTTTTCCTGGTTCAATATGATGTTAGAAGAGTTTATACCAATCTGGGAGTTTTTGTTTTAGATACCGTTGCTGAATATCATTTTGCAGTAAATTATCACGACATTCTTTCATTGGAAAAACCTCGCAAAAATTTTGATTGGAGCAGTTCCGGTGCTGCACTTTTTGGTGGGGGAGCCATATTAACCACGGCCGGTCTTATTACATGGATATTTGCAAAACCAAACACGCGTTATTATGCAAGGCCATCCTTGGTAATCAGTGCGGCGGCACTTGCCACAGCAGGATATTTTTTGATGAAAACGGGTAATAGAACGTGGAAAATAGGTACAAAATACAAGTTGCAATATATCAAAATGAAATAGTAAAACTGTTTTTGTTGGACAAAAAACCATACTTTAGAAGACGCGGTTTATTTAGAAGATTGGCCCGAACTTTTTTTAAAATTGTTCTTTACGGATTCCTCTTATCTGTCATTTATATTCTTGTTTGTAAATGGATAAATCCACCTATTACTGTTACACAATTGAATAGTTTTTTTACAGGCCATGGTTTGAAAAGGGATTATATCAATTATAATGAAATGGGCAGCAATATTAAACTTGCCGTGATGGCTGGCGAAGACCAATTGTTCCCCGATCATAATGGGTTTGATTTTAAAAGTATCCAAAAAGCGATGAAGCATAATCAAAAAAGCAAATCATTACGCGGCGCGAGCACCATCAGTCAACAGGTTGCTAAAAATGTATTTCTTTGGCAGGGCCGAAGCTATTTTAGAAAGGGATTAGAGGTTTATTTTACTTTTATGATAGAACATATTTGGGGCAAAAAAAGAATCCTCCAGATGTATTTGAATGTTGCACAAATGGGAGACGGGATTTTTGGAGTGCAAGCTGCAGCGAAACATTATTTTAATAAAGACGCCAAAGATCTGACAAGAAAAGAAGCAGCTATGATTGCTTCGTGTCTTCCCAACCCGGTTGAGTTTACCATTCGGCCAATTTCTGACAGAGTCGCAACCCGTTATCCATGGATTTTGCGTCAAATGAATAATTTACAGGCCGATGAAGACATTCAGGATTTGTTGAAATAGAAAGACTCTCCCCGAAAAGCATATCATTTAATAAATTTTGCTTTAATTGGATTAAAAAATACCTACCTTTATCAGATATAATGCTTTCTTGATTAATACTTGTTCTTGATTTTTGAGTAATAAAATCATTCCTAACATTTTATGAGAAGTTTTATTAACTCCAGAAGATCTTCAATTATAATTTGCCTGATAATCTCTTTATTTTTCCTTCTAATACAATGTATCGACAGAACTAATAAAGGAAAAGAAATTACAGGGACTGATTCTGAATTTAGTCAGTTTGTTGGTTCAGAAAAATGTGCAACATGTCACAAACAAGTTTATGATAGTTTTACCACGACAGGTCATTTTTTAACATCGGAACAGGCCAATCAAAAAAATATAAAAGGAAGTTTTGAAAACGGAAGTAATGTTTTTGATTATAGTCCCGGTCTTCTTGTAAAAATGGAAAAAACGGATAGTGGCTTGTACCAGGTAGAATATATTGATGGGATAAAGAAAACAGCACAGCGTTTTGATATAACCATTGGCTCCGGTACACGAGGACAAACTTATTTGTCATGGGAAAACAATACGCTTACCCAATTACCTATTTCATATTTAACCTCTGTAAACAGTTGGGCAAATAGCCCCGGAGATGTAAATCATGTCTATTTTGACCGTCCCATCAATTCGAGATGCATGGAGTGCCATACTACGTATGCGAAAGTAATACCATATCACTTAATGAATTCTCCTGAAGAATTTGACCACCATGAAATTTTATATGGTATCGGTTGTGAAAAATGCCACGGACCGGGAGCAAAACACGTGCAATTTGAAACTGAAAACCCAGGGTCAACAATTGGAAAATATATTATTAATCCTGCCAGCTTTTCAAGACAACAATCTCTTGATTTGTGCTCTTTATGTCATGGTGGTAGAATTAAAAGTATTAAACCAACGTTTAGTTTTACTTCGGGAGACAAATTGAGTGATTATTTCAAAATTGATACTTTAGCGAATGGTAGTATTGACGTACATGGAAATCAATATGGACTACTTTCTAAAAGCAAATGCTTTAGAACGAGTTCAATGACATGTATCACTTGCCATAGTGCCCATAATGATGAAAGAGGAAACCTTGCTTTATATTCACAAAAGTGTATGACTTGTCATAATGATCAGCAACACACATTTTGCACAATAAAAGCGGATAAAAACACAATCAGCGCTAATTGTATTGATTGTCATATGCCAAAACAGGTTTCAAAATCAATTGTTTTAGAACTACCCGATAAAAAAATTTCAACTGCCCAGTTATTGCGCACACATTTTATAAAAGTATATCCTGACGCGACCAAAAGCTTTTTTGCAAATAAACATTGATCTACTGTAAATCGCTTAGTTTCACAGTTCTCATTTTACCCAAATTATTTGTTATTTCAATTTTCTCAACGTTTGAACTAAGGTTTATAAATCTTCCTGATTGCGATAAAAATGAAGAACCATATCCAATCTCCCTCTTTTGCTTTTTACCATCCTTATAGTAAATAACTACATTTTCATCAAAAGGCAACAATGCTATTAATTTTTGATTTTGCTTTAATTGAAAAATCTTTAAAGGGCCTTTGTTCTGACTTGCTGCCAACAAAGTTTTCCCTCTACTGCCTCTCAAAGCTACCAAAGCTTTTCCGTCTCCCGGAATGTAAATGCCGCTTTGGCTAATACTTAACGGAGTGAAATTGCCCTTCCCATCACCTTTCAATAACAAGCCATTTAAAGCATCATACCTTCCAATAATTGGTTCTGTTCCATAGTCATTTCCATTTAGCACCACATCCAAATTTCCATCCCCATCATAGTCGCCAACAGTCATCCCATCAACAATTGAAATTTGAGCCTGAACTGGTAATGGAATGGCGTTAAATTTTCCATTACCATTATTTTTTAAAAAAACAGATGAAAAATAATTCGCTTGAAGTTTCAGTGCACCTTGCCTTTGCTCTGGCGTTAAGATTGAGTCCATAGGAGCAATAGCAAAGGATTTGTAATTCTCAAATCTTTTTCTTAGTGAAGGCATTTGCTTCAAAATATCATCGCGGGATTCTGCAGGGAAATCTTTTCTTTCTGTATCTGTCTGCGAAACCGGCAAATATAATGATAGAAATGCGTCATACGTTCCATTATTGTCAAAATCTTTAGCAATAACACTTACCGGATACTTATCTGAAGCCTTGAAAAATGAGTTTTGGCCAAGATTTCCTACGATATAGTCCATTTTCCCATCATTATCAAAATCTCCACTAGCTATCGTATTCCACCACCCTAAATTGTTTTCGATTCCTGTTTTACCGGTTACATTTTTAAAAATCCCTTTGTCGTTTTCAAGAAAAGTAACAGGCATCCATTCTCCGGCAAGTACCAGATCTGGCCATCCGTCATTATTAAAATCCGTAAATAATGCGTCACAAACAAGGCCAATGTTTTTTAAGGCAGGAGCAACGGTGGAAGTAACGTCGGTAAATTTTACAACGCCGTTTTTAGAATCATTCCGGAAGATAAAACTTGAAACCGGTCTTGGGTAATTTTTTGGATCAACTCTGCCTGAAACAAACAAATCAAGGTCCCCATCTTTATCATAATCTATCGCTCTCACGCAGAATTTACTGGTAAAATTCTGGGGCAACGCATCTTTCGCTTCTGTAAAATTACCTTTCCCATCGTTAATATATAATTTATCCTGGTACGAATCGGTTTCACGTTGTCCCTGAAAACCGCCGCTGGCTATGTATAAATCCGGATGCCCGTCGCCGTTTGCATCAAATAGCAGAATGCCTTCATCCTGCCGCAATTTATTGAGCGTGTCTTTTCCAGTAAGCAAACTTTTTTGAATAAATTTTCCATTAGGTTGCTGCAAAAATTCCTGTGCACTGAAAGAATAAGAACCTCCAACAATGATGTCTTCCAATCCATTTCCATCAATATCTCCAACAGCCAGCGATGGACCATATTCTGAAAATTTATGAGGAATTAAATTTTGAACAGCAAAATCAATAAAATTTTTGGGTTGATTTAGGTACTTAATATTTACTGAATCAGTAACATCTTTAAACAATGTATTATTATCGAAAATTTTTGTGGGGAAAGAATATGGAATTGAAGCATCTTTTTTATAAACCTTAACTGTTTGATTAACAGGAACGTTTCTTAATATCTGCTCTTTCCCATTCGGCCATTTTACTATAAGGGAATCGACACGGGAAATATTTGCCAATCCAAAATGTGGCTCAATTTGCATGGTAGAAAGGTACCCGCGATAAGGAGATTGCTCATATACTTGTTGTTTTCCGGCGTAATGCAATTCAATAAAAGCACCTAGCCCATTTAAATTTAAGGAATCGCCCTCCAGCTTAACGGCCAAATAATTAGAATGATTATTGACGGAATTTCGTGTTGTATTTTCATAAATCGAAGCTTCGTCGTTAATATTATTCACAACCACATCCATATCGCCGTCATTGTCCAAATCAACATAAGCTGCGCCGTTTGAAAAAGTTGGAGTAGTAATTCCCCACGCTTCGCCAACATCTGTAAAAGTGAGATTACCATTATTACGGAAAGCATAGTTCCTTAATTTAACTTTTGGAATTTGTGCCAATGTATAAGCTTTACTTGCCACCTGTGAGGAACCCATTCTAAAACTAACGAAGTCATGATCTGTAACATCTCTCGGAAACCCATTGGTAATGATTATATCTCTATTGCCATCATTATCAAAATCAGTAACTAATGGGCACCAGCTCCAATCTGTTTGTGCGATCCCGGCAAGAAATCCGATATCGCTGAAAACAGGATCTCCCAGAGAGTCATTCGATTTAACCGTTCGTCCCTGGTTTAACTGAAGAGTATTTCTTACATATTGATACTGGTAACCATAAAGATCGCTATTTAGATAAGTCTGATAGTTATTGTTTCCCATCATCATTTTTTTCCTGTAATTGTCTTCAGGATTCATATCAAGCTCGACCACATCAGGCAATCCATCATTATTAATATCAATTACATCCTGGCCCATTCCATTTGCAGAAGTATGTTTAAAATAGCTACTGGCCTTGTCAGTAAAAGTACCGTCGTGATTATTTATGTAAAGGAGGTCATTTGAATTGAAATCATTGGTTATAAAAATATCTTTCCATCCATCGTTGTTAAAATCTGCAATAGATACTGCATGCCCATACCCTTCCATTGTTATTCCCGCTTGTTTAGAAACATCTTTGAATACGGGATGTTTTAAAACCGGATCCCAATCATTACGATATAATCGTCCCGTACTTGGAAATGAACCATCAGATATTTTAGGCTTAAACACCGATGGGTTAACATTAGTAACAATTTCGTTAACTGCAAGATACATATCAAGATCCCCATCATTATCATAGTCGAAAAAAGCTGCCATTGTAGAAGATGTGGTATCATCCAGTCCATATTCCTTTGCCATTTCTTTAAAAACCGGAATCCCATTTTTATCTAACCCTTGATTCACGTATAGCAGGTTCCGCCTTTTTTGCGGATCTTTATTCATTGTTACCGAAATATAAATGTCCATCCATCCATCGTTATTTATATCAACCACAGATACTCCTTTACACCATCTTCCGTCTCCGTCAACTTTGGCCTCGGCAGTAATATCTTCGAATTTTAATTTCCCTTTGTTTAGATATAACTTATTCGGCACAAGATTTCCCGTAAAATAAATATCCTGCAATCCATCATTATTAAAGTCACCAATACCTACTCCACCGCCATTATAAAGATTGGTTACATCGATAGGATTTAATGTATCATTTTCTATAATCTTATTATTAAAGTGAATGCCTGACTGTGAGGAAGGTACAGAATTAAACAACATTACCTTGCTTTTACAGGAAGCGAAAAGAAACAAAAATAGAATAAGCTTTACAGTTATATTTAGTATTTTTTTCATCAAAGAAGTTTCAAAAGGCAGTTTGTGAAAAATTAAGAGGTAAAGTTTCACCTTTACCTCTTAATTGCAAGCAGTAATAAGACCGAATTATTTAGTAACCAGGATTTTGTTTTAAATAAACTGTCCCGGAAGAATTGATCGCATCAATCTGCCCTTGAGGAATAGGAAAATATTCGTTCTTACCCGCAGTAAATGTAGCTCCATTATAATAAGGAACATAATTTTTAGTAAAGGCCTGGTATGCGTTCAACACAGGAGCTGCTATTCCCCAGCGAACCAAATCAAAGAAACGCTGGCCTTCCATTGAAAGTTCAAGTCTTCTTTCCATTATGATAGCTTTCATTGCATACACAGGATCACTAAATGCTCCTGCCGGGTATAATCCAACTTTATATTTTGCAGCAGGTGTGGTTTTTGGAGAATAAGTGGCCGATCCTGCATCGTAAGCAGCGCCCCCGGCATAAACCCATCCATTAGGATCTGCAGCACGGGCTCTTACCCTATTAACCAGGGTTAAAGCAGTTGCAGGGTCGCCCAAATTTAAATCAGCTTCAGCAGCCCACAGCAATACATCTGCAAAACGAATTACATTCACATTATTGGCGGTTAACTCTGTAGATGCCCAATAGCTTTCTGTACTTGATAAGGTTCCTTTCTGGCTTTTTGCATAAACGTCTTTTTTGGGGCTAAAATGGCCATCATTCGCCGGGTCACGTATCCATACATCTCCGGGATGAGGACCCCAATCAAGGTAAGGAATTCCTTGTCTTCCTATAGCCCAATCTATCCTTGCATCCAGGTTGCCGGTGTAAGGGCCTGTAGAAGAATTAACATTAGGCGCAGCGTCGTAGCTTCCGTCAAGAAGTGGTAATCCGTTAGCATCAGTCTTATACGCATTTGCTAGGTCCTGTGAGGGATTAAAAAATCCGCAACACGCTCCTGGTCCGGCATTATAAGGGAAATTCAGCAGATCCCCATAGTTTCCATTGGCAACTCCCTGGTTATTATTTTGAGCATTTCCGGATCCATCATTAACTGACATCTGTACTGAAAATACTGATTCTGCATCTGATTTATGGTTTTGAGCGGGATTAAAATTGCTGCCGTAATTGATCAGATCATACTTTACTCCGTCAGAAGTCATTCCGTTACTTATTAAGTCATCAAGCAATGGTTTAGCGTCACTATATTTTTTTTCAAACATATATGTTTTAGCAAGAAATGCCTCCGCAGCATATTTATTGGCTCTTCCTACCTCCGGCTGGGTAGCAGGTAAGTTCTGCATTGCAAATTGAAAGTCAGCTTCAATTTGCGGCCACGCATCCACATAACCAGTACCACTGATATTTGTTACGGAAGAAGGCTGGGAGGTATCCCCTGTAACTTTCTCATCAATGAAAGGAACATTTCCAAAAACCTTTTTTAATTCAAATTCCTGGAAGCTTCTGATGAAGCGGGCCTCAGCAGCAATTTGTGTAGCGCGGTCAGCAGGAATATCTGTAGCAAGCGGCAATATTCTCAAAACATCATTGGCTCTTTGTACCCCGTAAAAGCAATTTTGCCATTTACCGGAAGTGTAGCCATTGGTAGGTAATGTAGCCCATGTTTCAATCGGAACAACATCTCCCTGGTCATCAGGGGTTGATCCCTTGTAGGCATCGTCTGCGGCGATACTTCCAAAAGTCCAGTTAGAAATAGCACCTCCCCATCCACCATCTCCATTTCCGGGATAACCGTCTAAAGTGGCATAAGCACCGATAAGCAGACCTTCAACACCTTGTTGATTAGCCATGATACTCGGATTCAAGGATCCTACCGGTGGAATATTTAAAAAATTCTTTTTACAACTGTAACTAATTCCGAGCAACAGAACCAGGCCCAGAATTATATATGTTATTTTATTTCGTTTCATGATTATAAGTTTTTTCTTACTGGTTATTTAAAATGTGGCGTTGATCCCAAAAAGGTATTCTTTTTGATTTGACGGATAGTTACCAAAGTCAATTCCAAAATTACTGTTATTGCTAAGGTCAGATTGTTGCAGTTCCGGATCCAGGCCTGTATATTTTGTAATAGTAAATAAGTTAGCGCCCTGGATATAAATCCTTAATTTATTAATACCCACCTTTTTCAAAGGATTAACAGGAAGCGTATATCCTAAAATTAAAGACCTTAATTTCAAAAAAGAACCATTTTCTACATAAAAAGAATTGACGGTGCTGGTATTGCTAAATCCGCTCGCAGTTTCCACAACCGGGATAGTGGCTCCCGGGTTAGATACATGGGCAGTTGGATCGCTTGATGTGGTAGGCTGTCCTGCTGCATTTACCAAAACAGCAGATTTAGTTAAAACATCATTGCTGATACCACCACGGAATACCTGAGGGAAATCAGTCCAGTATTTTACATAATTGAAAACCTGGTTTCCTTGTGAGCCATAAAAGAAGGCACTCAGATCAAAAGCTTTATAGCTCAGGTTAATATTAAGACCATAAGTAAACTTCGGGTTCGGGTTTCCTATCCATGTCCTGTCCTTATCATCGATAACGCCGTCTCCGTTAATGTCTGCATATTTGAACCTGCCCGGAGCTGCAGCAGGTTGTTTTGGAGATTTAGTTACATCAGCTGCATCCTGGAACAAGCCGATCACTTTATAGCCAAAAAACTCACCGATCGGCTCCCCGGGTTGAGCGCGGGTAAACGCTCCAATACGCCCTGATCCGGCACTACCGTAGTCCTGGTACTTATATCCCGGAGGCAGGCTTACAATTTTACTGTTATAGCTTGTAAATGTACCGGTTAAATCAAAATGAAGCCCTGATCCAACATCGCCATGATACGTGATGCTTCCATCAATACCTGTATTTTGAATATCCCCGGAATTAATAATCGGCTGGCTTGCTCCCCCTGCAAAATTTCCGATCTGGGATTGTTTCCGGAATAACAGTCCGCTGATCTTCTTCTTATACCATTCTACTGATAAATTCAGCTTATTATTAATAATCGTTGCATCCAGGCCCACGTTTGATATAATATCCTGCTCCCATGTAGTGGCCGGGTTTCCATACTGGCTTTGGTAAAAGCCCATAGTGGCCCCGTCAGGATTTCCGTCAATAGAATAGTAGGAATAACCAGCGCCAGAAGAATATAGGCTATACGGATTGGTAGCTCCAATGTTAGCAATGGATCCAAGCTTACCCCAACCGCCCCTGATCTTGAGGTCATTAATAAATGCCACATTCTTAAGAAAACTTTCCTGGGAAATTCTCCAACCGGCAGAAACAGAAGGGAACACACCAAATCTATGATTTGCATCAAATACGGAAGCTCCGTCACGACGTATGGTAGCACTCAGAAGGTACTTATCATTATACTGGTAGTCGAGTCGACCAAATTGAGAATATAGACTCAGCTGATAAGGAGCACCGCCATTATTACTTACCCCACCGGTAGGACTACCGGTATTTAAGATCAGGTAATTAGGATCTGAACTAAAATAATTGATTCTTCCGGCAGAAAAACCACGATCATATTGCTTTTTTGATTCTAAACCGCCCAGAATTTTAATACTGTGTAATCCAAAAACATTGGAGTAGGTCAAAGTATTGGTCCATTGCCACAAGCTATTATATCCTGATCCTTCGTTAAATGCATTCGGATTGGTATTTCCTTCTGCATCATTATACGGAGTAGGTGAAAAATAATAATAATAATAATTTTCTACTGTTCCTCCAAAAGAAGTATGCGCTGTAAAATGGCGCAGGAAATCAACATCTGCAAATACGTTTCCAATCATTGACCAGCTGTTACTCTTATTATTGGCAGTACGCTTTTGAATCGCTACCGGGTTTTGAGAATTACTCAAGTGCGGAGATTTGGTTCCCGCAAAATTTCCCATAATATCATATACCGGTATAATAGGAGGCATCCTGTAAGCAAAAGAAATGGCATTTCCCTCGCTTTGGTTTGTAAATCCGGGGCTTTGCCTATAAATCACATCGGCATTTTCACCAACCCGGATATGATCTTTAATATTAAACTGGGTATTGGCTCTCACGTCATACTTTTTAAGGTAAGTATTAATAAGTGTACCCTGCTGATTAAAGTAGTTCATTGAAAAAAGGTAGGAAGATTTATCACTTCCGGCACTTACTGTAACCGTATGATTTTGAATCATGGCAGGTTTAAATATCTCATGAAACCAGTCTGTTCCTGATTGATTTGCCTTGGTAATTTGATTGTTTACTAAATCATATGCGGAAGGATTGGTAAGGGAATCTCCGCTTTTCCCTGCTTCCGGCAGGATATATTCGGGTATGGTTGGCGAGGTTCCGGTCTGTCCAAATTGGCCGGTACGGGAAGTACCAGTGATCCCGGAATTGGTTTCCATATTCCAGATCGCCTGCGCATAGCCTTTTGTGTCAGTAAGATTGAAAACATTTCCGCTTAAAGGACGCTGGGTTCCAAGATACATATCATAGTTAACTGTTGGTTTACCATGCCCCTTCTTGGTGGTAACAATAACTACCCCGTTGGAGCCTTGTATTCCATAAATAGCAGCAGCACCTGCATCCTTTAATACCTGTATGGATTCGATATCGTCAGGGTTAATATCCCTTAACCCGTTGGAGGATTGTATTCCATCTACTATATATAGTGGATCGGCACTTCCGAGAGAGGTAATACCCCGTACACGAACGGCGGCGCCACCCCCGGGCACACCGGAATTGGTTACTGTTACTCCCGAAGCCTGTCCCTGTAACAACGATTCTGCATTTCCGGCCGGAATTTTTTTCATGTCGGTTACATCCACAACAGCAACGGATCCTGTAATATCCTTTTTCCGTTGTGTTCCATAACCAGTAACCACCACTTCATTTAAATTGGTTGCTGTGGATTGAAGTGAAACAGAAATATTATTTTGACCAGCAATTGCTACATCCTGGTCCTGGTAACCAACATAACTGATTCTCAGTGTTTTTGCGTTGGATGGAACCGTGATACTAAATTTTCCGTCGGAGCCGGTGGTTTCGCCGGTTTTTTGCCCGACAACTGTCACAGAGGCTCCTACCAAAGGGGTTCCATCCTTTGTAGTTACCGTTCCTGTGATTGTTCGTTGCTGAGCCATTGTCAGAAAGCAGAATAGCATGCATAGGCTACTAAGCAGTAATCTTTTTTTCATAATCAAGTAATTAGGAGTGTTAAAGTTTAATTAAAACCCAAATTACACCTTTTTTTGAATAAAAAAATTTTTTTAAAAAAATAAATTGTAAAATGATTAACATTTTTTTATTTTCCCGTTAAAATTTACAAACGGTAGACATTTTCTTATTCATATTTCAATATAACCACTAATTAAATAGAAAAGATTTTATTACCCGGTAAGCAGCTAAGTAATACACATTTTTATTTTGCTTTATTATGGTATTAAAGTATGTTTTCAAATTCATATCTATTTATAAACGGGTAATCCATTTAAAAAACAACAGGCTTTCTTCAAATCGCACTTTTATAAAAACCATTTCGTGCAATAAGAGAAAGCCTGAGCTATAAAGAAAACAAACAGTTTATTCCGGGTTACTTTTTGTATCTGCTCTTTTTTGTAATTCTGAAATTGGCATTGAAATCATTCTGCCCATTTTTTTGTTCCCACGATAGGTGATCACTTTCAGCATTACTGCATCTTCGGGAGGAGTTAAAGGAGATGTATAAGTGGGGTAAAAGTTATCAGGGAAGGAATTATCAAAACTGTAATGAATTTGCAAATCTTTTATCTCTGTGCTTAAAGTAATTTTTAAGCGGCCACTGTCATCTTTACTTACATTAAAGATCGGGTCATACATACTCGGTGCGTATTTGATCTGGGCTTCATCAAACCGTGGAAATTGCTTTTCAACGCGTGAAGAAAAATCATCCCAGTTTCTTTTATCTTTTGGACTCCAAACCGCTTCTGAGATCGCCATTGCCCTGGGCCACAACATGTATTCAAGATGGCGCATATTGTAAACCTGCTCTGTCCATAAATTGCCCTGGCCACCTAAAATATATTTGGGATCTACCCCGTCAGGAACCGGTTCAAATTCATACGCTTTCTTAAGACGCAAGGTTGCATACACGTGTGGCTCAATAATAGGATCTCCCTGCATATAATCCAGGTAAACAAAATCTGTAGGGCTCATTACCACCTCGTGGCCCATTTTAGCGGCCTCAATCCCTCCTTTCATTCCACGCCAGCTCATCACTGCTGCATCGGGCGCTAATCCTCCCTGCAAAATTTCATCCCAGCCCATAAATTTTTTGCCTTTTGATTCTACAATTTTTTCCAGTCTTTTTTCAAAATAACTCTGCACTTCATCCATGTTTTTTAAGCCTTCTCTCTGCATCAATGCTTTAATAGAATCACTTTTCTCCCAGAAGTTTTTAGGACATTCATCTCCACCTACATGGATATATGGAAAAGGAAATAACTGCGCAACCTGCGTCATCACTTTATCTAAGAAAGTATATACTTTTTCATTGGCAGGGCAAAGTGTATTATCGACCAAAGCAACGGGCGGCTGTCCGTGTGACCAATCCATAATTGGTTCTCCTGAACGAACATGGTATTGATCAGCGCCAGCTGTGCATGACAGATCGGGATAAGAAACTACCGCTGCAAGGCTGTGGCCGGGAACATCAATTTCAGGCAGAATATTTACAAAACGGTCTGCTGCATATTTTACAATTTCCCTGATGTCATCCTGCGTATAAAAACCACCGTAGTTGCGCGGCTCATCAGGAGTTGGCGGAGAAAAAGTTCCAAAATATCCTACCTTTTTTACATTCCACGCCCCCACTTCTGTAAGCCGTGGCAATCCTTTGATTTCTATTCTCCATCCTTCGTCATCCGTAAGGTGCATGTGCAGAACATTGTATTTATATTGTACCATCTGGTCTATAAATTCTTTCACCTGCTGCTTGGTAAAAAAATGACGGCTCACATCCAGCATCAAACCCCGCCACCCAAATCGCGGATAATCTTTAATACTGCAAACAGGCACATTCCATTTTACATTTCTTACCAAAGTATCCGCCTCAATCTCTTTAGGCAGCAGCTGAAATAAGGATTGCATTCCATAAAAAAGCCCGGCAGGCTTGTTTGCCGAAATGGAAATTTCATGAGGAGTTACAGCCAATTGATAACCTTCATCTCCCAAAGAAGCATCCTTTATTAATGATAATTTTATGCCGCTATTGACGGTTGTGTTTTTTGAACCTACTTCAACAGGCACAACATAACCCGTTACTTTCGCGATCTTTTTTGAAAGAAACTCGCCCACTCTTTTTGCAGCAGGATCGGTTGATAAAACATGCACCGGAGTTTTATTGATCACCACAAAATTTCCAGTTCCTGAAGTGACAGAAACCGGTTCGGGAATTAATAATTGTGCAACATTGTTTTTTTGCCCGATTACAGAAACAGAAATAAAAAGCAGGAAGGAAATGAAAAAGCCTTTTCTCATAAAATCAAATTTTTTAAATGAAAAATAAGAGGAATAAAGATTGAAGATATAAAAATGTAGTGAGTAAAAACTCAACTTTTGTTTTGCATTATCCCTAAAGGCAAAACCGGTCTGTTAAACACTTCATTTAATAAGGCGCCGGCACCGGTATAAATTGCTGAAGCGCCGCAAACAATTCCTTCATAAGCGGTAAAAGTTTTCAGACCAACGCTTGTTGAATCTTCTGAGGCAGCCAAAAGAAAAAAAAGAATAGCCAAGGTGGCAAAAATAAATTGCAAAGATCTACTGATGCGAAGGGTTCCAACAAAAAGAAGACTTGTAAATATCCCCCACATAATAAGATAAGAGATCATGGCTGCAGGCGATGCGGCTGAAACCCAACCAAACTTTGGAATAACGATCAAAGCCACCAATGTGAGCCAGAAAGAACCATAGGAAACAAAGGCTACAAAGCCGAAAGTATTATTTTTTTTGGCCTCCATAATGCCGGCGATAATCTGTGCAATACCGCCATAAAAAATTCCCATACCAAGGATCATTGAATTCATTTCAAAGATTCCTGCATTGTGCAAATTCAGAATAACGGTTGTCAGCCCAAATGCCAAAAGGCCTAGTGGTGCCGGATTTGCAGTTGTGTCTTTAATGACAATTAGTGATTGGTCCATAAGATTGAGTTGATTTTTTTAAATTTAAAAATTTAAAATACAACTAATTCTCAATTTACTGCAAATGAGTTTTCAATAAATTGCACTGCTTTTTGAAATCTTTCCTCGTAATCACCAAAAAGATGACACCAGGGAACGGATTGATGAACCAGGATATCTTTATAAAAATGAAATAATTTTTCTCTTATTTTTTGATCAGGATATTCCCGCAAAGGATCTTCAATCCACGGCAAATCGATATCACAGAGCAAATACAGATCATACTTTCTTTCAGCAATCCTGTTTAAAATCCAGTTGTGACATTTGTTGAAAACAAATTCAGCCCACACTTTCATGACGTACATGTCAGTGTCGATGAAAAGATGTGAAAGAGATGAGTGATCAGTTACAAGAGTTGAACCTTTTACTAATAACTGCTCACTTACCTCTTCTTCCAAATCAATTTGCCCTTTTGCAATTGTTAGCAGATCATCATAATTATATTCTTTCCCGTTCTTCTCCAGATATTCTCTTGCAAATTCCGGAACCCACAAAGTGTTGTACTGCGAAGCCAGCTTTTGACACAGTGTGCTTTTGCCTGTTGATTCCGGACCGATGACTACAATTTTTTTAATGGGTTCCATTAAGATGGTTCTTGTTTCAAAAATTCATTGGCGCGCTTGATCCACTCTACTAATCCCCAAATTGCCATGATGAAAAGAATTAAATAATAAACACTGCTGAACACATAATGCTTTACAAAATACAACGGGATCGAAGCAAAATCAGTGGCGATCCACCAATACCAGCTTTCCACTTTTTTTCTTGCCATCAGCCACATTCCGGTAAAGGCTGTAGAGCTTGCAAATGCATCCGCCCAGGGAATAGCCCCGGGAGCAAAATCTTTTTTGAGGTAAGAAAGTGAGAAATATATTACGACATAAAAGGCGGCGAAAAACAACAATTCCTGCAGCCATTCTTTTTTATTACTCCAGGTGATATTGACAACATGCTCGTGTTGCTGGTTTCTTTTTGCCCAAAGAATCCAGCCATAAATACTCATGATGGTGTAATATAAATTTACCGTGGCCTCGCCAAATAAACTTCCTTTGAAACTGATATAAACGTAAAGAATGGTGCCGACCAGGCCCGTTGGATAAACCCAGATATTTTCTTTTCTTGAAAACCAAACGCTGACGATTCCTGAGATCACCGCAGCATATTCCATCCACGTCGTTTGTTTCATTCCCGCAATGAATTCCGTATAGATCTCAGGTAAAGTCAAAAGAAAAATTTATCGCCAAATGTAGTTTAGAATAAACTAAAAATGAGTGTTGGCAGTAAATGAACAAATAGCGCTGTTTTTTATTTTGGTTAAAATAAAAAAAGCACCTTTTTCAAAGTGCTTTCTAAAAATATTTTTCGATCCATTATTTTGATTCTGCTACCACTTCTTTCACTTCAGGGATCATTCTTTTCATCATTCCTTCAATGCCGGCTTTTAAGGTGATCATTGAAGACGGACAACCACTGCAGCTTCCCTGCATTTTCAGATTTACAGTTCCGTTTTCATAGCTGAGGAACTGGATCGCACCGCCGTCCATTTCTACCGCCGGCTTTACATAATTTTCGAGCAATTCTTTAATTCTTTTTACCACATCACCGTCATCCAGGTGGATCTCATTGGTACTTTCGGGTTTGCGCGCCGCCAGTTCTTCTTCATTGATGATCACATTTCCTTCTTCCAGGTATTCTTTTAAAAATTGTTTTACGGAAGGAATTACATCCTGCCAATCTTCAGTGTCATCCGTTTTGGTAAGCGTTACAAAATTGCTGGCGATAAAAACAGATTTGATAAAAGGAAACGCAAACAATTGCATGGCCAACGGCGAAGCTGATGCGCTTTCTTCATTCTTAAAATCAACGCTTTTGCCGGGATACAAAAGCTTGTTGGCCACAAACTTCATGGTTTCCGGATTCGGAGTCATTTCTGTATAAATGCTTACAACAGTATTGCCGGTTTTGATCATAATCAAATTATTTAATCTGCAAAGTTAGATATTAAACGTTAAAACTATTGTTCCCAACTTGTTAACTTATTGGGATAATTTAAACGAATTTATTGCTAAATAAGGAAATATTGGAGTTTAGTATCTAAAAGGAATTTGATTTATTTTCTTGCGCTACGATCGTGCATTTAAAATAAACCCGCTATCACGAAGAACCCATAACAAGAATAATGGTTACTTTTTATTTCGGCGCTTTCTTCCTGAAATGAGGATCCGTGCAATTTCCTGTTTAAAATAATATAGCTTACCCAATTCATCAGTATAAGATATTTTCCCTGAACTGCGCCAGTTAAGCAAGGTTCGCTTGCTGATGAACAATTCCTGTATTACCTGCGCACCATCCATTACGAGGTCATTGAGGCTGGCTCCCGGAGGAAGATATAAAATTGTTTTAGGGGATCTTGATGGCTTTTTTGCAGACGATTTTTTTGTAGGTTTTGATCTCATATCTTTTGTTTTAGGTTAACCAAAAATAAATAGAAGGGATCACTTTAAAAACCGGGATTTACACTGGTAAACCGATTTTATTTTTGAATTTTTGAAAATGTTTTTTGCGCTTTTTTCGATCAATTTTGGATAGTAAGTAGCTTATTTTTTTTATTTCAAAAATTCTTTTTTACGAAATAATGCCAAATAAAAGTTCTATTTCAATATAAATAGAACGAAGAAATTGGAAAAAAACAGCAATATTATTATTGTACTATTAATGCGGATACATAAAAGCGAAAAATGATACACACTTCGCATAGCATGCTATTTCCAATAAAGAAGCTACTTACATTGCATATTATACGCGGTACGAAATTGCAAAAGCGTATGACAGAAATCCATTTTTATTTAACCCATTAAAACCAATTCTATCATGGGAACAATCAACAAGGGAATCCTTGGCGGATTCTCAGGAAAAGTAGGATCAGTTGTAGGTGGTAGCTGGAAAGGCATAGATTATATGCGTAGCAAAGGCAACAACCGCAATTCAAATCCTTCCGAAAAACAGCTTGCGCAACAGCTTAAGTTTGCGCTTGTCATGCACTTTGTGCAACCAATGGCAGGTTTATTGAATGTCAGTTTTCGCAATTTTGCAATCATGATGACAGGCATAAACAATGCTTTTGCCTATACCATCAAAAATTCAATTACAGGGGTGTATCCATCCTTTGCAATTGATTATTCATTGGCGCTTGTAAGCAGGGGCGATCTTCCGAATGCCCTTGCACCAGCTGTAATATCCGGAGCAGGTAGTACTCTTACGTTCAGCTGGACAGACAATTCAGGAGTGGGCATCGCCAAAGCTACAGACAAAGCTATTTTTGTAGCGTATTGCCCTCAACTAAGGCAGGCAATTTATACTACTGCCGGCGCTAACCGCAGCGATATGACAGGCGACCTGAATCTGCTGCCATTTGCAGGCCTTGCCGTGCAAACATGGATTGGTTTCATTACGGACAATGGTCGCAATGTCGCCACCAGCATTTTTACAGGTGAGGTGACGGTAAGTTAAATGTTCCTTGAAAAGGAGGTTGGCTTAAGACGACCTCCTTTTTTATTTGCCTCCTTTTATATAACAATCTTTAATCAACAAATTATGATCATTCATAAAGAAAAAGTAACACTGGCAGCCCCCGTAGAAACGGCATTTGAATATATCAACACTCCGGCCAATTTTCCCTTGTGGCTAAAAGATGTGTGGATTGCTGGAAGAATATTTGGAAAAATGGCATTGGGATGCAGCATGATTCAAACCATCAGGCTGATAAACCCAAGGAAGTTTAATATGAGGGTCACCGGCTTTGTAGAAAACAGGTATTTCAGAATACAGGCTATTAAAGGCTTTATGTTGTTACCCGGATTCGTTTTTTCATTAAAGCCATTGAAGACCGGCCATACAGAACTTACAGTATCTGTAGAATTCAAAACAAAATGGGAAGCAGAAGAAAAAAACCACCTAAAAGCATTTGGGCTTGTTTACCCGGGAGGCGTTGAGCAACATTGGAAAATTTACCTTGAATTATTGGAAAAGGAAATAATAAAAAAGCATCAGAAAGGCCACCTGTAAAGGGTGCCTAAAATGAAAGAGAAAAATTCTTTAATCCCCCAGGATAGAAAAGGTGAGAGAATTAAAGTTACCTCTCCCTTTTTCCTTCTTTAGCATCTGCAACTCATTATACTTGTTATGATCTTTCTCTTTAGCAAATCTCATTCTTTGTGGCAAACACAATAATTCCTGCCATTGTCTTAGACCCTGTTTTTTTCTTAAGAACATCCCGGTACCACTCAATGGTCTTTGGCATTAAATTCATTTCTGCAGCAATTTGTTTCGAGGAATATTCCTCACACATGAGCCGCATCACTTTAATCTCATTTTCTTTGAATTTAATCCCACCAAAAGTAACGCTATTCGAGTCAATGAATAAGTCATGTCGGCAATTCTTTTAGTTATGCTATCGGAATAATAGTTATAGCCCTTAAGCACCTCTTCAATTGCATGCTGCACTTCCGTCTCATTAGCATCCTTCAGAAGGTAACCTTTTGCTCCCGCCTGTATCATTGATTTTATGCGGATGTTTTCATCAAAAGTAGATAAGGCTATCACAGGAATTTTCGGGTGACTTTTTTGCAACGCTATCGTAGCATCAATACCATTCATTCCTTTCATTTCAATATCCATCATAATAACATCCGGTTTCATTTCCTTTGCAACTTTAATAGCTTCCTGTCCATTTGCAGCTTCGCCGATCACTTTTATTTTTTCGCTTCTGCTGAACATCAGCTTAAAGCCATTGCGAAATATCTTATGATCATCTGCGATCAATACATTAATTGGTTCGTACATAAAAAATTATAAGGGTATTTCAAAAATATAAGTAGTGCCTTTTTGAGGGCCGGAATCTATAAACATTTTGCCCCCGGTAATCACAACGCGATTGCTGATGCTTCCCAGCCCGATTCCTGTTTTTTCTGCTAATTTTCTTTTGTAATCGAATCCACATCCATTGTCACAAACTCTTATGTCAATAGCATTTTTCTTATTCCTGATCTCAATACTTATCTCGCTTGCTTTTGAATGTTTTATCCCATTGTGGATTACTTCCTGCACAATTCTGTATACATTAACAGCCTTACTTTCTTCCAGGATACATTCTTCTGTCGCAATAAATGTGAACCGGAGAAGATGAACACGATTCAGGAATTCAACGTATTCTTCCAAAGCCTTGATGAGTCCGTCTCTTAAAAGCGTGGCAGGCATCAGGTTAAAAGAAATTTCGCGCATTCTTCTTATAACCTCCTCAATGTGGTCATTAGCTTGTCGGCGTTCTGCCAAATCTTCATCATTCGTTAATTGAAAAAAATTGATTCTCATTTTTACTGTTGACAAAAGTGGCGACAGTTCATCATGAAAATCTGCTGCTATTCTTGCCCTCTCTTTTTCAAGACCTGCAATTTCTTCCAGGATATTTTTTTTCCTTAAGCCTACATTGACCTTCTGAGTATGGATCACTACAATAAAAAAATACGTTAACAGGATTCTGATTACAACTGAAGCGAAGATGACAGCATGGTATATTGTTGTTTCGGTTGCGCCCATAATACAGCTAATGCGTAAATTAAATTTACCGACAGGTTGATATAAGTTAAAATATCATACAGCTTTACCCTGAAAATCTCGCTTCCATTCAGGCCATAAAGCCAGAAAATCTCAACGAGCAATTTAAAGGTAAAGAAAATAATAGTACCGATACAAATGAGAAAAGCAGCATTTGCGAATAAGCTACGCCCTTTTATTATGAAAAATTCCTCAGAGCCAAGTACCATCAGTTTGCTTATGGCATGAATACTAATTAAAACAATGACAAAGCAACTTACTATTCGGAACCATGAACTGATATGCCCGATCTTGCCCGTTATAAAATTTTCCCAAAACCATAAAAGTGCCACTCCCCAACAGATAACCCTGAACAACCATTGATATTTATTAAAAATACCAAAATTGCGGAAAAGAAATAAAAGCAGGATCGCTTCCGTCAAAACGTAAACATTGTTATTGATAGCGGTTGAAAGATTGTTTTTAAACAAACAATAGCTAAGGATTTCATTAATGCATCCGAGCCATATCACAAAAATCATCGGCCAATAGATTCTGTTGATCTTCCTGAAACGCACAAGAGCTATTATTCCTGCAATAAAAATACTAAAGGCCGAAAAGATTACTTTTAAGAACATAAGTAGTATAATTATGTGTTTTTACGAATTAAGGTCCGATTTCGGAGGGCAGTAGTCCGGGCACCTGAAAGCTTCTTCGATGATCACGGTATCTGTTTCTGAAGCTTGTGCAAGGTTGGTTTCCGGAAGAATATCTTCGTTATCACTGTTCACTCCTACCACAATAGCGTGCACTTTCAGGTCTTCACTCATGCCATAATAGACCCTCACAGCAGTACAGGCCGTCTCATTAAGCAAGGCATCAAAGGCTGCCCTGTCAAATGTTTCGCATATTGCTAAGATATTTTGTCCTTTAAATTGATCAGCAAGAATGTTGTTCATCTCGCTGCGATACAAAGCGGTCATCTTTGAGGCCGCTTCAAGTGTAATTAAGTTGTTTGGCATAATATAAATTTTTGCCGAAGATGCATGTTTTATCCATAAAAAACCACCCGTATTTATACTGGTAAAGCTGTGGTTTTTGACTCTGCCCGTGTAAATACGGGTGGTTTTTTTCTTTTTTTAAAAGCAATTTTGGTTAAAGCAAAAATTAACCTGCTAAAAAATGCGGCTATCCTCTTACGATATAGAATGCATCCATCGCGCCAAAAACTTTATTGACTCAGACATGAGACATCACCATAGTATATCGGAAATAGCAGAGTATGCATTGATCAATAGCAGTAAGCTAAGGGCAGGATTCAAAGAATTATTTGGTTTAGGGCTTTTCCATTACCTGACAGAACAACGTTTACAGAAAGGAAAATATTTATTAGAAAATACTGAGAAAAGTTTAAAAGAAATAAGCCATTTATTGGGATATAAATACACCTATAATTTCAATACTGCTTTCAAAAAAAGATTTGGCCATCCCCCGGGATCATTGAGAAAATAACACATTCCCTTCATTGAATTTCTCCAATAAGGTCCGGTTCGAGGAATAAAAATAAAGCCGCCTGCAAACTTATTACAGCCACTTGCAAATCTTTTCGCTTCTAACTTGCAGTAGAAAGAAGAGAACACTTTTATTAAAATAATGAAACAAAAAATTACGATAGAAATCATTTGTTCACTCCTTGTTTTGCTTTTTGTTTATGCAGCCGTTGGCAAACTTTTAGAGTACGATACTTTTAAAATTCAATTAATCAATTCACCTTTTCTTAAACCTTTTGCTGCAATTATAGTTTGGCTTATTCCCGGGGCAGAACTGTTCATTGCCGTAATGCTAACAGTTATGCAAACACGAAAAGTAGCATTGTATGCAACATTGATCCTTTTAGTGATTTTTACTTTGTATATCACTGGAATGTTATTGTTCGCAATTCATCTTCCCTGCTCATGTGGTGGCATTATTCAACACTTGAGCTGGAAACAACATCTATTGTTTAATTTATTTTTTATGGTTCTTGCTGTTATCGGAATTGGATTCGAAAGGAATCAGAAATTAAAGTATGCTGTTTGAAAGCAGCTTAAAAAATATTATTGCAATAAGGCACACCGGTTCTGCAGACCGGTGTACCAAAAGGGCCTGATCAGCCCATGCTATTTTAATTGATAACTTTTAAAAACAAAAAAATGAAACATTTAAAAATTTCAATCGTTGCTGTGGTTGCCATTGTAATGGGAATTGCGGCAAGTGCCTTTACTTCAAAAAAAATTGTGAAGGATAAGGCACCGGAAACAATGACCTGGTTCCAGTTTACAGGCAGTGACCCAACCAATGTAGCTCAGGTGCAGAATTACCTGAATTATAGCTATACAGATGGGCAACCATGCAGTGGATTGACAAATAAGATTTGCGCTGTTGAAGCGAATGGTGTAGCCTCACCAGGGCAACACCCGTCTTCCGCTTTTTCCTCAACACTTAAAAGTGAATTACAGGATGTGATCGACAATGGAAGTACTTATCCTGATATTACACAAAGAGTGCAATAGGATAAAGTGAACAAAAAAGAGGTAGGCATGTATGCATCATGGCTACCTCTTTTATTTAAGGATTTTGCTTCATTCCACTCATATCTATGGTTCTTTGTGGTATCCATGCTACGAATGTTTCTCCTGCTGGCAACTGATACATCTGCCCATTCAATTGCCTGCTTAAAGTGATGGCATATTTAGGATCCTGGTTTAATCTTTTCAAATCTGTCCATCTTGTTCCCCGAAATAATAATTCTTTCCTTCTTTCCTGAAGAATCATTGAAAGCAAATCTGTTGAATCCGAAGAAGAAACCGGAACGAATGTTCCAGCTCTCATTCTTTTTTCCAATAAAAGATTTAAAGCATTCAGAGCCTCTTCAGTTTTGCCAAGCCTCGCAGCGGATTCTGCCATTATAAGATATTGTTCATCTGTTACAATTCCGGTAAATGAATGACCGGAACCATTATTTGAAGTACCATCATAATCTCCTTTAAATCGGTAGCTTCCATCTGTATTTCTTTTAAAATAAATTACTTTTCTTAAATCATTGTCATTGTATGATTCATAAAGATTAGAATCAATTTTACAAATATTAGGGTTATTCGGTTGAACAGCATTTGTGATTGCCTGGAAGATAACTTCATCATTAAATCTTGTGAAAGGAGCTGCTGCAGTACTATCTAAAGTATTATAATCGATAAGAACATTGTAATTATTCAGGCATGAATCTGCGTATTTGTAAGCATTGCCGTAATCCTGCATAGAGAGATAAGTTCTTGCAAGAGCCCCATATGCAGCGGCAATGGTAGGTCTTGTTTTAAATGTCGTATTTAACGGCAAGAGCTTTACCGATTCTTTAAGATCTGTAATAATCTGTTCATAGGTTTGTTCCACTGTCGAACGCGTTGCTTTCGTCGAGAGATCGGTATTAAGTCTAAGAGGAATTCCAAGATCAGTAGCAGCTGTTTGTTTATTATATGCTTTGGCAAACAATTGAGCTATGCTATAATGATAAGATGCTCTGAAAAACAATGCAGCTCCTTTAATGTTTTGTGACCAAATATTATCTTTTGGAGGCCACGTTATGTTTTTAAGTGATTCTAAAACAAGATTACAGGTATAAATATTACTATAAGGATTGTTCCAGTCAGCCTGGTCATTTTGGTCTTTTTGCCAAATGTAATAATTACGCTGATATTGAGTCGATATTGCGGCCCAACTACTTTGAGTAAGGTAAAAATTATCTGATAAAATTCCGACACCACCCGGAAACGACGAATTTAAGCCGCGGTAATAATCGAGCAGTCCCTGCAGATCCTGCAGGCTTGTTGGCGTGGCGAGAGTAGCATCTGGTTTTGCATCCAGATATTTTTTACATGATTCGAGCGATGCCAACATGAGGACTAATATGATTACTTTAATTAGTTTCATTTCAAATATTTTTTAGTTTAAAAATTGGTTCTAATTCCAAATGAAGCACTCACAGGCGGTTTAAGCCCTGTTGGAAATTCAGGATCGATGCCTGCCTTATTGGCTTTCCAGATCAGAAAGTTTAAGTTTGATAGGTATCCGAAAACTTCAAACCTTTCAAAAGGAAGCTTCTTCAATAATTTAGAAGCGGCCTGATAACCTATACGGACATCATTTAAACGGATGTGATCAGCAGGCAAAACATTGACATCAGCATATTGATAAAAGTTATCACTTTCGGTGTTTAATGGATAGGACATAGCAGGAACATTTGTTTTCTTTTCATCTCCCGGGTTCTGCCATCTTTTTTCGTAATCGTCATTTGTAGTATTATTATAAAAAAGCTTATAATAGCTTAGGGTAGGTTTCCTGAAAAAATAACCAAGCTTATAGGTTATATTAAATGACAATGAAAAACTTTTCCACGTAAATGTATTTCTGAAGTAACCGAAGAAATGAGGAATTGCAGAACCGTTTATGACCTGGTCTTTTAAAGGAGTATCCATGATTGAATCATAATTATTACTTACTTTCCCATTCACATATCCTAAAGGATTACCATTAGCATCAAGCCCTGCATACCTGAAACTGACAATCTCAAATGGTTCATAGCCTTCGATCGGGGTTATCATCTGTCCATCACTTGTATATCCATTGTTGGAAGAAGGAAATAAATATTTAGTTACTTTATTTATCGAGGAACTGAATGAAAAATTTGATTCCCAACCAAAAGCTGATGTGACAATATTTTTTGAATTGATTATAATGTCCCATCCTTTGCCTTTCATATCTGCGGAGTTAGTTATTATAAAGGACGCCCCTAATGTTGGGTCAAGTGATTTTGCAGCTAAAAGATTAGAGCTGTATTTTTCAAAATATTCAATACTTCCGGCTATCCGATTATTTTTCGTACTGAAATCAAGCCCGATATTCATTGTGCCTACTTTTTCCCATTGAAGATGTGGGTTGGGATAATTACTAATATTAGCATAGGGCAAACCTGTAACAGGTTGATATATTCCAGGATTAAAGACCAGAGTTGTTAAGGCTGCTACAGAATGACTTACATTTCCACCATAGCCATATGTTGCTCGTAATTTTAAATAAGGCAGCCATTTGATGTGATAAAATCCTTCTTTGAAAATGTTCCACGCTGTTCCGCCAGACCACAGAGGGACACCTTTTTGGTTAGCATCTACTCCAAAGAGATTGGAAGCATCTTTACGAAAACTAGCTGATAGTGTATATTTTCTTAAATAAGAGTAGCTGACGTTCGTATATATCGATACGTACCTGTCAAGCTTTTGTGTAAAACCATCGTTGTTAGGAATGAAGCCAAGCCCTGCTACATTATCGAATGTAGGGTAATAATTAACGTAGTCAACAGCGCTATGAGCAAGAGTTGCAGTATATCCGTAAGTACGGTAACTGCTCGAAGTACTTCCGGATTGTCGTATTTCACCTCCCGCAATAGCATTGATAAAATGCTTTCCATTAAGAGTCTTTTCAAAATTTAACTGCCCCCGCAAACCGTATGCATTCAATTGATTGTGTCCTTCATCCAGTATTCCTCCGTACGGAACAATGTAGTTGATATTTGTTCCATCAAACTGAGTGAAGCGATTAATCAGGTCGCGTGCCATAAAAGAATTTACATCATAAATGTTGGAGCTATTGTCCTGGTTATTCTGGTAATGGTATTTTATCGTTGTACTAAATGATTTTGAAAGAGAGTATGTAAGACCCATATCGGCAATGAAAGCATTTGAAATAGTCCTTCTGTTTACATTATGCAATTCATCGAGTGGACTATACTTCCAATTAAGGAGATGTCCTGCACCAGCAGTATCTGTAAATGAGCTACTGTACATATAATCAATCCAAAGCGGATTGCCAGATTTATCGGCAAAAGAGGCATACGGATAAATGGAGGCGAAGCCACCGATGGTGATATCATTGTAGCCGCCCGGGCTGTTATTAATATTGGTACTCCTGGTGTATCCAAAAGAAAAATCGAACTGCAAATTTTTTAAAGGGGTAAATGAATTGTCTGAACGAATGGTATATCGATCATCCTGATTACCGACAAGAGTGGCGCTATTCTTGTCATAACCCCCCGAAAGCCGGTATTTAAATACCTTGCTTCCACCGCTCAAATCAATACCATACTGCTGTGTAAGGCCGGGTCTGTAAAGATATTTTTCAAAATCATTACGCACATCAAGCTGCCGGAGAGCGTTGATCTTTGCAGTTGCATCGGCCTCACTTATGGTTCCATTTCGCTGATCAGATAAAATCTGTACTACAGGGGTTACAGGAGGGTAGTTGTATGTGTTTGTTAACGTAGCATCGTAGAAGCCATTATTAAAAAGATACTTTTCTACGTCAATAAAATCCGATGTTGAAATAACATTTTCATTAAACAGATCAGGCTTTGCAGTCAGGATTACATCGGTATTTAAAGACAATCTGAAAGGCTGGTTGAACTGTCCTTTTTTGGTGGTGATTACAATCACTCCGTTAGCTGCTCTTGCGCCCCAAATACTTGCTGCTGCTGCATCTTTTAAGATCGTGATATTTTCTACATCATTAGGGTTGATGTCGGTAATATTTCCTTCATAAGGAAAGTTATCAAGAACAATCAATGGAGAAGTTGAGGTATTGTCAAGGGTACTCAGGCCTCTTATTTGTACAGGCGCCTCAGCCCCCTGCCGGCGATCGAAAAGAATTGCTCCTGCTGTTCCATCCAGCCTGGAAAGGATTGATGTACCTGTACTTCGATTGAAAAGATCATTATCAATCTTTTCAAATGAACCTGTTGAAGTGACTTTATTTATCTGCTGATAACCCGAAGACACGGTTACATCATTCATCATCACCGCACTTTCAAAAAGTTGTATATTCAAAATGGAATTCCTAATTGAATCAGTATTTATTTCTACTGTTGAATAGCCGATATGGCTTATAACCAACAGATGATTTTTAGGGACAGGGATTGAAAAAAAACCATTGTCATCGGTTATTGTTGCGATGCTGGTTCTTTGTACAGTTATACTTACACCAGTGATTGCCTTGTGTTCTTTAGCAGATGTAATAGTACCAGTTATGCGCGTTAATTCCTGCGCACTTAAATTGTTCATCATAAAGAGAACAATTAAAAAACACAAAATTATTTTCATGCTATTAGTTGTTTAATGTTTAAAGATTGTTTTCAATATTTTCCTTAATCTGAAGCATGTCGACCGAGCGGTTCATAAGATTGATCTCGAGACCATATTCTTTAAGTTTCTTTTTGAGGAAAGGGATGTTGGTACATTCGCTCCATTGCAATCCCTGAATTTTTAATTCTCCATTGCCTGTTTCATCAATAGCAGGAATAGAGTTAAAATTTTTATTCATGAAAAAAAGAATATCATTTACCGACGCATTATTCGATGGATCAAAATTTTTAGGGACACTGTTTTTTTGAAAAGGAGATTCGTTAGAAGATTTGCATATTACCCAACAGGCGATATTTCTTTTGATCATTTTTCCCTGTAATCCCAGATAAAAATCAAGATCACTAATAATCTTTTTTTTGATATCTGAATCGGAGAAATTCATTGGAAATGAACCTTCATAACAATACGTATTTTTTGTCAGCCATTCATGGTAATTGTCTTCTGATTCGGAATATTCATAACGGTTAGAATCAGATACCTTAAGGAGGATAAAAGCAGGAGCCAGCTTTTCACCAAATATCCTCATGTATAAATCCAGAATGGGAATATTGATCATAGAGATTCTTACAATATTCTTCGAGGTATCTCTTACGGTCGTATATCTGAACGGCACATTGTCCATATAAGAGGTAACGGCACTATATGCAGTGGAAACAGGATAACTAAAATCAGGGATAATATTTTCATTTAAATGCAGCAAAGGTTTCTTATACTGAAATCGGGTAATGTCGCGCTTAACAGGCAGATTGATATTCTTTCCATCCAGTATATCCTTTATGTTTTTAGCGTTGATGTACTCAGGATAAGTAATAGAAATTACTTTACCATTTTTTATAAGAACGTCATGCGAAATGTAATAGTGAGGAAATAATTGAGAAAGAATTGTATCTTCTGAGATTGCAGCTAAATGCAGATTTTTGATGTTCGGCCTTTTTAAAAATGCATTTACCTTTTCCTTGGACTGTGGGATTACGAGAAAAATTTGCAGTTGATGGTTGAAAGCTTTTTGTAAAGAATCAAATCGTGGTAAAGCAGCAATACAACTTGCGCAACCTGTTGTCATAAAATCAAATAGGACTAATTTATTTCCAAGCTTTGAGAAACTGGTTTTTGAAGGAGAATAATTAAGAATTGGCGAAAGGGTTATGTCAGGCATATCACTTCCTATTTTCAATATTTGAGCGGATTGCCCTTTGCTCAAACAGGGCCAAAGAATTATCATTAAGCAATAAATTGGTTTCATTGCAATTGTTTTTAAAATGAAAAAATGGTTGAAGATTATATGGTAGCTGCTATCCTATGTAGGGCATTTGGGCTTTGGCTCAAAAACACTTTTAAGCCATTTGATACAATTTGTTTCGTTATAGTTCCTCATAGAAAAAATTATTTTAATTCAGTTTGATCTGTTTCAATAATTGTTCTCAGGTCTAAAGGATGCGGCTCACGGATTAATCGCTTATTATCAAAGATGAGTGATTGAATATGGTAGTAACATTGATTCAATACATCGGTTTTTAGTACCTGGCGTAAATGTTTGGACGGCATTAAGGAGTTAATGTTATATTGATTCTGCAACACATCCCGTACAATATTTTCAGCAAGTATCTCATCCTTCACAAACCTCCTCGCATACCTTTGCAAAAGCAGTTGGAAATAAGAAACCGTTTTTCTTAAATGCGGCTGATAGTTTTCCATTTATAAACTTTTAAAAAACAGTAATAGACAAACAACACCGGCAGATGGCTGCCAAAAGCATACTGCGCCTGGCAGCCGTGCTTTTTTTAAACTACACATGAAATGGACAATAAAAAGCTCTGCCAGTGATTATAACGGTAATGCGTGTAGAAAATTAAAGTATAACAGTCACGCGTACACGCAATTTGATTTTTTATTCCGGGTTGCGCTTTTTCTTTGCGTATTGCGATTGTATCAATGAAAGCGCATTGCCTCTTAGTCTCCTGGCGAGCTGAAAGTTTTTGTGATATTGGAAAAGGAAAAATTGATGTCTCTTGTAAGAAAATGAAGAACCAGAAGAATGCCTGGTATTTTTTATTTGTTCTAAAAGAAGGTAATGAAGAATGAAATCTAAATTTCGCTTAGGGATGCATGTTAAAGAAGGAGAAGTATTTTCTTTATTAGAAGCAGAAATAAGAGCGGCGCTCATCTTTCCATTAGCGGAACCTGAGAAAATGCCCCGGTAATACAAAGAGCGACCGCTCTTAAAGAATTTATATGTAACTTATTTTTTTATAATAAAATGGAATTTATCAGGTTCCGATTACGAGA
>JBQCIM010000121.1:0-24886 GCA_051953735.1 Ginsengibacter sp.
AGATGATATTATTCCACAAATGGCTGATGATGTATTTTTTGTTCCGCCCGCAAATGAAGTAGTAGCGCCACTTTTAAGCGTGATTCCTTTGCAATTGCTTTCATATTATATTGGTGTATTAAAAGACTGTGACGTAGACAAACCCAGGAATCTTGCAAAATCGGTTACTGTTGAATAGGTTCAATAAGCTCACAACCTTTTACTTATCCACTTATTACTTTTCACTTATTACTTCTCTATGAATATAATCACAAAACATCCAATCGATAACCTTGGATATAATTTTATTGATCCTAAATATATTCCCAAAGGGAAAGATGAATATTATTTAAGAAATCTTCAGAACAATAATGGCATTGAGTACCGAAGATTATCTGGTTCTGAAATTGAGATTCTTATCAGAAATGGAAACACTTCTGATGACTGGGGAAAGATCTTTGTTTCAAAAGAATTTGATCCGGCACTTGTGAAGAGTTCAAAGTTTCATGGATTGATAAGACTTGGAAAACTGGAACCGTTTTATCTTGAATTTCATAATCTCAGAATGCAGGTCGGCATCTATAACAGTAATATCATCAGTTGCGATTTGGGAGACAATGTTTGCATTCACAATGCCGGCTATCTCAGCCATTATATTGTAGGAAATGAAGTAATGATCTCGAATGTGAATGAACTGGCGACCACAGATTATTCAAAATTTGGAAATGGAATTTTGAAAGAAGGTGAACATGAAAGTGTAAGGATCTGGATCGAAGTTCGGAATGAAAACGGAGGAAGGAAAGTGGCTCCGTTCGACAAAATGCTTGCCGGAGATGCTTATTTGTGGAGCAATCATCCTGAAGATGATGTTTTGCAAAAAAGGTTTATTGAAATGACGCAAAAAGAATTTAATTCAAAAAGAGGGTATTATGGAACCATTGGTGATCGTTGTGTGATCAAAGATTGCGACATCATCAAAGATGTGATTATCGGAACAGACGCCTACATCAAAGGTGCGAATAAATTAAAAAATCTGACGATCAACAGTGATGAAGAAAGAACTTCACAAATCGGTGAAGGTTGTGAAATGGTGAATGGAATTGTCGGTTATGGCTGCAGAATTTTTTATGGTGTAAAGGCAGTTCGCTTTATCATGGCAGCGCATTCACAATTGAAATACGGTGCGCGCCTGATCAATTCTTATCTCGGAAATAATTCTACCATTTCGTGCTGCGAAGTGCTGAACTCATTGATTTTTCCTGCCCATGAACAGCATCATAATAATTCCTTTTTATGCGCTTCTTTAGTAATGGGTCAAAGTAATATTGCCGCCGGCGCAACGATTGGAAGCAATCACAACAGCCGCGGTGCGGATGGTGAAATCATTGCAGGACGTGGATTCTGGCCGGGATTATGCGTAAGCCTGAAACATAATTCCAGGTTTGCTTCTTTCGCAATTTTAGCAAAAGGAGATTTTCCTTTTGAGATGGATATTAAATTTCCGTTTTGCCTCGTAAGCAATGATGTTGCTGATAATAAATTGATCTTAATGCCCGGGTATTGGTTCTTGTATAATATGTATGCACTGGAAAGAAACGCATGGAAATTTGAAGACCGTGACCAGAGGATTGAAAAGATACAGAAGATCGAATTTGCTTACCTGGCGCCTGATACCATCAATGAAATGTTCACTGCAATCGAAATTTTATCGAAGGCAAAAATTGATAAACACGGAAATGCTGCGATTGAAGGAATAGAAAATAGTAGCCGCAAAACAGAAGTGGTAAAAGTTAAACAAGTACTCGATTTGTTTAAAGAATTAATCGCTTTTTATGGAACGGCTGAATTGATAAAGCACATTCAGCAAAACGAATTTTCTTCTTTTGAAGAAATGAAAAAAAGTATTCCGGTAAAAATTTCACGCAATGAATGGAAGAATATTGGGGGACAATTAATTCCTATTGCTGATGTTCAACAATTAAAAAGTAAAATAAAAGGCAGCAAGATCAATACGTGGGGCGAAGTGCATGATTTTTACCGGCAGGAAGGAGAGGACTATGAGAAAAACAAACTGGTGCATGCTTTCACGTCTCTATTGGAAATTGAAAATATTACTTCCAGGCAATTTACGCCTGCCTGTTTTAAAAAATTATTACAAAGAGCGATTGATACTAAAAGCTGGATGAGCAAAAGCATCTATGAATCGCGTGAAAAAGATTATACCAATCCATTCCGAAAAATGATCTATGAAAACAAAGCGGAAATGGATGCAGTGATGGGAAAGATCGAAGACAATCATTTTATCCAGGATCAATTGAAACAACTGGATATTTTTAAGAAAACAGCAAAGGCATTAATGAAGAAATTTGGAGAATAAAAATTTCAGTAAGCAAAGAAATAAAGGCGGTTTTTATTTTTGGGAACACACAAAACAATAGATGCATCGATTGCAAAAACGCAACTCAGCAGTAAACGAGGAAATCACCTTTTTTCTATTTTTACTTTTTTACGTTCTCAATTTCTTATACGCATTGATCAATCCGTTTGTAGATGAATCATGTGTTGTAACCGTCGCATCAGTTTCCAATTCCGGCAAGATCTTTTTAGCCAATTGCTTTCCTAATTCAACACCCCATTGATCGAAACTATAGATGTCCCAAATAATCCCCTGCACAAAAATTTTATGTTCATACAAAGCGATCAATTCTCCCAAAGTAAAAGGAGTGATCTTTGTAATAAGAAATGAATTCGTTGGCTTGTTACCTTCAAATTCTTTGAAAGGAATTAATTTATCGGAAACTTTCTCTGCTTTCAATTCCTGTTTGGTTCTTCCGTTCATCAGTGCTTCTGTTTGCGCAAAAAAATTAGACAACAAGATCATATGATGTTGCCCCATTGGATTATGGCTGATTGCAGGAGCAATAAAATCGCATGGAATTAATAAAGTTCCCTGGTGGATCAATTGATAAAACGCATGCTGTCCATTGGTTCCCGGCTCTCCCCAAATAACAGGGCCTGTGTTGTACGTTACCTTTTTCCCATTGCGATCTACATGCTTTCCGTTGCTTTCCATATTTCCCTGTTGAAAATAAGCGGGAAAACGATGCATGTATTGATCATAGGGAAGAATCGCTTCTGTTTGGGCACCAAAAAAATTAATGTACCACAGACTGATAAGGCCCATCAAGACAGGGATATTTTTTTCAAAAGTTTTTTCCCGAAAATGTTTATCGGTTTCATAACCACCTTTCAACAATTCTTCAAAATTGTTATAGCCAATGGTTAATGCAATTGACAAGCCGATAGCGCTCCATAAACTATATCGTCCGCCAACCCAATCCCAAAAAACAAACATATTTTGTTTATCAATTCCAAAATCTTCAACACCTTTTTCATTGGTGCTTAAAGCAACAAAATGTTTGGCAACAGCTTTCTTATCTTTCGCGCTTTTCAAAAACCAATCTCTCGCAGAATGAGCGTTGGTCATAGTTTCCTGCGTTGTAAAAGTTTTTGAAGCAATCAAAAAAAGCGTTTCATCAGGAGTAATTTTTTTGAAAACTTCTGCCAGATCAGTTCCGTCAATATTACTTACAAAATAAGGATGAATATCTTTTTTCCAATAAGGCTTCAATGCTTCTGTTACCATTACTGGCCCCAAATCGCTTCCTCCAATCCCAATGTTGACAATGTATTTTATTTTTTTGCCAGTATATCCTTTCCATTCGCAGCGGTGAATTTTCTGGCAAAATGTTCGCATATGTTCCCATTCTTTTTTTACTTCAGGCATCACATCTTTTCCTTCTGAAAAAACAGGTTTGCCTGAAAAATTTCTGAGTGCCGTATGCAATACAGAACGTCCCTCCGTTTCGTTGATCAATTCGCCGGTAAACATAGCTTTGATCGCTTTTTGTAACTGGCATTCATAAGCCAGATCCAGAAGCAATTGTTTTGTTTCATCGCTGACAATATTTTTTGAAAAATCGCAGATGATGTCAGTTACAGCAAAAGAATATTTTTTAAAACGATCCGGATCTTCCCTGAAAAGATCTTTCATCTGAATGTGTTTCATTTCTTTGAAATGATCCTGTAGCTTTTTCCATGCAACGGTTTTTGAGGGATTTACTTTTGGGAACATGTAGAATTAAAAATTAGATTTAAGAATTAGGATTAAGAATTGCCGGCAAAAATCACACCTACAAATTTTCGATAACATCAATTGTTTTCAAAACCATTTCTTCCGACACGTCAAGATGCAGCACCATTCTGATCTGAGTTGGAGAAATAGCAGAAACTAAAATATCATTGTTTAAAAATTCTTCGGCAAGAGATTTGGCAGTATATTTCCCGGCGACTTCATAAATGATGATGTTGGTTTCAACCGGCATAATATTTCCAACAAATTCTTTTTTAGAAAGAGCTTCTTCAATTTGCTTTGCATGGCGATGATCAAGCGCAAGCCGATCAATGTTATTTTCCAATGCATAAATTCCGGCAGCAGCCATGTATCCGGCCTGCCTCATTCCGCCCCCAAAAACTTTTCTTACACGTCTTGCTTTTTCAATAAATTCAGCGTTTCCTAATAAAACACTTCCAACAGGAGCGCCAAGGCCTTTACTCAAACAAATTGAAATACTATCGAAAATATTTCCATAAACTTTTGGGTCTTCATCCTTTGCAATGATCGCATTGAACAATCTGGCGCCGTCCAAATGAAGTCTCAAATTATTTTCCAAACAAACTTCTTTAATTTCCTGTATATCAGTCATTTCATAACAACTACCGCCGCCGCGATTAGCAGTGTTTTCGAGACTTACCAGGCGTGATTTCGCTTTGTGAATGTCAATCGGATTGATCGCCTCAACAACCTGTGAAGCTTTGATTCTGCCACGGTTTCCCTCGAGTGGTTTTACCTGGCAACCGGAATTAAAAGCAATTCCGCCACCTTCATAAATGTACACATGGCTCATTTTATCACAAATCACTTCATCACCCGGCTGAGTATGGCATTTTATCGCCACCTGGTTGGTCATCGTGCCACTTGGACAAAAAATTCCTGCTTCCATTCCAAATTTATCAGCAAGCATTTCTTGTAGTCGATTTACTGTTGGATCTTCCCTGAAAACGTCATCTCCAACTTGAGTATGGAACATAGTTTGCAGCATTCCAGGGGTGGGTTTGGTAAACGTGTCTGAACGATATTCTATCATAAAGCAAAAATAAAATTTATATGCAAAAATCAGGTGTTAGAAAAGAAAGGTGTTAAAAAAAATGCCATTCTTCCTAAAATATTCTTTTTCAAACATTTATTTGACGGAACCGTTATGAAATTTCAATTGTAGGTTGTAAATTTGCAAATGTTTTCAAAGATAACTGTACTTAACAAATCTTTTTGTAACGTTTCCCCAATAAAAATTGTCTAATCACTATTAATTATATACACAAATGAGGCAACTTAAAATTGCTACGCAGATCACTAATCGTGACTCACAAGCGGTTGAAAAATATCTGCAGGAAATTTCAAAAATTGGGATGATTACTCCGGAAGAGGAAACTATTTTAGCACAGAAAATTAAAATGGGCGATCAGAGAGCTTTAGAGCGTCTCACTACAGCCAACCTACGTTTCGTAGTTTCAGTTGCAAAGCAGTACCAGCACCAGGGATTATCATTGAGCGATCTTATTAACGAGGGAAATCTCGGCCTTATTAAAGCGGCACAACGCTTTGACGAAACCAAGGGTTTCAAATTTATTTCATACGCTGTGTGGTGGATTCGCCAATCTATACTTCAGGCGTTGGCAGAGCAGGGCAGATTAGTCCGCCTGCCTCAAAACAAAATTGGCACTTACAACAAAGCAAACAAAGCCTACATGGCTTTTGAGCAGGAACATGAAAGGGAGCCATCTACAGAAGAACTTTCTGAAATTCTGGAGATGAGCGAAACTGAGATCAACAACATTTTTCAAAGCAACACCCGGCACACTTCTTTAGACGCGCCGGTTCATGAAGCAGAAGATGTTGCAATGGGCGATCTTTTAAAAGGCGGTGGCGAAACTGATGAAGATGTCATGCACGATTCATTGAAAAATGAAATCCGTCGTGTGTTAAAATCATTAAGCCCGCGCGAAGCTGAAATTGTAAACGCTTATTTTGGCCTTGATGGTGAAAATGGTGTTACGATTGAACAAATCGGCCAGAAATATGATCTGACGAAAGAAAGAATTCGTCAGATCAAGGAAAGAGCTATTAAACGTTTGCAGAAAGCACGTTATAGCAGTGCATTGAAAGCTTATTTGGGATAGTCAATTCTCAAAAAATATTAAAGCCGTTCTTTTCAGGAACGGCTTTTTTTATGTTTATCTTCTAAAAACGCCTGGAATATTTTCGTGAAGTTCTTTTACAGAATCTGCTTTTTGAAATTTAGCAAATTTTGCTGGTAAAATAGTATCCGCTTTTGTTGGTGTTCCGTCTACTGTGTCATCTACATGCCAAACGTCTTGTACTTCACAGGCCGATAATCCTGCAACGATAAAGAGGAAAAGGCATACTTTTAATAATTTCATTCCTGTTTTTTTTAGATTAAAGATTCATTTTGTATTTACCGAACCTCATTTCTTGAAAAGATTCTTAGGGATGCTTTTAAGGAACGGTAATTTTTTCAAAAATAAGCCGTTACTGATTAAAGCCAAAAATTAAATTGAAGAAAGCTTCAGTAAATCAATAAATAAAAAGATTTTCATTTTTTAAAAATTGGTTTTCAATGATTAATTAAAAGTAATGTTGTTGTTATTTCATCGGCATAATTTTTGGTTTAAGAGTTAAAAACTTTTTTTCTAATGTCAAAATTTTTGTGTTTTGTATTCATTGTTTTTGTGGGTGTTACATTGAATAGTTGTAGTAAAAAAACAGTCCCTTCAAGAACTACTGCAACAGTTACTCCCAGCAAAAACAATACCTCTCCGCGGATAAGACCAAAACCAGTTGAAGTAAAAACAATAGATACAGCGGTTGCCATAGAAAGAACAGAAAAACCGGTTGAGAAACCAAAAGCAAAACCTGAATTTCCAAAAGTAATTTCTGTAAATGACGAAGCAGCCAGCAAAGCTGTTGATGGCCGTTTATTTTATGACGTTCTTGGACATAGATATTGGAAAAATTACAAAGACGGAAAATATTATTTGTTCGATAAATCTATGTACAACAATCCTGATTTCAAGCCACCAAAATAACATTGCTTTGAGATGTTTTTATAAATCGAGGGAAAATATTAGCGTATCTTTGAATGATTCTGATTAATCTACACACATCCTCATATTTTTTTATTGTAAATTAATTTTAAAAAGAATTATCAACAGAATCATGGCAGAAACATGGAACAAGAAGGAAAGAGAAAAGAAAAAAAAGCAAAATAAGAAAGAAAAAGCTGAAAGAAAACAAGAACGAAGAGAAAACAGTAAAAGCAATCCTGAAAGCATGATCGCTTACATCGATGAGAATGGAAATCTTTCTGCAACCCCACCGGATCCACGAAAAAAGATAATTGTAAATGTTGAAGACATCGAAATCGGTGTTCCCAGACAAGAAGAAATTGCAGATGAAGACGTTGTCCACAAAGGAATTGTAACCTTTTTTAATACTGAAAAAGGCTATGGATTTATAAAAGATCAGGAAACTAACGAAAGTATTTTTGTTCACATCAATTCGTTATCAAAGCCACTTAAAGAGAACAATAAAGTTTCTTTCAAAACTGAAGCGGGACCAAAAGGTTTGAACGCAGTGAATGTAGAGTTAATCAAATGATTTTATTTTTAAAAACATTTTCCAGAGAAAATCTTTTCTGAAATTCTCGTTTGATAAAATAAGAATTACAATCATTTCTTCGTTCACTCCAAAATCAATTGGTATCTTTCTTGTAAATTATCAAATAAAAAAATGGACAGTCAAAAAACAGAAACGGCCACATTTGCCAACGGATGTTTTTGGTGTACAGAAGCTGTTTTTCAAAGATTAAAAGGCGTTGAAAAAGTAACCAGTGGTTACACCGGCGGACATATAAAAAATCCGACGTACGAGCAGGTTTGCAACAAAAATACCGGCCATGCGGAAGCTTTGCAAATCCAATTTGATCCTCAACAAATTTCTTTTGACGAATTGCTTGAAGTTTTTTGGAAAACTCATGACCCAACTACATTGAATCGCCAGGGAAACGATGTTGGCCCGCAATATAGAAGCGCCATTTTTTATCATAATGACAATCAAAAACAAAAAGCTGAAAAATATAAAAAAGCTTTAAACGAAAGTGGCATTTTTGATGCGCCAATTGTAACTTCCATTGAGCCATTTACTGTTTTTTACCCTGCAGAAAACTATCACAATAATTATTACAACCGGAACCCTTCGCAGCCCTATTGCTATTATGTGATCAAACCAAAGGTGCAAAAATTAGAAAAAGTTTTCGCTGATAAATTGAAGCAGGAGTAAAAAATTATCCTGCGATGTTCCATCTGGCACTCAGGCTTTTAGAAAGATTTACGAGCGTATTCATTGATCTTTTTTCACCACTTTCTGTTTCATAAACTACTGAAGAAATTCGAAGAGGAAATCTTTCTCCTGATTTTTTTATGCCTGTTATTTCTGCTTTGGCAATTCCTTTTTCTTTTCTCTTATTCATAAAATCAATAAAAGAATTTTCATAAATATCAAAAAGATCGGTGCTTTTAAAATCGATCATTTCGTTGTCTGAATAGCCAAATAATCTTGTTAGTTTATCATTGAATTTAATAATATCGTCCAAACGGTTTGCGATATACATGGAATGAAAAGCATTTTCAAAAACCGCATTATATAATTGTTCGGTAGATAAAAAATCTGATTTTGGAATTTGCGGTTGAACAGGATTATAATTCTCTGTATTTGAGTATATAGTATTAGCGTATTGAACAAATGGGCGGTTATTCATAGTGATGTTTTTTATAGGTTTGGATTATAAAAAGCAATTTCCATGCTATAAAACCAGAAGAGGTTATTTTTTAACAATTAAAAATTGCACAAAAACATGTTATAGGAATGTGTTATTCTGAAGAACCACATTTTGAATTCTTACCAAATTTCGCGCGATTTTTTGTTGTGCAAAAAAATCATTCCTTCAATTTCACTCTTCTAAGCTCCAATAAATTCAATCCATTTGGAATAAAGCTCTTTACATAAGGTTGAACCAACCAGATTACCATGTCATACCATAAAGGCACAACTGGTGCGTCTTTCATCACCATCTGATCCGCCTGCTGATAAATTTTATAGCGTACAGAATCATTTTTTTCTGACAACGACTCTTCGTATAATTTGTCAAACTTCCGATTGTTATATCTGGTATAATTTGGTGGCGCCGGATTTTTTCCATAAAAGACGCTGAGAAAATTTTCTGCATCGGGATAATCAGCAATCCAGCTCCCACGAAAAAATAAGGCCTCGGATTTTGCCGTTTGTTCCAGCAATAAACTTTTCTGAATTACTTCTACATTTACTTTTATTCCAATTTGCTGCAATTCATTGGCAATATAACTCGCGAGGTCTCCATACAAAGGAACTGTCAACAATTTAAAGGGCGGCAAGCCGATGCCATTTGGATATCCTGCTTCTTTTAATAATTGTAAAGCTTTTGCAGGATCATAATGATAACCTTTTACCGCAGATGAATCAAACGAAGGGAATGCAGCAGGAATGAAACCGCTTTGTGCGGGAATGCCAATCGAATTCCTGATATAAAGCATCATCTTTCTTCTGTCAAATCCATAGTTGATGGCTTTTCTGATCCTCACATCACGAAGCGGAGAATTTTTTACAATATCCAAACTACTGTCACACAAAAAACCGAGATATTCAATCGTTAATGCCGGATGTTTTACCAAATTAATTTTGCCTCGCCAATCTTTGCGAAGCGTTCCGCTTTTTGTAAGAACTTCATCTTTAAATGAAGGATCAATTTCATTTACAAAATCCAAACGCTTTTGTTGAAATTCTAAAAACTCAGTTGCTTTATTTTGCAGAAAAGTAATTTTAATTCCATCAAGATACGGAAGCCTTGCGCCGGTGCTATCTTTTTCGAAATAGTTCGGATTTTTTTTCAAAACCATTGCCTGCTCTTCTTCCCAGGCAACCAACTCGAAAGGCCCGGTACCACACGGATGGCGGCGAAAATCTTTTCCATATTTTTCCACTACTTCTCTCGGAATCACTGAACAATATTGCATGCTCATCACACCCAAAATTGGATGAAAAGGCTTTAATAATTTTAATTGAAAAGTAGTATCATCAATCGCCTTAAAAGGCTCAACCGTGTCCACTCTTCCATTGAAGATCCATGCGCCGCTACTTGCTGTTGCCGGATCGAGAATCCGCGCAAAACTATACACTACATCCTGTGCCGTCATCTTTCTTCCTTTTCCATTTGGAAATGCATCATTGTCTTGGAAATAAACGTCATTGCGCAAGTGGAAGGTGAACGTAAGATTATCAGGAGAGATGTTCCAGCTTTTCGCAAGCGACGGAACGAGGTTTAGATTGTTATCGGTCTGCACAAGAGTGTTATAAATCTGGTGAACCACCCACATTACCGACTGGCTTTTTGCAAATGCAGGATCAAGAGTTGCCACACCTGATTGCTCATTGTAATGAAAAATGTTTTTCACTTTTTCATGATGAGTGCAGGAAGTGGAAGAGAGAATTAAAGCAGTTGCAAAAAAAAGAAAAAAAGGTTTCAGCAATTTTATCAATGGTAAAGGATTTTGTTTATTTAACTTCATCTTTGTCTTAAAAAAAATAAATTTAGTAAATGAAAAAGATAATCTCTGTTTTTGCTTCTTTATTTCTCATCATTAATTTTTCTTTTGCTCAGGATTTCACTCATGCTGATACTTTGCGCGGAAGCAATGGTCCCGGAAGATCATGGTGGAATGCGACAAAATACAATCTTCATATCACTTTCAATCTTCCTGACAGCAGCATCAGCGGTTACAATATTATCAGTTATGAGGAATTGATAAAAAAACATCCGGACTTTTTTCAGATCGATCTGCAGGAGCCAATGGTGATCGATTCAATATTTCTTGAAACCGGTTCACCAAAATTTCCATTGAACAAAGCAAAATTATCTTTTACCCGCGAAGGAAATGCGTGGTTTGTTTATTTAAAGAATTCTGCCGTTCGTCCAACCACGAAACATGATGTAAACACAATCATGATAACAAGTAAAAACTCAGATAAAAGTTCGTTTACTAATGGAGCAAATGACGTTTCAAATCTTGTTGTTTACTTTCATGGCAAACCGAAAGTTGCAAAATTAGCGCCGTGGGATGGAGGATTTGTTTGGAAAAAAGATAAAGCAGGCGATCCGTGGATAGCCGTTGCCTGTCAGGGTTTGGGAGCAAGCGTATGGTATCCTTGCAAAGATTATCAGGGCGATGAACCGGACAGTGCTGAAATGCATTATACTGCTCCATCTGATCTAATTACGATAAGCAATGGAAGACTTAGAGAGATGGTCAAAAATACTGACAGCACTACTACATACGACTGGGCAGTAGTGAGTCCAATTAATAATTACGACATCACTTTTTACATTGGAAAATATGTTCATTTTGGTGAAATCTATCCCGGAGAAAAAGGGCCATTGACAATGGATTATTGGGTGTTGGATTCTAATCTTCAAAAAGCAAAAGTTCAATTTAAAGATGCGCCGAGAATGATGAAAGCTTTTGAATATTGGTTTGGGCCTTATCCTTTTTATAAAGATGGATATAAACTGGTTGACGCGCCCTACCTTGGAATGGAGCATCAAAGCGCGATTGCTTATGGAAATCATTACAGAATGGGCTACAGCGGTAAAGATCTTTCCGGCACAGGATGGGGTTTGAAATGGGATTTTATTATTGTTCACGAAAGCGCACATGAATGGTTTGGAAATAATATTACTTCAAAAGATCTGGCTGATATGTGGATTCATGAATCATTTGCCAATTATGCCGAAGCGCTTTTTACAGAATATTACTGGGGAAAAAAAGCAGCCGATGAATATGTGATCGGAGTAAGAAAGAATATAAGAAATGATAAACCAATCATTGCGCATTACGGTGTGAATGAAGAGGGTAGTGGCGACATGTATTACAAAGGTGGAAACATGATCCACACGATCCGGCAGATCATTAACAATGATGAAAAGTTCAGAAATATTTTGCGTGGACTGAATAAAACATTTTATCATCAAACCGTTACCAGCAAGCAGATTGAGGATTATATCAGTCAACAATCAGAAATTAATTTTTCAAAAGTTTTTGATCAGTATTTAAGAACAACTATGATTCCAACATTGGAATATAAAAAAGAAAATGGGCAGATTTATTTTCGCTGGACAAACTGTGTGGATCATTTTAATATGCCTTTAAAAGTTTATAATGACAAGGGAAAACTCATCTTCATTCATCCCACGCCTGTTTTTCAAAAAGCACTGAAAGGTCTGAAAGAAATTAAAGTGGATGAAAATTTTTATGTGGATGTTAAGGATGTTTCTTAAAAAAGTTAATTATTTGTTTCTTTACTGGTTTTTTTAACCAAAATTAGCTTTGCGTATTTTTAAATAATATCAACAATTTTTTTACGCCTAATTTAGACGCTTAAACAAATCTATGTCGCAGGTACGAAAGCAAAGTATTATCTCAACAGTTTTTGTATATGCCGGTTTTTTTATCGGGTTTGTGAGCACTTTCTTATTTACAAGACAAGGATCTGTTTTTACTCCTTCTGAATATGGATTGACTGGTATTTTTATCGCAGTAGGAAATCTGATGTTTGCTTTTTCAAACCTGGGAATGGTTTCCGTTGTTTATAAATTTTATCCTTATTATAATGACAATCTTCCAAAAAAGAAAAACGATCTTCTGACTTGGACACTATTAGTTAGCTTTATCGGATTTTGCTTTGTAATCATTGCGGGCATTGTGTTTAAGAATTTTGTCATCCGAAAATTCGAGGGTAATTCTCCTGAATTTATACAATATTATTTTTGGGTTTTCCCATTTGGTTTTTCGCTCTTGCTGTTTTCAATTTTTGAAGTTTTTGCATGGAACATCCGTAAATCAATTTTCACTACCTTTCTTCGTGAGCTTTTATTTCGATTGCTCACTTTAATACTTATTTTTTTATTAAGCTTTAAACTGATCGACAGCTTTGATACATTTATAAAACTATACGCTTTTTCTTATGGAGTAGTTGCCTTGGTTCTTTTGATTTATCTCATCTGGAAAAAAGAATTTTACATCACATTTACCATCAGTCGCGTTACCAAAAAGTTTTATAAGAAAATGGTTTCAATGGCGTCATTAATTTATGTAGGTAGTACCATCTATACCATTGCTGCTTTTATTGACACGATCATAATCATGTCTGTTTTAGGAACAGGTCCGGTAGGGATTTTTTCTTTAGGATTTGTGGTTTCAGGTCTCGTGCAGGCTCCGCAAAGAGGCGCCGTTGCTGCAGCCATCCCGGTTTTATCGAAAGCCTGGAAAGATAAAGATTATGAAAAGATCAATTTAATTTATCAACGTTCCGGTATCAACTTATTGATCGCTTCGTTAGGCATTTTTTTGATCATCTGGTTGAACTATGTTGATGCAGTTCACACATTTAAATTGAAGCCCGCCTATCTTGAATCGCAATGGATCTTTTTCTTTTTAGGTTTGGCAAGAGTAGTGGATCTTGGTACAGGAGTAAATTCGCAGATCATTGGTACATCAACATTCTGGCGTTTTGAATTTGTAAGCGGAATGATTTTATTGGCTCTTGCCGTTCCTTTGAATTATACTTTGGTAAAACATTTTGGAATCATCGGTGCCGGATATTCAACGCTGATTTCCTATTCAGTTTATAACGTGATCCGTATTGTTTTCTTGAAACAGAAATTTAGAATGCATCCGTTTAGCAAGAAAACGATTTATGCTATTTTACTCGCTCTTGTAAGTTATTTTATCTGCTATTTTGCTTTTATCAATCAGCATGGATTTTTTGCGATAGTTCTCAGAACCACTGTCTTTACTGCATTGTATGGTGGTGCAATTATTTATTTTGATCTTACCCCTGATGTACTATCTGTCTGGGATACAATGAAGAAAAGAGTTTATAAAAAGAAACCAAATTCTATTATTAAATAGACTCTTTCCCAAAATAGGAGTTGCAATTATTTATTGTCTACTGTATTCAATTAAAATCTGGGCTTTTTTTCAAACTCAAAAAATACTTCATAGCCCATTCGCGGCGGAATAGAATCTTTACATTCTTCGAATTTTAAAAATGTAAACGAAGGTTGAAAATATTGACGGTACTCTTCATCGCTGGCAATAAAAGGTGGCTGTACCGGGGCAAATCTTTTATTAAACAAAACGCCTGCAATTCTTCCTCCATCATTTAAAAGTTCATAACATTTCTTCACGTAATTTTCTCTAAGAGAAGGATCTAATGCACAGAAAAAAGTTTGTTCCAATATCAAATCGTATTTCCCTTCGTGATCAAAGAAATTTTCATTCACTACTTTTATCGGTTGATCCTTATATTTCTTTTTCAATTTGTCAGTAACAACTTTAGAAAAATCGATCAAAGTCACGTTGGTAAAGCTTTTGCTTAAAAGATATTCCGCTTCATAAGCATTTCCGCATCCGGGAATCAGAATTTTTAAGTCTTTGTTTGCAAGCCGGTCTATATATTTTTTCAGGGGAGGAGAAACCTGCTGCATGTCCCAGCCAGTTTCATTGTTCAAATAACAATTATCCCAAAATTGAGGTTCAGTAGAAGAAATAGATTCTGTTTGCTGTGAATTATTTTCCATAAACTTTTATTTTATAAAATGAACAAATAAAATCACGAAGCAGTAAGTTAGAGCAAATTTAAAAACGATCACATTCTTTCAGGAACTTTTATCCCCAGCAATTGCAATCCGCTTTTTATAACACCGGCTGTCATAACGCTGATGCATAAACGTAATTTTTTCTTTTCTTCTGTTTCTGCGTTAGCAACGGAATGTTCTGTATAAAAAGAATTAAACAATTTCGCAAGATTAAAAACATAGTTGGCAATAATGGAAGGGTTCATTTCTTCGCCTGCATCAGAAATAATATCGGAATATTTTTCCAATAAAATAATTAATTCTCTTTCCAATGGAAGAAGCTTTCCTTCTGATAGCTGATCACTGATTACTGATAATTGTTCTGTGCCAACTTTTCTCAAAATTGATTGAATCCTTGCATAAGTATATTGAACAAACGGACCTGTAAATCCGTGAAAGTCGATACTCTCTTCAGGATTGAAGATCATTCTTTTTTTAGGATCGACGCGTAACAAATAAAATTTCATCGCTCCAAGTCCAAGCGTTTCATACAATTCTTCTAACTCTTCTTTGGTAAAATCATTCACTTTGCCAAGCTCTGTCGTATGTTTCTCCGCAGTATCAACCATTTCATTAATCAGATCATCTGCGTCAACTACAGTTCCCTCTCGGCTTTTCATCTTTCCTGTTGTCAGTTCAACCATTCCATAACTTAAATGAAAAATTTTATCAGCAAATGGCATCCCAAGTTTCCGAATAATTTCTTTCAAAACTTTCATGTGATGTAGTTGTTCGTCACCAATCACGTAAATACTTTTATCCAAATGATACTCTTCAAATTTTTGAATCGCCAAACCAATATCCTGGGTAATATAAACAGAAGTGCCATCACTTCTCAACACTAATTTTTCATCCAAATTTTTATCAGACAAATCGATCCAAACACTTCCATCTTCTTTCTTAAATAAAATATTTTTTTGTAAACCTTCCTGTACGAAATCCTTTCCCAAAAGGTATGTGTTGCTTTCATAAAAGGTGTGGTCAAAATCGCTTCCGATTCTTTTATAGGTTTGGTCAAAACCTTCGTAAACCCAACCATTCATTTCGCTCCAAAGTGCACGTACCTCTGGTTTTCCAAGCTCCCAATCAAGAAGCATCTGTTGTGTTTTTTTCATGATTGGCGCTTCTTTTTCTGCTTCTTCTTTTGACTTTCCTTCATCAGTTAATTGCTTAACTTCTTTTTTGTACTCATCATTAAATTTTACATAATAATCTCCAACCAAATGATCTCCTTTTTCGCCGGTTGATTGCGGTGTTGCGCCATTGGCAAACATTTGCCATGCGATCATACTTTTGCAAATATGAATTCCACGATCATTTACAATTGAAGTTTTGGTCACTTCATTTCCGTTCGCTTTTAAAATTTCTGCCACACTCCATCCCAAAAAATTATTACGCAAATGCCCGAGGTGTAAAGGCTTATTGGTATTTGGTGAAGAATATTCAACCATTATTTTTTTCCCATTCTTCGGCTTCTTGCCAAAGTTTTTACTTTGGTAATTTTTCGATAAAACTTTTGTTAATTCTTCATCAGCAATTTGAAGATTCAGAAAACCTTTGATGACATTATAAGATGAAAAAAAATCAGGATAATTTTTTATTAAATGATCACCAAGCTCTTTTCCTGTTATTTCAGGAGATTTTTTCAAAGCTTTTATTAAAGCAAAAAGAACAACGGTATAATCGCCTTCAAACTCTGGCTTGGTTTCATTTATTTGAAAATCTTTATCAGTAAAATTTTGTCCATATAACTCTGATAAACTTTGTACAACGGCATTTTGTATAATAGAAATGAAAGACATTTTGCGAAAATAAATGAATTAGACAGATTCTTAAACTGCAAAAAAATTGTTTCGAAAAAGTCAAAACTCTTTCAATCAAAAAGCCAGACAATTTTGCAGTAAAGCAATAAATATTGTTGATTTATATTTTTAATAAAATCAGGAATGAAATGATAAAATACAGCACCAGTGCTATTTGTAGTGCTCCATGGCTTTTTTGACACTGTCATATTTTAGTAATAAAGCTTCTGCAGTCGCTTCATCTTTAATCCCGGTTTTTTCCATCAGCATTCTTGTTCCGCGTCGTACAATTTTTTGATTCGTTAATTTCATATTCACCATTTTGTTATCTTCTACTCTTCCCATTTGAATCATTACAGTTGTAGAGATCATATTCAAAATCATTTTTTGCGCGGTGCCACTTTTCATCCGCGTACTTCCGCTGATAAATTCCGGGCCAACAATTACTTCGACCGGAAAATCAGCAACAGCGCTGATGGGTGACTCAGGATTACATGCGATACTTCCCGTAACAATTTTATTTTCTTTACATTTTTCTAACGCGCCAATTACATAAGGCGTTGTTCCGCTTGATGCAATTCCAATTACTACATCAGCATCGGAAATATCGTACGCTTCCAAATCTTTCCAACCCTGGCTGGTATCATCTTCGGCGTTTTCCACAGGATCAACAATGGCTTTTTTGCCACCGGCAATCACACCAATTACCAAACCTTTTGGAACACCGTAAGTGGGCACACATTCACTGGCATCAAGAATGCCCAAACGCCCACTGGTACCAGCTCCAATGTAAAAAAGCCTTCCTCCGTCAATCATTTTTTCGGCAACGGCTTTTATTAATTTTTCAATTTGAGGCAATGCTTTTTGCACGGCATCCGCAACCAGGTGATCTTCTTTATTAATATTTTCGATGATTTCTCCAACAGACATTTTTTCAATGTGGCGATAAGGGGAGGATTGTTCAGTAACTTTTGTAAAAGCCATTTAAAAATTTTTTGTAAAAATAATTTATTTAATTTTTTTTAAGTCCTAATGTATTGCAATATTTACTATTGTTAAAAGTATTTCCAACTTTGGTGTCATTCTATTCTTACATTAATTTACATTTTTTTATCAAGATAAAGTTTTCTAAAATGAAACAACTGATTTGTGGAATTTTTGTTTTTTATTTTTCCATTTTTAAATCCGGTGCGCAAAATATTGAAAATAATTTACAGACTTATGCAGATAATTTCGGACAGGAAAGAATTTATCTTCATTATGACAAATCTACTTATGCAGCCGGTGAAACTATTTGGTTTAAAGCTTATATGATGCAGGCAATTTTCCCGGTCGATTCTAGTAAAACGGTTTACATTGACTGGACAGACCAAAACGGGAATCTACTTTTGCACACGGTAAGTCCTATTCAGAATGGAACCTCTTTTGGTCAGTTTGATATTCCTGAAAGCTATAAAGGACAATACATTCATGTGAAAGCTTATACAAAATGGATGTTAAATTTCGATTCGTCATTTTTATACAATAAGGATTTCAGAATTCTTTCTGACTCAAATAATTTTAATCCTTCAAAAATAATTATCAAACCAGAACTAACTTTTTTTCCCGAAGGTGGTGATCTGATTGCTGATGTAAATAATAAAATTGCTTTTAAAGCCAATGATCAATTTGGAAGACCTGTAAAAGTAAAAGGAGAAATTAAAAACAGTAAAGGAGAAACGGTTGATAAAATGACTGTGATTCATGATGGTATGGGATTCTTTTACTTGCGTCCGAAAGCCAGCGAAACCTTTTTTGCTTCATGGCAGGATGAAAAAGGTGTGCAACATAAAACGCAATTGCCGGCAATAAAAAACTCAGGAATTTCAATCCAGGTTGCAATTTCAGGTACAAAAAGAAACTTTCTCCTGAATGTTGCTCCGTCATCTGTGGCAGATTTAAAATCGGTCCACCTGATTGGTACAATGTATCAGCAACCGGTTTTTAATATTGTAAAAGAATTAAAAAATGGAACAGCAGAAGGAATTATTCCAACGGAAGCTTTGCCCAGCGGAATTCTTACGATCACTGTTTTTGATGATCAATGGAAGCCTTTAGCTGAGCGGATTACATTCGTCAACAATGAAGAATATTTATTTCAGCCTGAAATGACGGTTCAACATTGGGGATTGAATAAACGTGCAAAAAATGAAATTCAAATTTCAGTTCCTGATAGTCTTTATTCGAATTTATCTGTTTCTGTTACGGATGCAGGAATCGACCACGACACGAGCGATAATATTATTTCACATCTTTTATTATCAAGCGAACTGAAAGGAAGGATCAATGATCCCGCATATTATTTTATTAATAACAGCGATTCTATTATGCAGCAATTGGATCTGGTAATGCTTACCAATGGCTGGCGCAGATTCAATTGGGAAAAAGTTTTGAAAGGCGAATTTCCCGACATCAAATATGCGCGTGACACCTCTTATCTTACTTTATCTGGTAAAATTTATGGCGCATCACCAGTGCAATTAAGAAGCGCAGGTGAAATCATTTTAATGGTAAATCAAAAAAAATCTGGTATGCAGATTTTTACTGCACCGGTAAAAGGTGATGGAACTTTTAATGACGCCTCAGTAATACTTTTTGATACTGCAAAAATTTATTATCAACTTCCAAAAGCAAAGGGATTAGGCGATGTGAACGTTCAGTTTTTGGCCAATAAATTACCGCCCTTTCCCAATAATATGAAGGCTACAGGATATTATTATAATCATGTTGCGGATACTTCCGGAAATCATTATCACATTCGATTGAATGATGCTATGGAAAAGGAATTAAAATTTTTGAAAGCAAAAGTTTTGGCTACCGTAAATATCAAAGCAAATCCAAAATCAACGCTCGATGAAATGGATAAAAAATATACAACAGGATTATTTTCGGGCGGTGATGCACATGAATTTGATTTGGTAAATGATCCTTTCGCAAAGTCGTCCATGGACATTTTTCAATATTTGCAAGGTAAAGTCGCAGGCTTGCAAATTAATGCGACAACCGATCCACCATCACTTTCGTGGCGCGGCGGTACTCCTCAATTGTATCTTGATGAAATGGTTTCAACACCTGATATGATCTCTTCTGTTCCTGTTTCGGATGTAGCATTTATAAAAGTTTTTCCACCGCCGTTCATGGGAGGGAGTGGAGGAGGAAGTGGTGGAGCAATCGCCATTTACACACGCAAAGGCGGCGATGAGAAACAAGAGCCAGGAAAAGGCTTATCAAATAATACAGTGAGCGGATACACAGAAATCAGGCAATTTTATTCTCCGAATTATGACGCTTTCAATGAAGATGATGAAAAGAAAGATTTGCGTACAACGCTTTACTGGAATCCATCAGTAACTACTTCACCCGGGCAAAATAAAGTTGTTCTCACCTTTTTTAACAATGATGTTACCAACGCTTTTCGTGTTGTAATTGAAGGAATGACAAAAGACGGAAGATTGGCTCATGTAGAGCAAATGATGGAATAGAGACATGAATCAATTCGAAAATTTATGGAAGTAAACAAACAAATAAACTGAATTTCTATTTTAAATTTTCAACAATAGCTGCAGCTTTTGTTGCGATATTTTTCCAATAAAAATGTTGGAAGAATTCAGAAGAAACAGAGGTTTGAACCTGAATTGCTATTTGCATTTTGTCGGCAAAACCTTTCCAGTCGTTGTTTTCGGTTAAAAATAATTTCCCGTTACAAATAGTTTCATCAACGCCAATAGCACCATTAAAAGTAGAAACGGCGTTTAAATTATAGCCCAATGCTTCTACTAATTTTGTTTTAATTCCTCCACCATCCGTAACAGGATTGATAAATACATCAGTTCCTTTGAAGTAAACAGAAATATCATCGACAAAGCCTGCGTAAATAATATTTTCATTCACATAACTTTTCAATTCATTCATTTCTTCGGGAAGCCCTTTGCCACAAATAATAATCTTATAAAGAATATTTTTTTGAATCAATAAAGGATTGATTTTTTCAAGAATATTTTTTACAGCAGCGAGGTTTGGCCCGTAATCAAGTGTTCCATTGAAAAGAAATAAATGAGTTTGCCTGGGTAAAGAATATTTTTCTAAAAGAAAATCTTTTGCTTCTTTTTTTTCAATCATTGCCGGAACCTGATTCCATGAAATCCCATAAGTGATCACAGCAGATTTTTCATAAGGAAGTTTATAATTTTTATAAAAATAATTTCGATCCTGTTGCGTAATACAAAAAGTAAAATCGGCTTGTTGATGAATAAATTTTTCATAATACCACAATGTTTTCCACCACCATTTTCTAACTGTCTTAAACCGCTCTGACTCGATATTGTGTGAATGAATCACCACTTTTACCTTACAGAAATATTTCAGCAAAAGGACCATCCATCCATAATAAGGATGTTCACAAATAATGTGTGTTATATTATTTTCCCGGATGATTTTTTTTATTACGTTGAAATAAAAAATGTTGAAATAGCGGGTAGATGAATTGCTTAATACATTAAAAACTTTATAAGAAGCGTAGGCCGGATCATTGTCTTTTATTGTAAAACAAAACAGATTTTCTTCCGTGGAAAAATATTGATTGAAAAGTGCAATTCCTTTTTGTCCGCCTAATTTTGCCGGAAAAATTTTATAAGTAACAATGCTAAGTACATTTGCCATCTAAAAAAATAATTCTGACAAATTAATATTATTTTGTCGACAGTTTTTCAAAACATTCTCGCTGATGAAAATAATTTCATTTTTTTCAAAGTTCACTTTCATTTGCAATATTTGTTTCCTCTTATTTATTTTTTTTAATAGAATAGAAGCAAAAAAGCATGTCGAAGCGTCAAGAGACACGGTTGTAGCCTTTCCTTTTTTTAAAGACCTCATAATTATTTTAGGATTTTCTGCCATCATCATTAACCTGATCATGTGTGTAGTTTATCTTGTAGTGTTCTTCAGGCGCAAATTTTTTCTTTTACCAAAATGGCTTGTAGCAGTTAATTTTATTTTTCTATTGGTCCAATTTTATTTTTTCTTTTCGTAAATATTTCTAAATGATACATAAAATTTTAAAAGATAAACCAACGAAAATTTTTGTAGGATTTACCGCATTCTTTGTTGCAAACGCATTAGTGGCTGAAGCAATTGGAATGAAATTATTTTCTTTGGAAGGGTTGTTTGGACTGCAACCCGCAAACTTCACGCTATTTGGGCAAAGTGGTTTAGCGTTCACGCTTACCTGCGGTGTAATATTGTGGCCATTTGAATTTGTGATCACCGATATTATCAATGAATATTACGGACCAAAAGCGGTGCGCCGAATTTCAGTTACAGCAGTTATTCTTATCAGTTATGCTTTTCTTATGTATTTTATTGCCATCGCATTACCTCCGGCAAAAGCATGGCTTGCCAGCAGTCATGAGCAAGGAGTTGAAAATATTCAAAGCTCCTTCTCTGCAATTTTCGGACAAAATATGCGAATCATTATTGGAAGTCTTGTTGCGTTTTTGGTGAGCCAGGGAGTAGATGTTTTTGTATTTCAAAAAATAAAAAAGGTTACCGGCCATAAACATCTTTGGTTGCGGGCAACAGGCTCTACGCTTGTGTCGCAGCTTGTTGATAGTTACATTGTGTTGTTCATTGCATTCAGCGGATTATTTTCTTGGCAATTGATTTTGGCGGTTGGCATCATGAATTATTTATACAAATTTACTCTTGCGATTATCCTTACACCCGTTATTTATTTTATTGAAAAAAGAATAGAAAAGTATGTGGGACATGAAACTGCTGAACAAATGAAACGTGCGGCAATGGGCGATACCACTGAATTTGCTAATATTCCAACAGCCGGATGATTAAAATTTTAAAGTTTAAGATCCATCGTTTTATGGTTGTTCAAAAACAGTGAACCGATAAATAGTTTCAATTTTCTTTTTGTTTCAAAAGTGTGGCAACGGTTTTATCAATCGGCAAACTAACATCTTCCGCAGAAAAATTTTTCATATCGATAAAACGGAAAGTTTCTATTTGAGAAGTTTGCTTATAAATATTCAATTGATCTTCGGTAAAATCGTTTTTGGAATTAGTGAGATGAAAACTGATTGGTTCAAGCGCTTTTACAAAGTAATAAATTGAAATTATCTGATCTTTAGGATTGAAGGCGCTTTCCTGGAAATAATCCGTGGTGTAAAGATGTTCCAAAACTTCAACGTGCAAATTCATTTCCTCTTTAAATTCTCTTTTCAGACAATCGCGTGTCCCTTCGCCATGCTCTAATCCGCCGCCTGGAAATTTGGTATAAAATTTACCCCTGATATATTCATCACTCACTAAAATTTGATTTTCAGGATTGATTAAAATTCCATAAACACGAACATTAAACATCATTAATCTTTTAATTCTATTTCACCTGAAAATTCAAAAGTTGCAGGACCGGATAACCAGATATTTTTAAACTCTGTTTCGCTAACCTTTTCAAATTCCACACTTAAAATTCCACCTTTTGTTTTTACATCTACATGATTAAATCCGTTATCATTATGGGCAGCCATCAATGCAGACGCAGTAACGCCGGTGCCGCAACTCATAGTTTCATCTTCCACACCCCGCTCATAAGTCCTTACAAAAATTGCGTCGTCATGAAGTGTCTGGACAAAATTGACATTGATTCCTTTCTCCGCAAATTCTTTACTGTAGCGGATCTTACGGCCTTCGCCTACCACATCATAATTTTCAAGATTGCTGACAAATTTTACATAATGCGGTGAGCCGGTGTTTAAAATATAATGGTCAAATGAAAATTGGACTTTGTTTACGTCATTCATTTTTAAGCTGATCTCTTTTTCTAAATCTACTTCTGCCACATGAGTTCCATCAGTAGCGAGAAATGAATATTCATTTTTTTTGATCCCAAGCTCTGACGCAAACTGCACGATGCATCTGCCTCCATTTCCACACATCGAACCTTCTTTTCCATCCGCGTTATAATAGATCATTTCAAAATCGAAACCATCTTTTTTATTCAACAACATCAATCCATCTGCGCCAATTCCGAAATGCCGGTCACACATTTTTCTTATCTGATCATTGGAAATTTTATCATAAATATTGTCACGGTTATCAAGTAACACAAAATCATTTCCCGTCCCCTGATATTTATCAAATTTGATTTTCATTTTTTACAATTTTTCTGTTATAATTTCTAAAGATTTTACAATTAATTTCTCAACAAGAGCTAAAGAATCTTTACTGAAATTTTTATGAATACGGTTTGCAATTATCGCACTCAATGAGAGACAATTATGATGCAAAGCCTTTCCGAGTCCATAAATTGCTGATGTTTCCATTTCAAAGTTAGTGATACGGTTGTCGCCAAACTGAAAAGAAGTCAAACGCTCAATCAATTGAGGATTGGAAATTCCAAGCCTCAAAACTCTCCCTTGTGGCCCGTAAAAACCAGGACATGTAACTGTGATTCCATGATGATAGCCATCGACAAAATGCTTTAATAAATGCATAGAAGCTGCAGAAATATATGGATTGCCAAAGCCATTGTGCAACTGAGTTTGAGTAACGAAAGATTGTAGCAATTGTTTTTCTTCTTCATTGCTTTCATGCAAATAAAAATTCATCAGGTTATCAATTCCAAGCCCGTGAGTGCTGGCAACAAAACTATCTACCGGAACATCGGCCTGCAAAGAACCAGATGTGCCAATGCGAATAATATTCAAATGTTTTAATTGAGAGTTGATCGTTCTTGTTTCAAAATCAATATTAACGAGCGCATCCAATTCATTCAAAACGATATCAATATTATCGGGGCCAATTCCGGTGCTAATAATAGAAATTCTTTTATTACCAACCAATCCCGTATGTGTTACAAATTCGCGATGCTGTCTTTTCACTTCAGTTTTATCAAAATGTTTGCTTATTTCTTTCACACGATCAGGATCGCCAACAGTAATGATATTTTGGGCAAGTTCATCTGGTTTTAAATCAAGATGATAAATAGCGCCACGGGAGTTAAGGATCAATTCTGATTCGGCGATACGCTGCATAATTTCTTTGAATTTTTATGACTAATAATTAAATTCAGATCAATGATCTTTGCAAAAATACTTCAATACAGACGAATGGAAATTCGGCAGTGGTGAA
>JBQCIM010000122.1:0-67782 GCA_051953735.1 Ginsengibacter sp.
CGCTAAATATTCCATTTTGATTTTCTATTGCGCTTTTTGCTCTCGAAATTGCATTTAATATGGGGCCGGTGAATGGGATATTAAAATTACAGTCTGACATGAATTGAGGTTTTTATTTTTAAAGGGGGATTTTATTGGGGAAATGTTTACACATGCAATAATTGCAAAAATCTTTCTTCTGCAAAAATGGTTAATTTTTAGCGTTTTAGAGAATATTTTAGTAAAACTTTTTTCGCCTGAAATAAAACTGATTTACAGATTGATTCAAAAAAAATAAAAGCGACTAAACTGAAAAAATCCATTCTTAAAGAAATATCAAATAAATTTGAGCAAGGAATTTTCAACTTACAAAAAAGTTTTTTTAAAATGAATAAAATGAAAATTGGAATTGCCTGCGATCATGGTGGCTTTGAACTAAAAAATATTCTGCAGTTTTTTTTAAAAGAAAAAGGATATGATGTAAAAGATTTTGGCGCGTTTGAATTAGACACAAAAGATGATTATCCTGATTTTGTGGTTCCATTGGCAAGAGCTGTTGCGATACAAACAGTTCGTCGTGGAATCGCCATTTGCGGGAGCGGCGTTGGCGCTTCAGTTGCTGCGAATAAAATTGCAGGAGTAAGAGCGGCATTGATTCATGATCATTTTTCTGCTCACCAGGGAGTGGAAGATGATGATATGAATTTGATTTGTCTTGGAGGAAGAGTTACCGGTTTTGCAGCTGCAGAAGAATTTGTAATGGCATTTTTAAATGCAGAATTTACCGGAGCAGAAAGGCACAAGAGACGCTTAATGAAAATAAAAGAAATAGAATTAAGAAACGCGTGAACGATATTTTTAAATATAGAAGAAAAGAGATTCAGAATCAAACATTTTATGAAGCGAAGAATTAAGATTTTATTTTCAGATATAGGAGGAGTGCTGCTTACAAACGGCTGGGGACATGAATCAAGAAAGGCAGCTGCAAAAAAATTCAATATTGATTATGAAGAAATGGATCTGCTCCATGATTTTATTTTCAATGTTTATGAAATGGGAAAAATTACTTTGGATGATTATTTAAACACCGTGGTTTTCAACAAAAAAAGAGATTTTACAAAAGAAGAATTCAAGCAGTTTATGTTTGATCAATCAAAGCAACTTCCGGAAATGTTACCCTGGATGATTGATTGGAAACATAAACATGAAGATATTAAAGTGATCTCTATCAATAATGAACCGCGCGAATTAAATGAATACCGGATCAAAACCTTTAAACTTCATGATTTTTTTGACGCGTTTATTTCTTCATGCGAAGTAGGAATGCGAAAGCCTGATCCCGGAATTTTTCAACTTGCTTTAGGAATTGCCCAGGCTAAACCGGAAGAATGCATTTATTTCGATGATCGCTTTATGCTAGTGGAAGCGGCAAAGAAAACCGGAATTCAGGCACATCAGCACATAGACTTTGGAAGCACTAAAAAGATCATGCTCTCACTGGAGAGAGAATAGAAAAAGCAATTATTTCTTTCTTTACTATAAAAATCCTGGAAATTTTTATTTAGAACTTACCGGTGGCTTCCCTCCTTCCGGAACAAAAATAAGTGCGTCAGAATCCAGGCAATATCTTTTAAAAGTTGGCGCTGGTCCATCATCAAATACATGTCCCAAATGCGACCCTGTTTTAGAATCTACCACTTCCCAGCGAGTCATTCCATCGCTTTTATCTAAAACCAATTTAACTGCATTCTTATTGATCGGCGCATAAAAACTCGGCCACCCTGTTCCTGAATGAAATTTAGTTTCTGAGCTGAAGATCGGCTGTAAAGAAGCAGCAGAATAGTAAGTTCCTTTTTTATAAAAATCATTATATTTTCCGCTGAAAGCGGTTTCTGTTCCCCGTTCGCGTAAAATGTAATATTGGGCCGGCGTTAATTTTTGCTTCCATTGCGCATCAGTAAACCGGACTGGAAAGTCTTTATATGAATTAACAATTTCGGGATCCGGATATTTGTTTTTGTCGGGTGTTTGAGATTGAGTGCAATTGGTAAGAAAAGTGCAAATCAAAAGACAAACTGAATAGAATACTTTTTTCATGATAAGTTTTGCTTTTAATTACGTAACAAAACTATTCAAGGATTTACCAAATTCTCTCAAAAATTTGTCAAAATAAACCAGCGTCAATTTCCTTTACCTGCAGCTTGTTTGACCAATTTATAAATCATTCCTCCATTTTTACCTTCGATCTTCAAAATATAAATTCCTGATGGAAGGCCATCTACATTCAGAATAGTATTTTGCGACTGGATGTTTTTGGTCAAAACCAGCTTACCGGTAACGCTGTATAAATTCATTGTTTTTCCAACGAAACCACTGTCTTTATTCGAAGCGATATTAATTATATTATCAAACGGATTAGGATAAATAATTACTTTCAAAGCTGACGCAGGCGAATCTTTTGGAAGCGGGCCACCTTCTGCATTTGCGCTATCGCAAACAATTGAATTGAGCAAAGAATTTCTTGGATTTCCTAATGCAAATAAACTCCTCATTTCTGCTTTTTGACCTTGTGTAAATAGATTCATACAAGCATCATTAGTCAAATCCATATAATTCATAAACATGTCACCATAAGGATTGATCGAGCAGGAAGAAGTGTGCGGAAAGGAAGGACAATCCATATTGGCACCTTCCTGCGGAGGTGTATCAGCAATTCCATCATCACCGCAGGTACTGTCGCCCCAAAGATGCTTTAAACCAAGCCAATGGCCGATTTCATGAGTTGCAGTTCGCCCTTTATTATAAGGTGCTGCTGCAGTTCCAATAGTTCCAAAAGCCGTATATTTTATTACCACCCCATCTTTTTCAACTGGGCTTCCGGGCAAAACAGCATATCCTAATGTTCGTCCAAAAAGATTACAAACCCACAAGTTCAGGTATTTGGTCGCATTCCATGCATCATCTCCGCCCTTTGAAGAAAATTTCATTTGATCGTCTGCAAGAAACTGGGTTACGTTAGTGAATTTATGAATGATTCCGGTAGTGTATCTTCCGTCTGGATCTACTTTCGCAAGACAAAATTGAATTCTTGTATCTGCAGCTACGTTTTTAAAAGGCAAAGGAGTATTGATTGTATCTGCATTCTGCCTCCTGTAATCATTATTTAAAGAAACGATTTGGGAAAGAACCTGTTGATCACTGATATTTTGACCGCTGGTATTATATAAAACATGAACGACTACCGGAATTACAATTACTTCATCTTTTAAAGTATCACGATTGGCAGTTTTGGGAGTTTCGGTTCTTAGAACAGAATATTTGTTTAAAGGATGAGCATTTAGGTATTCAACTGTCCCACAGCGTTGAGCCGAAGAATATAAAACAAAAGTTGAACAAACAATTGTAAAAAAAAATTTCATGTATTCCCCGTTGTATACTCAGTGTTTTCTTTGAGCGATGAACAAATGCGGGATTACATAGGTGCTGAATTGAATTCTTACAAAGGATAAGGAATTAAAAAGGAATGGAACGTGAAAGTTAGCACGCTATCATTAGTTTCAGAGCACAAATAAAGGCAATATTATTTGAAGTTAAAAATTTTTCCGGATTTATTTTTTAAAGTAACAGGCATTTAAAGTTCCAGTTTGTTATTTTTACATTTTATAAAATGACAAAATGGTTTACAAACTTCTTCTAGGAATGTGCTTATTGCTAATAATTAGCTGCCATAATTCTTCCTCTCCTGATTATGATAATTCACTTCCTGTAACAAAACCAATTCCGCCGCCAACTGCGATTATGTTTAAAGTTGATGCTGTTTATCCTCACGATCCAAAAGCTTATACTCAGGGATTGGAATTTCACAATGGGAAATTATACGAAGGAACGGGCGAATGGGGCACTTCGAATTTGAGAATTGTAGATATAAAAACAGGACAGGTTGAAAAAGATTATTTGATTCCCGACACTTCTGTTTTTGGCGAAGGCATTACCATTTTTCACAATAAAATTTACCAGCTGACCTGGCAAAACAATAAAATTTTTGTTTATAATCTGGATGACATTACCCATCCAATAAATACTTTAACCTGGAATATGCAGGGTTGGGGAGCTACTCACGACACCACTAATATTATTATCAGCGATGGCTCTTCTAAATTATATTTTGTTCAGCCGGATGAAAGTAAAAAGGACATGAAAATCAATAAAGTGCTTACTGTCCAGAACAATCTTGGGGAAGTGGATAGTCTTAACGAACTGGAACTGATCAATGGATACGTTTACGCAAACAGATGGCTGACGAATGATATTGTAAAAATCGATACCTCTAATGGAGATGTGGTTGGCAAAATGAATTTAACCGGTTTGCTTCAGCAATATGATCCGGGAGCAAAAACCAGCAGCGACGCAGTTTTAAATGGAATCGCCTATGATAGTACTACCAAAAAACTGTATATCACTGGCAAATACTGGCCAAAAATGTTTGAAATGCAGTTGCAATAATCTTTATCATTTATTGAGATGAGAACTGTCGGCTCCATAACTATTGCTTTGCATGGTATTATTTGCCGCTGTATCAACAGGAATCTGGTTACCCAAATTTGCAGGTAAAGGCACTTCTCCTCCACCGCCTTTGTTCGGATTTGTAGTTATAGCACCGGCTCCGTTATCATTTTTTTCGTAAGTATTATATAAAGGTGAACTGCTTCCCAGCCTTGTATCCCTGTAAACATGGATTGAATTATCATATTGAGGTATGTTTTTATATTGAGAATTGACACCATTATATTGAGTGGTGTTGTTATTATAATAGGTATGATTTTCAACCGGATTTACCTGGGTATTAGATGGCTGAGCCTGAATATTTTTGTTTTGAGAAAGCTTTTGATTTTCAGATGTATCCTGGCTAAAAGCTAAAGTAGAACTTAAAATTGCTGCAACAAGTATAAACGCTGTTTTTCTTTTCATGATGTGTCTATTTTTTAATAGAAAAACCATAAATAGCATGCCATAATTGACTCGTTTTTCATCAGCTCCTTTCCCTTTTAAATAAAAAAATATGGCATTTCTATTGTTTTTTAAAAAATACCATTAAATTTGTCTTTCCTCTTCCTCAGAAAACCTCTTCCTTTCTCCTTAATAGAAATTCTCCCCCAACATCCTTTATTGCGTCTGCAATGCTTCGTAAAGCCTTTTGCTTATGTAATTTTTTAAACTATAAAATTTTAGTATGAAAAAGAACTTTACGCTCTCCACAAAACTTTCTTTGTGCTTGTCTTTTCTATTGGCCTTTTTGTGCTCCAATTCGATCAACGCACAGGTTGGTTGTCCCAATTCAACAGTTATCTGGCATGAGGATTTTGGCACAGGAACTACCGCCACCAGCAGCCCTGATGTTTTGGATTATGATTACCAGGAAACCGGCAGTTTAACCAGCGAAGGAGTTTACAGAATCATCGACAACAGTCAACAAAAACCAGAATGGATTCCCTCTGCAGACCATACCGGAAATACTAATGGAAAAATGCTGGTAGCAAATGGCCTAAATGGTACTTTTTATCAACATACGATTACCAACACTCATGGATTTACTGAAGGAAATTATTCCGTTGGTTTATATGTTCTGAATGTAGACAGCGCAGGCATTTGCTCTCCAGATCCTTTAATGCCGCAACTGAATTTCCGTGTAGAATATCTTTCTGAAAACAATACCTGGGTTTCTCTTTCAGGTTCGCCTTTTGAAGCAACTCCTGTGCCGGCCTCCAACACACCGGTTTGGGTAAACCAAGGTTCTACTTTTACCCTGCCCTCCACCGGCGCTTTTTTCCCAACCGAAATCAGAATTACCATTGCTGATTCAACGGGCGGTGGCTGTGGAAATGATTTTGCAATAGATGATATCAGTTTGTCATTATGCCCTGCAGGTGGCCCTACTCCTGTTCAACTAACCGATTTCTCTGCACGTCGGAAAGGGAATGGCGTAAGTATTGATTGGTCAACTGCACAGGAATTCAACAACAAATATTTCCAGGTAGAAAAAAGTGCAGATGGAAATTCTGACTGGACAGTCGTAGCTACTGTAAATGGCGCTGGAAACAGCCAGGTTGCCAAAAATTATAATGCCTTTGATGCTGATCCTTTTTCAGGAGTAAATTACTACCGTTTGAAACAGGTTGATCTTGATGGAACAACCACTTATTCAAAAACTGTAACCGTAAAAATGGATTTGCAAAAAACTTCTATCAGTGTTCTCTCCAATCCTTTCCACAATACACTTTCAGTAAATTTTGCTAGTCCTTCATCGCTCCTGGTTTCTGCAAGATTAATTGATATTACTGGTAAACAAATCGCATTGGAAAAGTGGTCTCTTTCTCCAGGCAATACCAGAAAGGATTTTAGCACCATCAGCGGTTTGCAAACAGGAATGTATATTCTTACAATTACGAATAATTCCGGCGAAATAATTTATAACGGAAAAGTGATCAAACAATAGATTGATCAAACAATATTACACACGCATAAACCAAAAAAGGGGAATCAGAAATGATTCTCTTTTTTTATTCCACAAAAGATTATTAAAAAATAAAAAGAACTTATTTATCGGTTTACTCGAATCTATATTTTTTAAAGCAGGATAAATTTTTATATCTTTGTTGCAATTAAAAAGAATTGAAACTTCTATCTTACATACCATCTTTCTTATCAAAAAATCTGGATTTCTTAAATCACAGATTCTAACGATATCGTCCGTTTCATTTCTCTTTCCCATTCCCATTTATTTTACATTTTTAAAAGTTATTTTATGTCAGCACAATCCACTGCTTCTCAAACCAGCCATTTTATTGATCTTGAAAACGAATATGGCGCTCATAATTATCATCCGCTTCCTGTGGTTTTAAAAGAAGGAAAAGGAGTTTTTGTTTGGGATGTAGAAGGGAAAAAATACTATGATTTTTTGAGCGCTTATTCGGCAGTAAACCAGGGACATTGTCATCCGAAAATTATACAGGCTTTAATAGAACAGGCTCAGAAGTTGACCCTAACCAGCCGTGCGTTTCATAGTAAAGAACTTTCTCTTTTTACCGAATTTATTACAGAATTTTTTGGATATAATAAAGCATTGCCAATGAACACCGGCGCTGAAGCAGTAGAAACAGCGTTGAAACTATGCAGACATTGGGCATATAAAGTAAAAAAAGTAGAAGAAAATAAAGCAAAGATCATTGTCTGCAGGGGAAATTTTCATGGAAGAACTTTAGCCATTATTTCTTTCAGCACTGATCCAACTGCCAAAGAAAATTTCGGCCCTTACATTACTGGCTTTGAAGTGATTCCCTACAATGATCTTCCTTCTCTTGCCGAAGCATTGAAAGATAAAAATGTTGCCGGATTTTTACTGGAACCTATCCAGGGAGAGGCCGGAGTAAATGTTCCAGATGAAGGTTATTTATCAAAAGCAAAACAATATTGCAGCGATGCCAATGTTCTTTTTATTGCTGATGAAATTCAGACGGGATTAGGACGTACAGGAAAAATGCTTTGTTGCGATCATGAAAATGTTCGTCCTGATATTTTAATTCTCGGAAAAGCTTTAAGTGGTGGCACAATGCCTGTTAGCGCCGTACTTGCAGATGATGAGATCATGCTCACTATTCAGCCGGGCGAGCACGGAAGCACTTATGGAGGAAATCCTTTGGCCAGTAAAGTCGCTATCACCGCTTTGCAGGTGTTGAAAGAAGAAAATATGTCTCAAAATGCGGAAAATTTAGGAAAAGTATTCAGGGAAGAATTACAAAAAATAAACTCACCACATATTCTTAAGATTCGCGGCAAAGGACTTCTCAATGCCATCATTATTGATCATAATGACGAAAATGCTGCCTGGAACTTATGCCTGAAATTAAAAGAAAACGGGCTTTTGGCAAAGCAAACTCATGGCAATATTATTCGTTTTGCACCTCCATTAGTTATCACAAAAGAGCAGCTATCAGATTGCGTAAAAATTATAGAAAAAAGTTTAAAAGTATTGGATTAAGAAAACACATTATTTGCACTTATCACTTTGTCTGCCTCATTTCATGTCGTCAGCGGAAAATAATAGAGGAAGCAGATCTGATGCGTTTTCTATTACCTGCACTTTTCCTTCCATTCCACTCAAAATGATGCGAATCGGATGGCTCGTTCTTTCCTGGAATTCAGTAAGTGTTTGACGGCAAATTCCACAAGGGCTTATCGGACGATCGCTTTTTCCATTTAAATTATGGTAAGAAATCGCCATTGTTTCAATTCCTACTCCGGGAAATAATGATGAAGCTGTTGACATCAAAGTTCTTTCTGCACAAATTCCTGCCGGATAAGAAGCATTTTCCTGGTTCGTACCGCTTACTGTTTTTCCATTTACCAATTTTGCAAAGGCTCCTACCCTAAATTCGGAATAAGGGACATAAGCAAATTGGGTTACATTCCTTGCTTCTCTTAATAATTGCGCATCCTCGGAATTTAATTCATCTATTGAATCGTAAATCTTATAATCAAACTTATAACTCTCATTATGCATTTCCAGTTATTTTAAGGTTTCGAAAATTAGTGATTTTCAAATTGATTTTATCTTATTAAACAATTATTTTAAAAATATTTATCACCTAAAAAAGAAAATGACTTATTTGTTTCTTTACTGTCCTTACGAAAAATTCGGAAACAAAAAAGCCGCATAGAAATGCGGCGTTTGTTAAGAACCAATCAGGTTCTGTAACCCCCAAAGAAAACGAGTTTAATTATTTTAAAGCAAGTGTTTTTACTTCACTAAATTCCACTTGTCCGTCGGTATTTACATGTTTTAGACGATAAAATGCTTCTTTAGAACTGGTAGCCACTTTGTCGGAATATGCATAGCAATCACAATCTTTTTTTGTTGGATCAGCTCCTAACACATACGCAATGGTCTTAAACTTTTTCCCGTCATTACTTTTTTCCACTTCAAAATAATTCGTGGCAACTTTATTATCTGTTGACCAATTGATCTGCACTTTGTTTTGATTCTTCTCAATATGAAAATCAGTGATCTCAATTTTGGGCTGATTCCTGCTTTGAGCATTGCAGAAAAAACTAACCGTCATAAAAAGAACTACAAAAGCCATGTTGAATAAAATATGTTTTCTCATTGTATAATTTTTTAAAGTTTACAATGAATATCAGATTCGAGCTTCAATAAAATTGGACTTATTTGCAGTTATCGCTTCAATTTTTATTAAACATCAAAGAGGGAAATACCACATACTTTTTTTGCCTGGCAAAGACAAAAAATTAATCTTCAATTCGCTTTATTAACAGCAATGAAATGATTAAAGAAAGTAAGAAGAAAGAAATGAAATTGATTCTTGTAGGTAAAGTTTAAATCCATCCCTTGTGTTTGAGGTTTAAAATCGATTAAGTATTCTGCGATTTTTATAAGGAAGAGGATTCTTTGATAACGACGAATGTGGTAAACGACATCCATAATCTGATGCAAACATAAAGTGCGCGAACCGAATTTGCAAACACCGTAAAATTACTGTCTTTAATTTTTTATAAAATTTTCAATAAAAAGCAAGTTCTATTTAAAAAAATAATATAAAAAATAAATTTAAGCTAATACAACATTTATTTAAACGAAAAATTTTAGATAACTTTTATTAAAATATAAACGTACTCTTTCCTTTGTCATAGAAAGACTAACCAAAAGACAACTGCCATTATTTCATTCCTATATTTCATTGCAGAATTAAAAAATCGTTTTTTTTAAATTAAAAATTTAAAAAAGAGGAGGAAGCATTATAATTTCCAAAAATGTCTATTTTATTTAAAATTAAAATTCTAAATAATTATGTAACCAACTTAAAATGAGCAAATTATTTAAATTTAATGACATAAATTCAGATCCTTCGTAATACTCAGTAGTTAGAAGTAATTTTTTAAAAAATACTATTAAAAATTCTGAACCAATTTATTATGTTATATTAAATATCCATTTTATCTTCAACAAATTAGATGCTAATTTGATATACTATTTTTATTAGTTATACTTTTTTAATATCCTTTTTAAGAATTACTAATTGCTTTAGCTGAAACAATCCTATCTTTGGAAAGAAATTCAAAATCGTTTTTAAAAATGAAAAGAAATAACTGCTTTTTGGTTTTGGTAATTTTTGCCTTTATGTCATGCTCCTCTCCCAAGGCGTTGGAATACAAGACCTATCATAATTTTTCTATTAAAACTCTTGGATTTGATCAAACAGCAGTTTCATTAGACCTGGAATATTACAATCCGAATAATTATGGAATGCAATTAAGAAGTACCGACCTGGATATTTTTATTAATGGAAATTTATTTGGCCATAGTTCAATGGATACATTGATCAGAATTCCAAGGCGAGATACTTTTAGTATTCCTATTCGTTTTGATGTGAACATGCAAAGCATTTTTAAAAACGCGTGGAATACATTAATTGGCAAAGAAGTTTTGGTTCGTCTCGCCGGAAAAGTGAAAGTTGGAAAGGCAAATGTGTTTATGAATTTTCCGGTAAATTATGAATCAAAAGAACGATTTTCATTTTTTAATCCGTAATTTTAATTTCTATAAACGTTTTTGATTTTTTTGAAGGTTAGTAGGCCAATAAAAAATGCCCTGTTTCAGCAGGGCATTTTAATTTTTTGAAGAACCGATCCTTTATTTTGCCGAATCTTTTTTCACCGGAATTGTATGTCTGCAGGCAGCAGGAAGTCTTTTATAAGCATCTGGATCAGCTTTTATATTGTCCGCATCATATCCCATATTTGCCAATGCAGTTTTAATATTTTCGATGTTAGTTCTGTCTGTGTACCAAACCACCGTAACGGTATGTCTTCTAAAATCTGCCTTCACAGAAGAAACTCCATATTCATGCACCAAAAATTTTTCAATACGGGTTTTACAAGCTTCGTCCTGCACACCAGGAGTTTGAATAACCGCTTTTTGAACGGCCTTTTGTTGTGCAAAAACGGGAGAAGAAAATGCAGCAAGGGCAAAAATGCCAAGAATCAACGATTTCATAGATAATTATTTTGTCGAATTTAAGAATTAACGTTCCAATTTGCTGGATCCTGGCGCCAGTTTAACAACGCCTTTTGATCCTCTTTAGGAATTTTATTTTGTTGAATACCCAAAGCAATTAAGGAATCATAATCTGTCAAAGATTTTAAAGTAAGCTGATATTTTTCAAAAGCATCTTTCGCTTCCGGAAATCCATAATTGAATATAGAAACCATTCCATCAACATTAAGTCCCGCATTTTTTAAAACATCTACTACCTGTAAGCTGCTTTTTCCGGTTGAAACCAAATCTTCGACAACCAGTACCCTTTTTCCTCGCTCAAAAAAGCCTTCAATCTGGTTTCCCAATCCGTGTTCTTTTGGTTTTGGCCTTACGTAAATATAAGGAAGCTTTAATTGGTCCGCAGCCATCGCTCCCCATGGAATTCCAGCGGTGGCAACACCTGCAATCATATCAGCATTTTGAAAAGTTTGGAAAATCACGTTGCACATTTCTGATTTAATAAAATCGCGTACAAAGGGAAATGAAAGAATTTTTCTGTTGTCGCAATAAATCGGACTTTTCCAACCGCTTGCCCACGTGAAAGGTTGATGAACATTTAATTTAATTGCATTAATTTGTAAAAGCTTTTCAGCTATTGCTTTTTTATCAGTCATGCTGCGAAGATAACAAACACGTATGAGCTACATTACAATTTACTTTGATGAAAAACCGGTTTTTATTGGTGATGAAATCACTCCGGAGATCAATGAATACCGGCATCATCCTGACGCGGTTTTTATTGATGAACTTTCGACCGCAGCCATCAATTCTTTGTTGTATGAAATTAATAAACCCCAATTTCACGCAGGCATTATTTTAGGAGAAAATTTTGAAAAATTAAAATCGAAATTTTTCAAGCACTTTCATTTAATAAAAGCTGCCGGTGGTTTGGTAAAAAATAAAAATGGAGAAATTTTAATGATGTTACGCCGTGGAAAATGGGATTTACCAAAAGGAAAATTAGATGAAGGCGAAACGATTGAAGAATGTGCAAAAAGAGAAGTAGAAGAAGAAACGGGATTACATAAAGTAGAGATAATTAAACCACTTGAAATTACTTATCACACGTATGTTCAATTTGGAAAACATAATTTAAAAGAGTCACATTGGTATTTGATGAAGGCAACGGGAGATGAAAAATTGGTTCCACAAACCGAAGAAAATATCACAGAAATTATTTGGGTAAAAAAGGAAAATCTAGAAAAATATCTTTCCAATACTTTTCCTACTATTGAAAAGGTTTTAGAGCATATTTAATATTTATAAAAAAAGCAAAATAAAAAATCAAAAGAATTTGTTCGTTCACTGCAAAACGATTTTTTATGTTTACATTTCTTCAGACTCTTTTGACAGAATACTAAACTCCAGGTATTGCATTTTCCTAAAAAAATATTCTTCTTCAAAACCAGCACTCAAAAATATTTCTTTGTGCAAAGGATTGACATAAACGATATAAATTTTTCGTGCAGTTTTTTTGAAAGACGATAAAATGTTCTTTACAATTTGCAACATTACTATTTCATCAAAAGGGTTAAAGAAAAAGAAAACATTGCTATCATTTTCGATAGAATAATTGACAGCATCATCACAAACGATTTCAAAATCTGTTTTAGGAAATAAGCGTTTTATTTTTTCAATATTCAACTCTGCTTCACGGCATAATGATTCGGCAAAATCAATTCCGGTAATTTTTTTAAATCCATAAAAAGCGGCTACGATCAACACTCTTCCTTTGCCGCAGCCAAAGTCAACGATATTATGATTCGCATTTTCATTTCTTAAAAATTCAAATGCTTTTTCAATGATAAAATAATTCGTTCCCTGGTAAATGGAAGCGTGTTTTAAATTATTGCTTTTTATTTTTTGATGCTGAAGATTGTCGATCCTGATCGTATCAATTTGATATTTTTTCTCCCCTTTTATTTCATGATAAACTGTAAAAGCAGCCAGCTTAACATTCCAGTTTTTTGCGATGAAATAAAAATATTTAAAGTAATAGAGAAATTTCATTCGGACTAATTGGAATCATTTTCGGAAAGCCGGAAGTCGATCACTTTCAACTGAATATTGGTTTCTCCGTTCCATTCATTTTCATCAATGGTATAGACAATATCAACCGGTTTGTTCATTAATAATAAATGAAATTTTCCAGCGAGATTAAAACCAATTCCCGTCAAAATAATGTTTTCATTTTTCACTACAAAACGGATGTGTTGTTCTTTTACAATTTTTGACCATGAAGTGTTTGAGACATTTTTTGTTATGAAAACAGGTCGCATATTTTCGGGACCATAAGGTTCCATTTCTTCAACGATTTTGTAAAACTTTTTGTTGACGTTCTTAAAAGTTATTTCAGCATTTATGATCAATTCAGGAGTTAGCAAATAAGGATCGATTCGTGCTGAAACAACTTCTTCAAATTTTTTACTGAAAGCATCCACATTTTCAGGATGCATTGACATTCCTGCTGCTGCAAAATGGCCTCCATAGCCAATCAGATGCTCGCGACACGCATGAATGGCTTCATATAAATTAAATCCGGGGACGCTGCGCGCACTTCCGCCGACTATTTTTTCTCCGAGCGTAAGAACGACAGTTGGACGATAATAAGTTTCAATTAACCGGCTTGCAACAATTCCAACCACACCTTTATGCCAGTGCGATTGAAACACTACGGTTGTTTTTCTTGACACCATTTCCGGGTTATTTGAAATCATTGACAAAGCCTCTTCGGTGATGCTTGTATCCGCATCTTTTCTATCGCTGTTATCGCTGTGAAGCATTTCTGCAAACTGCATTGCTTTTTCAAAATCATCTTCAATGAACATTCTTACCGCTTTGGTTGCATCGTCCATTCTTCCTGCAGCATTTACTCTCGGAGCAATAATAAAAACTACATTATTGATTGAAAATTTATTTTCTATTTTACTCAATTTTATCAACGCTTTTATTCCGGCACACGGAGAAGAATTTAATCGTTGCAAACCATAAAAAGCAAGGATGCGGTTTTCCCCTGTTATTGGTACAATGTCGGCGCCAATGGCCGTTACCACCAAATCGAGATAACATAAATATTCATTTTCATGCAGGCCTAACCGTTGTGAAAGAGCCATCACTAATTTGAAGCCAACACCACAACCGCAAAGCTCTTTGTAAGGATAATTACAATCTTTTTGTTTTGGATTTAAGATCGCAATGGCAGGAGGAATTTGTTCATCAGGAAGATGATGATCACAAACGATAAAATCCAAACCTAACGAGCATGCATATGCGATAAGTTCAACAGACTTAATTCCGCAATCAAGAGAAATGATTAAATCGAAATTACTTTTTTTTGCAAAATCAATCCCCTGTTTGCTCACGCCATAACCTTCGCGATAACGATGAGGGATATAAAAATCAATTTTTTCTTCTGTATAAATTTTTTTCAGAAAACGATACATTAATGCCACAGAAGTTGTTCCATCAACATCGTAATCTCCAAATACCAAAATTTTCTGATCATTATTTACTGCGAATAAAATTCTTTCAACAGCTTTGTCCATATCTTTCATTAAAAATGGATCATGAAGCTGAGAAAGTTGCGGCCGGAAAAAATCTTTTGCTTTTTGAAAACTATCGATTCCTCTTTGAACAAGGATATTGCAAAGAGGCAAACTAATGGATAAAGATTGATGCAGTTGCTCAATTTTCTCTTCGTCAGTTTCGATTATTTTCCATCTTTTTTCCATAAGAAATTAATGTGCAGTGTGCCGATTAGCTGATATGCTAATAAAGCAGCGGTGTTCAGTGTTTCTGATTTTCTTTGAAAATCTAATTTACAGTAAAGAAACAAATAACATCATTTTTGATTTCCACATTTAATGTGCAAATAGTTGGTAATGAGAAACCAGGCATTGTCGCGCCTTTAATATTTTCTGTCAGTAGTATATCGAACCAGCTCTTCTAATCCTTTTCTGATGTCGCTTTCGGGGAAATCATATAAAATTGCTAATGCTTCATCGCGGTATTGAATCATTTTATTGATCGCGTATTGAATTCCACCGGCTTCAACTACTTTTTGCAAAACATATTTTATTTTCTCCGCATTTTTATTTTCATTTTTAATAATATAAATGATTTTTCTTTTTTCAGAAGGATCAATATTATTCAAAGTATAAATCAACGGCAGTGTCAATTTTTTTTCTTTGAGATCATTCCCGGTTGGCTTTCCCACATCATCATTTCCATAATCGAACAAATCATCTTTTATCTGAAAGGCAATTCCGGTTTTCTCGCCAAAAAGTTTCATTTTCTCGGTAAGTTTCTCATCCTGGCTTGTGCTCCATGTTCCTACAGCACAAGCTGACGAGAGCAGCGAAGCAGTTTTGCTTCTTATGATCTCAAAATAAATATCTTCCTTCAGATTTAATTTTCGTGCTTTTTCAATTTGTAACAGTTCCCCTTCACTCATTTGTTTTACAGCTTCTGATAAAATATGCAGATGTTTGAATTCTCCTGCATCTGTTGAAAGCAACAATCCTTTTGAAAGTAAATAATCACCCACCAAAACTGCAATTTTATTTTTCCATAAGGCATTAATGGAAAGAAATCCCCTTCTTTCCAATGATTCATCTACAACGTCATCGTGAACAAGAGTAGCCGTATGCAAAAGCTCAACAAGAGCAGCAGCGCGATAGGTAGATTCATTAACCTCTCCATGAAGTTTTGCACTTAAAAAAACAAACATGGGCCGTAATTGTTTGCCTTTTCTTTTAATAATATATTTCATTATTCTGTCCAGCAAAGGCGTTTGGCTCTTTACAGATTGAGCAAATTTTTGTTCAAAAGTTGCTAACTCAGTAGCAATAAGATTTTTTGAAAACTGCATTTTTTAAGAAAAGGGCAATATAAGACAGAAACAGATAAATCATGAAAAATAATGAAAATAGAAACCGAATTTAAAATGTTACGCCGGTAATATTTAATATAAAGCAGCAATGACAGGCAATTACAGAATAAGTTTACAAAATTGTAAGAATATATAAATCTCTCAAAATCTAATTATTTGCTAAAAAAAATTTGAATATTGGCTTTCGTTTGATATTTTTGCCCAATCAAAACGTTTATTTCGAAATCATTAATCAAAAAGTTATGTCAAGCAAAAAGTTTAAATTACTGTTAATGGGAAGCTTTTTCCTACTATCCACAGGTGCTTTTGCACAGGATACTGGTGTTTATAACATTTATGACTCAAGTGTAGTTCCCGCAAAAGGAAGAGCACAACAAAATGAGTTTATGAATAATACGTACGACTTTCCGGCGAAGCCGCGAAGCGAAACAGAAATTGGAATTTCTGGTGGTATGTTTTCTGTAAGTGGCGACGTGGCATCCAAATTGCCAACTGGCGGTTTTGGTATTCATGTTCGTAAAGCTCTGGGATATGTTTTCTCTTTAAGATTGCAATATCTTTATGGAGCAGCTAAAGGTCAAGATTGGAAGCCATCAATTGGATACGCTAACAATTCTGCCTGGAATACTCATTATACTGCGCCAACTCCGGTTTATTACAACTACAGAGCTCATGTACAGGATCTTTCCTTACAAGGGATTTTTACAATTAATAATGTTCGTTTCCATAAGCAAAAAACTGGAATGGTTGTATATGCAGGAGCTGGTTTAGGTGCTACCATTTACGATACTAAAATCAATGCTTTAAATGGTTCTAGCGCTTACGATTTTTCTTCTATCAGCGCTTCCGGCTATACAAACAGAAAAGATATCCGCAAAGCTTTGAAAGATATGATGGATGACAGTTATGAAACGAATGCTGACAATAATAGTAACAATGCTCCAAGATTGTTTGGTCAGAATTTAAGACCTTCTGCTACTTTCCTTGCAGGTCTTGCATTTAAATTAGGTCAGCGTGTAAATCTCGCTATCGAAGACAGATTTACTTTAATTAAAGATGATTTGTTGGATGGTCAAAGATGGCAGGAACGTCCGGTTTCTGATCCAGTACTTACTGGTAATTTTGATACTTACAATTATCTTTCAGTTGGATTAAACTTCAATGTTGGAAACAAAGCAGTACAGCCACTTTGGTGGATCAACCCTCTGGATTATGCATATAGCGAAATCAACAATCCTAAACACATGAAAATACCACCGCCCGTATTACCTGATGCTGATGGAGATGGCGTTACTGACCAGTTTGACAGAGAGCCAAATACTCCTGCTGGTTGCCCTGTTGATTCTCATGGTGTTTCAAGAGATACTGATGGGGATGGTGTTCCGGATTGTAAAGACAAAGAATTGGTTACTCCAACACAATGTCAGCCTGTTGACGCCGATGGTGTAGGTAAATGCCCAGAGCCTGATTGTTGCAAAAATTTAAGAGATTCTATGATGACTGCAAATGCATGTAACATCACTGATCTTCCAAGCATCACATTCAGAAACAGAAGCATCAGCCTTAGCAGCGACGCTAAAGCAATGTTGGCAACAGTTGCTTCAAAATTGAAAAACAGCGCTACTTGTAACATTACGGTTACAGGATATCCTGCAGCTTCCAAAGCTTCACAAGCACTTTGCAACAAAAGAGTAAATGCAATTAAAGCTTACCTTACAGAAAAAGAAGGTATCAGTGCTGATCGCATCACAGTTAATTGCGAAGTTGGCGGTGGCGAAGCAAATACAGTAGATATTAAAGCAGACTAACAAAACACTTTTTGCTCAATGATAAAAACCCTTCCTTCGTGGAAGGGTTTTTTTATGGCAATTATCAAAATATTAACTACATCAATTTTGTTCAAAATTATTTTACGTTCATTTTTGTTTAAATTCACTTAATTTTGCCGCTCTTTATGAAGTTAGCAGTAGTTTTATTGATCATACCATTTCTGATGCTTGGTGGTTGCACCAGCCAGTTTACCAAGGTTCTTAAAAGTACTGATTACGAGTACAAGTTGAAGAAAGCGGATGAATATTACGCAAATAAAAAATACAGATTTGCCGAACAATTGTACGAAGAATTATTCCCTGTCTTCAAAGGATCAGATAAATTTGAAGAATTGTATTATAAGTATGCCTACTGCTCCTATTACCAGAAGGATTATGAAAGTGCAGAAAACTTATTCAAAGGGTTCCTCGGCGTATTTCCTAACAGTAGCAAGGCAGAAGAAATTGCCTATATGGATGCGCTCACTTTTTATAAGCAATCTCCGAATGTTCAATTAGATCAAACGAATACAACAAAAGCAATTGGAATGATGCAAAGTTTTATTGCCACACATCCAAATTCTCCAAGAGTTGCCGACGCTAACGACATCATTGCAAAATGCAGGGCGAAACTGGAAGAAAAAGATTACCTGGCAGCAAAACTGTATTACAACCTTCAAATGTACCAGGCAGCTGGAATTGGCTTTACCAATCTTTTAAATTCATATCCGGAATCACCAAAAGGAGAAGAATACATGTTGATGGCAGTAAAATCTTATTATGAATTCGCGAAACTAAGTATTGCTGATAAACAGGAAGAAAGATACGAAAAAGTTACTGCTGCTTATTTTGATTTTGCTGATCGCTATCCGCAAAGCGAATTATTAAAACAAGCAGAAGATTATAAAAATCTAAGTCAAAACAATATTAAAAAAATACAAAATGAGCAAATTAAGACGCCAGCAAAACGCTAATACCAGTAATGTTGTTGAAACACAAAATCTGATTGACGTAAAAGCCAAAACAGGTAATTTATATGAGTCAATCAATGTGATTGCAAAAAGAGCCAACCAGATCAACATCGCGATAAAAGAAGAGCTGCATAATAAATTAGAAGAATTTGCGAGCCATACAGATAGCCTTGAAGAAATTCATGAAAATAAGGAACAGATAGAAATTTCAAGAGCTTATGAAAGAATGCCGAATCCGGCTCTTTTGGCAACAACCGAATTCATGGAAGACAAAATTTATTATCGCAGAAACGAGGATAATCTTTTTGATTAATCTAAATCTTTTCATAATAAATGATAATTTTAATGGCGGTTTATTCCGCCATTTTTATTAATAGTATCTTTCGCTAAATTTTTATTTGTGCTAAAAGGAAAAAAAATTTTATTATGCCTTACGGGAAGTATTGCAATTTATAAATCGGCATTATTTCTTCGTTTACTTATAAAAGCTGGGGCAGAAGTAAAAGTAATCATGACGAAAGGAGCAACTAATTTCGTAACTCCTCTTACCTTTTCTACGCTTTCAAAAAATAAAGTTCTGCTCGATCTATTTGAAGAAGAAACATGGGTAAATCATGTAATGCTGGGCCGTTGGGCCGATGTAATGATGATTGCACCTGCTTCCTGCAATACAATTGCAAAAATGGCGAACGGAATATGTGATAATCTTTTGCTCGCAGTTTATCTTTCGTCCAATTGTCCTGTTTTGATAGCTCCTGCAATGGATGAAGACATGTGGCTGCATGCGACAACAAAAAAAAACATCAAAACATTACAACAAAATGGGGCTCAATTCTTACCGGTTAATAATGGAGAACTGGCGAGCGGACTTCAAGGAGAAGGAAGAATGGCAGAGCCTGAAGAAATGATAAAATACCTCGAAGTTTTTTTTGAAAAACAATCCGTTCTTAAAGGAAAAAAGGCTTTGGTTACTGCCGGGCCTACTCATGAAGCGCTTGATCCTGTTCGTTTTATCGGAAATAATTCCAGTGGAAAAATGGGCGTTGCCATTGCTGAAAATTTAGCAAAAAAAGGAGCTGAAGTGAAACTTGTTTTAGGACCTTCAGAAATAAAAGTTGATGAAAAAATAAACACAGTGAAAGTCATTTCTGCAAATGAAATGTATGAAGCATGCATGAAAGATTTTCAATCTTTTGACATCATTATTATGGCCGCAGCAGTTGCTGATTATTCACCAAAAAATAAATGCGACCAAAAAATAAAAAAAGAAAATGAAGGGTTTACTTTGGAATTAATTAAAACAAAAGATATTCTTTTCGAAGCAGGAAAAATAAAATCGGAAAGGCAAACACTTGTAGGTTTTGCATTAGAAACAGAAAATGAAAAAGAAAATGCGATCAAAAAATTATCAAAAAAAAATGCAGATTTGATCATACTGAATTCATTGAATGACAAGCAGGCCGGCTTTGGAATCGATACTAACAAAATCACTATTTTTGATAAGAATAAAAGAGAATATCAGTTTGCTGCCAAAACAAAAAAAGAAGTTGCTGACGATATTGTAAACATCATCATTCAATATAGAAATGAATAAATTATTCCTCTGTTTTTTATTGCTGTTTTTTTCTTGTGTTGCTGATTCACAATTGAGAGCAAGAGTAAGTGTTGTGAGCAATCGTGTTAATAATAGTGTGGATCAAAAAACATTTCAAACCCTGCAAACTGCATTGAATAATTTTGTAAACAACACCAAATGGAGTTCCGACAATTTTGATCCGAACGAAAAAATTGATTGCAGTTTTTTACTCAATCTTGAATCTACCGGCGATCCTAATGTTTATAAAGCATCATTAACTATTCAATCCGGAAGGCCAGTTTTTAATTCTACTTACGTCTCTCCTATGATCAATTATCAGGATAATGATATCATTTTCAAATATGTTGAGTTTCAGCAATTGGAATTCAATGATACAAGAGTTTCAGGGACGGATGCATTAGTTTCAAACCTTACAGCTGTATTTGCATACTGGATTGATATAATTCTGGGGTTTGATTATGATTCATTTTCTCCGCGCGGCGGAAATATTTATTTTCAGAAGGCTCAGAATATTGTCAATAATGCGCCGGAGGGAAGAAATATCTCAGGTTGGAAACCGTTTGATGGAACCAGGAACAGGTATTGGTTAGCGGAGAATTTGATGAACAGCAAATACACCATTTTTCATGATGCTGTTTATAATTATTATCGTTTGGGAATGGATAAGCTTTACGACCAGGAAGCAAATGCCAGAGCTCAAATTTTGAATGTATTAAACATGCTGAACACATTTAATACTGAAAACCCAAACACCATGATTCTGCAGTTTTTCTTCCAGGCAAAAACCCAGGAGTTGATTAAAATTTTTACAAAATCAAGTCCAGCTGATAAATCAAAAGCGCTTGATCTTTTAAAACGTCTTGACGTTTCTTCAGCAACTAAATATGAGGAGCAATTAAAATGAAGAGGAAGTTGATCTACTTGATTTTTTTATTGGTTTTGGTTTCCTGCTATTCAAAGAATAAGGTGCCATCCGATGTGATTCAGCCAAAAGAAATGAAAAGTATTTTATGGGACGTAATGAGAGCACAAACTATGGCAAATGAAATTGCAAGAAAAGATTCAAGTGTTGATGTAGCAGCAGAAACAAAAAATTTGTCTCAGAAAGTATTTAAAATACATCAAACAGATTCGGCAAGTTTTAATAAAAGCTACAATTGGTACGTGAAGCATCCCGATGCATTAAAGCTTATCTTTGATAGCCTTTATGTTCAAAAGCAAAGAGAAAACGATACTAATATAAAGAGGAAAAATCATTATCAGAAAATACTTGAAAAATAATTTCAGATGAAAAAAGTCTATAACGATGCTGAGGAAGCTCTTTATGATATTTCTAATGGAAGCGTGATCATGCTGGGAGGTTTTGGTTTATGTGGTATTCCAGAAAATTGTATCAATGCATTAGTGAAAAAAGGAGTTACCGAACTTACCTGCATCTCAAATAATGCAGGAGTTGATGATTTTGGAATCGGTTTATTATTAAAAAAGAAGCAATTAAAAAAAATGATCGCTTCATATGTTGGTGAAAACGCAGAATTTGAAAGACAATTATTAACCGGAGAACTTGAAGTAGAACTTATTCCGCAGGGAACATTAGCGACCAGATGTATGGCGGCAGGATATGGAATGCCCGCGATTTTTACGCCTGCGGGAGTAGGAACAGAAGTAGCAGAAGGAAAAGAATCAAGAGTTTTTAATGGAAAAGAATATTTGATGGAATATGCTTTTGATGCACACTTTTCACTGGTAAAAGCGTGGAAAGGTGACACTGCTGGAAATTTGATTTATAAAGAAACTGCCAGAAATTTCAATCCAATGATGGCGATGGCAGGAAAAATCACTATTGCCGAAGTAGAAGAATTAGTAGAAGCAGGTGAATTAAATCCGAATGAAATCCATACACCCGGAATTTATGTCCATCGTATCTTTAAAGGAAGCGTTTATGAAAAAAGAATAGAACAAAGAACAGTTAGATCAATTAGCTAATTTGTCAAATTCGTTCATTAGCACATTAGCAAGTCAGCACATTATCTCATTATTATTATGTTAGATAAAAATCAAATAGCTCAAAGAATTGCAAAGGAATTAAAAGACGGATATTACGTAAACCTTGGAATAGGAATACCTACTCTTGTGGCAAATTATATTCCTGAAGGAATCAATGTAACGCTTCAATCTGAAAACGGATTATTGGGAATGGGGCCATTTCCAATTGCAGGAGAAGAAGATCCGGATCTGATTAATGCAGGAAAACAAACGATCACAGCTCTGCCCGGCTCAGCTTTTTTTGACAGCGCTATGAGCTTTGGAATGATCCGTGCAGGCAAAGTAGATCTTACTGTTTTAGGAGCAATGGAAGTAAGTGAGAATGGAGATATTGCCAGTTGGAAAATCCCAGGCAAATTGGTCAAAGGAATGGGTGGGGCAATGGATTTAGTTGCGAGCGCTAAGAATATTATTGTGGCAATGATGCATACTAATCCAAAAGGAGAATCTAAATTATTAAAAAGATGTAAGCTTCCTCTAACAGGAATAAAATGTGTCAAAAAGATTGTAACAAATCTGGCAGTTATAGAAGTTACCGATAGGGGCTTTAAACTGGTGGAAAGAGCACCAGGAGTTTCAATTGAGGAAATAAAAAACAAAACCGAAGGGAAATTGATTGCAGAAGGCCATATTCCTGAAATGCAGTTTTAGTGTTATAGTAAAACAATAAATAAATAACGGTAAAAAAGAATTTAGTAAAGGAGCCAATCAGTCTATCAGCGCATTTTTCATAGCAAAAAATACAAGTCCAACTGAATTCTTTACGCCGAAACGCTCCATTAGTCTGTCCTTTATCGCTTCTACTGTCCGGGCGCTGATTTCCATTTTTTGAGCAATTTCCTGCGCAGTATATTCCATACAAACTAACGATAATACTTCTTTTTCTCTCTCACTGATCGCGATCTGATTGCTCAGGTTAGGATTGAATTTTTGCTTTGCGTAATTCTTCTTGATCAATACACGGTTGACAAAATTATTAAGATAAAATCCGGTAGTCATCACATCCATAATTCCCTGTTTAATTTCCGCAGGTTCTGTACTTTTTAATAAATAACCATTTGCACCACTATCCATTAAATGGCCTACAAAACGTTCATCTTCAAACATCGTTAAGATCAGAATTCTAACCTGAGGAAAATGTTTATTCAGATACTTTGTAGTTTCGATGCCATCTTTTACAGGCATTTTTAAATCCATCAGTACAATATCAGGTTGTTCTTTTTCAATTCCTTTAATCAATTCTTCTCCGTTTTCTGCTTCTAAAATAAACCTGATATTATGAAATGTTTTCAGAGAAAGAATAACACCTTTCCTGAAAATTTTGTGATCATCAGCAATTGCTACATTTATAATTTCGGGGGTCATATTTTTATAGCTTACATTGTCGAAAGATAATAGATTATGCTAATAAAAGCAAGTCTTTATTTCAATGGTTCCCTGGGTACCTCAATTGTTACTTTATAATAAGTATGTGTATTATCGATCTCAAAAAATATTTTTCCTTTTAACACTCTTATTCTGCTTTGTATATTTTTTAGTCCTAAACCGGCAGAATTATGTTCCATCTTTTCAAAATCCTGTTGAAGAATTCCTCTACCATCGTGATGTATCCGAAAATAAACAATATTTCCCTGGGCATTTTGTGTCAGATGAATAAACCCAGCCGTACTGTGTTTGATAATATTGGTTACTAATTCCTGCAAAATACGAAAAACAAGTAATTCCTGTTCATCGTTTAGACGCTGGCGATTATCATGAAATCTTGCGCTTGCATTGATAACTCCTGAGCCATTAATTTTTTCAAAGAGATCTTTTATCGCAGCTTCAAGACCAAAGTTTTTTAATGTAGGAGGCATCAGGCTGTGCGAAATATTTCTGATCAGTTGAATACTGTCATCAATGATTTGTTTGGCACTAAAAATAGATTGAAGCTGAACAGCGGTTTCCTGATGGATGAGGTTTTCATTCAAATAAAGCCGTGCTGTTGCAAGAAGAGGCCCTGCATCGTCATGTAGATCAGCAGCAATTCGTTGTCTTTCTTCTTCCTGGAATTGAATGGATGCCCGTAATAACATTTGTTGTTTTTCTTCTTCCATTTTTTGAATTTGCTTGTTAAAACGGATCACTCTTCTCTGATGAAAAACAACAATAGAAACCAGCGTAATTGCCATAAAAAACATTCCAAGTGTACCAAGTATGAGTACGCTCGAAATGCCCAATGTAGCTTTTACCTGTAGAAAAAACATTTAGTTCTGTTGATTATTAGTATTGGTTTGAAGAAATAGTTCATCGTCTAATTCAGGAAAATCAGTTTTTTGTTGGTTTACTAGGTGATTTAATTTCATTGTCATTGCCACACACAGTAAAAGATTCTTAAGGATATTGAAGGATATATTTATGATAAAGTATAGCTTTTGAAAGGATACGTTATGCATCATTCTGTCTGTCATCAGGTATAGAAAGAATGTTCCTGAAAAATAAATAAGAAATGCAATTACAACCCAAAAATCAAAAGTAGAATAAATCAATAAATTGTTTGTCCCTTTTATTTGACTATATAAATAATAAATGCAAAGACAAAGAACAATAATGCATTCAACTCCTGAAACAATTGAGTCCCATTCCAGTGGTTTACTGAAAAAAATATAATCAATAAGGGCAAAAAGCAAAAAAGCACTCCATATATATACAATACTTCTTTTTATCGAACTTTTTGGTAAAATCAGGTAAATGAAATAGCAGAAAAAGGAATATTCAAGGATCGTAAAGAACAAAAATAAGTAAACAACAGAAGAGGAGCGAATACTTTGAAGATAAAAACTAAAACCTTCATTTAAAGCGCAGTAAAGTATATAAAATAAAATTACCCTTAGTTGTTTTTCCTTTCTATTACGTTTAAACAGAAGAAAAAACACTAAGGGTAGTGTAGTAAAAAAGAGATGTGTATATAATAGTACTTGTAAAATAGCAGTTAAAATTTACATCAAATATAACTACATATTTTAGAATTAAAAAAAAATACTAAGTACTTGGAGTGCTGGTGCTAGGAGTTCCTGTTGATGGTGTACCAGTCCAGATAGTCCAGTCAATAACTACTTTATCAGCAACTATACCGTCGCATTTTTCAATGTCACCAGCTGTGGTTACTACTGAATACTCAAGAATATCTTTACCATCAGCATCTACGCCTGTGTAAACTAAATGTTCTTCGTTTGTTTCTGTCAGGCATTTGCGGAAATTAATTCCAACACAACCAGGTTGATTTAAAATCTGTTCGATGATGTTGCGTCCGATGTAGTAACCTGGAGTTGCATCAGGATTAGCATCTCTGAAGTTTTGCACAAACTGAGTGCCTTCTGCTAATCCAATGTCTTCACCTACTTCGGCCAGACTTTTGGTTTCAATTGCATTCTTTGTCATAATGTAAGTTTTTTGTTTTGTAATGCTTTTTATTCGGGTAATCAGACGGCTAACTTCATACAAAAAAAGTTTCTGTACAATCGACTTTTTTATAATTTAAATCACGTATTTTCGCTAAAACGTAGAACTGTAAAGCATTTCAGCCAAAAAAACAAGTAAATTAACCATAAAAAATCAGGTAATTGTACGATGTAAATATAGTAAATTTACTATGAAAAAATTTAGTTTTCTTACGATCGTAAAACTACGATTTCAGAAAAAAATTAAGAAAATGCTTTCCATGTTTTCTTTCTTTTATTCGGAAAACGCAAACATTTCTAGAATAAATACTATGCGGTTAAAAGAATTTTTGCAACGTAGGTTTTCTCTAAAAATTTAGATTTTATCGTAAAAAGTACAGGAAAAAGTAATATTATACCAAACTTTTCGTTAGAGTTCTTATATTTACACTATACTATCCCTAAGACCACTGAAATGTCACTAACTACTATTATCAAAATTGCCATAGCAGATGACCATAAAATATTCAGAGATGGCATTAAAATGGCACTAACTCCGAAAGAGGATTTAAAAATGATTTGGGAAGCAGAAGACGGAAAGGATCTGATGCACAAAATGACGATTAAAAAACCTGACCTGCTGTTGATGGACATTCGGATGCCAGAAATAGATGGAATTAATGCAATTGAAATGTTGCGAAAGGAATATGAAGATCTGAAAATCATCGTGCTTTCTATGTATGATGATCAGCAAATGATCAGCAAAATGATGGAAATGGGCGCGAACGCTTACCTTACTAAAACAACAGACCCGGATGAAATCTATGAAGCGATTCTTACCTGTATGAATGAAGAATTCTATTTCAACCAGTTGGTGAATAAAGCAGTAATGGGAAAATTAATGCAGAAAAAAAATGTGCGGGTTCATTATGGAAACCAGGTGCCGGTTACTTTTAATGAAAAAGAATTGAAAATATTGCAATTGCTTGGCGAAGACAAAACAACCGAGGAAATTTCAAAAATTATTTTTTTAAGTCCCAGAACGATTGAAACTATTCGACAAAACATGAAAAACAAAGTAGGGGCAAAAACGATTGGTGGATTGATCATGTATGGAATGAGAAATAAAATGATCGAGTAAGTTTTTCTTTACAATTTCTACTTAAAAGTTGATTTACTGTGAGTGACAAAAAAGTTACTCATCAAATCATGAACCTTCTCTTTTAAAACAAGAAAATTATCGTTTTTATTTACTTCAACCGGTTCCAGAAAATGCAATTCTATTTTTCCTGGCCAAAAGAAAAATTTTCCGGACGGAAGAATTTTTTTTGTATTAAAAATCAAAGCCGGAATAATCGGAGTTTCTGTTTCTACCGCTAAACGGAACGCGCCATCATGAAATTCTTTTAAAGGCATGGTTGTTTTGTTTCGCGTTCCTTCGGGATAAATACACATGTCCATTCCCATCGCGAGCACGTTTTTCATTTTTCTAAAACTGTCCTGCCGGCTTTTCTTATTGTTTCTGTCAAGAAGAATGGATCCTCTTTTATAAATCATACCAAACAATGGAATCTTTGCCAGTTCTGCTTTTGCAATGGTTTTGTTAGCCCGCGGAATAAATGGTGTTAACACAGGTACATCAAAAAAAGAATTATGATTTGAGACAACGATATAATTTTGACCGCGTTTAAAATTCCTTTTGCCGAATATTTTTAAATTACATCCTGACAGAAAAAAAAATATTCTCATCCACACAATTGAAATACGCCGGAAACTTTCTGTTCTTTTAGGTTCGGGAAAAACACGTATGAACCATATTGGTAGCACTACCAACAGAAGCGTAACAATAAAAGTAAGAAGTCCCCACGCGGCAAATATTTTTCCAAAAAAATTTTTCAAAATGTATTTTTTTTATTCTCGCTAAACTTTCCAGTCAATAGGAGTTTTCTTTTGTTTTATCAGCAATTCATTGGTTTTTGAAAAATGTTTACATCCAAAAAAACCATTGTTGGCACTGAATGGTGAAGGATGAGCAGCTTTCAATACAAAGTGTTTTGTTTCATCAATCAGTGCTTGTTTTTGCTGAGCAAACTTTCCCCAAAGCAAAAAAATAATTCCTTCTTTTTCATCAGAAATTTTTTTGATGATCTGATCTGTAAATTGCAGCCAACCAATTTGAGAATGGCTTCCCGGTTCATTTTCCCGAACCGTTAAAGAAGCATTCAAAAGAAGAACTCCTTGTTTTGTCCACTTTTCAAGATTGCCATTTTCGGGCATTTCAATTCCCAAATCATTTTTTAATTCTTTAAAAATATTTAAAAGAGAAGGAGGCATTGCAACTCCATTGGGAACAGAAAAACTTAAACCATGCGCCTGATACCTGTTGTGATAAGGATCCTGACCGATGATCACTACTTTTACTTTTTCAAAAGGAGTTTGTTGAAATGCGTTAAAGATTAATGAACCCGGCGGATAAATGATTTTTTTTGACGCCTTTTCAGCTTTCAAAAAAGTTACAATATTTTGAAAATACAATTTATTAAACTCCTCTTTTAAAACTTCTTTCCAGCTTTCTTCAATTTGAATATCCGGCATTATAGATGAGATTGTTTGTAAAAAGAGAAAGAGATAAATCAGTGACCCCGGAACGACTCGAACGTTCGACCCACAGCTTAGAAGGCTGTTGCTCTATCCACTGAGCTACGGGGCCATTGAATAAACTTTTCAAAAGTTTGTATAAATCATTTTTTAAAAAGTTTTGCAAATATAATAGAATCATTTTGGGCATTCAAAAGCAGTAGCAATATTTATTTTTTTTATTTGTGAAAAATAAAATTGTCTATCTTCCATTTCGATTTAATTTTTTATCCCAAAGAAACATTCATCACAAAATTATTTAAGTATGAAACTAAAATTAACTCTTCTGCTTTTTATAGCAACTTCCACAACAAAAATTAATGCGCAAACTCCCTTTTCACCTGTAAAACAAGATGGTTTTGGATTTAATTTCGGCTTCGTAGATTTTACTTCAACTGGAGCAATTGATACCTCTACTTTGCGATCTGTTTTTAAAAACGGAGACCTTACTCACTTCGGTCAGATGAGTCCTTCTATTTCTGTTTCATATTGGAAAGGACTTAATAAATACCTGGATTTTTCAGGCAGAGTAAGCGGAGTTTTTTATGAATATCTTCCTAAAACTACCAATCCCGGAAATGGAGTGGGCGCAGAAGCTGATGCCACATTAAATGTTCGTCCTATTTCTGACAACCATTTCTTCTCTCCTTTTGCTACCGGTGGTTTGGGCGCAGCCTATTATAAAAAAATTGGCGGATACATTCCAATGGGAATCGGCTTCCAGTTTAACTTTCAAAGCCAGGTTTATATAATGTTGCAATCGCAATACAGAATGACGTTATCAAGCAATATTATTCCGAATAATTTGTATCATTCAATTGGTGTTATCGCTAATGTTGGAAAGCCAAAAGAAGTGGCTGCTCCTGTTGAAGTTCCAATTCCGGTAGTTACAGATCGTGATAATGACGGCGTTGTTGATAGCCTCGACAGATGCCCTGATACACCTGGCATTGCAGCATTAAAAGGCTGTCCTGATAAAGATGGTGATGGCATTGCAGACATAGATGACAAATGTCCTGATGTTGCAGGTTTGGCAAAATACCAGGGCTGCCCGATCCCTGATACGGACAAAGACGGTATCAATGATGATGAAGACAAATGTCCGAATGTGGCCGGTGTTGCCCGCTACCAGGGATGCCCTGTTCCTGATACAGATAAAGACGGCGTAAACGACGAAGATGATAAATGCCCGACAGAAGCAGGACCTGCTTCTAACTTTGGTTGTCCGGTGATTGATACTGTAGTTGTTCAAAAAGTAAATAAAGCAGCACACAATATTTTCTTTACAACAGGCAGCGCAAAATTGCTTGCAAAATCTTATAAATCTTTAAAAGAAGTGGCTCAGATCTTAAAGGATAATCCTTCATTTAACATTGATGTAAATGGATATACTGATAATGTGGGCACAGATGAAAACAATCAAAAACTTTCTGAAAGTCGCGCCAACTCAGTAAAACAATACTTAATTGGAAATGGAATTGAGGCCGGCAGAATTACTGCAACAGGATATGGCGAAACCAATCCGATAGCAGATAATAATACTGCTGCAGGTCGTGCAAAGAACAGAAGAGTAGAAATGAAATTGAGAAATTACTAATCCTGTTTTCAATAAATCAGTTATAAAAAAGCCATTGTAAATTTTGCAATGGCTTTTTTATTTCAATACACTTTAAAAAAATTTGTTTACAGTAAACCAAGAAATAAAATCAATTTATTTTTTACAACTTTAAATTTTTTCTTCCGGTCAACTAAAAATTTCGTTATATTTAACTTCTAAAACTATTTATTATGACGACAAAAAACTTTTTGCTGACAGTATTTTTATTTTTGACTGTTCAAACTTTTGGACAAAATAATTTTTCATTTTCACCAGAAAAACCAAAAGCCGGAGATCAGATAACGATCAACTACTCTCCTTCCGGAACCCTTACCAACACTGCTTCTCCTATTAATGCTATTGTTTACATTATGGGAAATAAACAAAAAGCAGATGATGTTAATTTCAAAAAAAATGGCAATCATTACACAGCCACAATAAACACTGACACTTCAGATAATTTTGTTTTTTTCAGTTTTTCTGCTGATAAAAATTTCGATAATAATTTTAATAACGGTTACTGGATTCAACTTTATGATGGAGATCATTTGAAGAAAGGATCCAATTTAAGTCTTTCAGAATTTTACCAGTTTTTTGGAAGAAATGCCGGCATTGATCCTGACAACGAGAAAGCATTAAAATATGCTGATGAAGAATATCAAACAAATCCTGATTTAAAAAAGAAAAATATCGTCTCTTACCTCAGATTATACGGCCAGGTAAATAAAGACGAAGCGCCAGCATTGATCCAAAAAGAAATTGAATCAGAAATAAAATCAGGATTGAATGATGAAGAAGATTATTCAAGATTACAAATGCTTTATTCAATTGCAAAACTTCCACAGCAATCAAAACTGATCAATGATTTAAAGAAGGAGAAATTTCCAAATGGAAAATGGAAAATAGGCGAAACTATTAATATTACTTTCGCGAAAGAAAAAGATCTGGCCAAGAAGGAACAAATTCTTGATGATATTTCTGAAAAAATAAAAAACGATTCTGCATGGAAATATCTTGAAAGTTCATTGCCATACTACAAAACCAATCTGATCAATTCATTCGCGCAAGATAGAGACTACCGTGGAATGGAAGCTGCGATAAAAAAATATGATATCAAAGGAATGGATCTTGCTCAAATTTATAACAACACCGCATGGGAAATTCAGCAAACAGATAAAGATCTTGATGTGGCAGAAAAAATGGCGGCAACAGCAGTTGACATAGCAAAAAAAGAATGGAAAAATCCGACAGAAAAAAAACCTGATTATCTTCCTGCATCACAATGGGAAAAATCACGAGCTAATTCATACGCAATGTATGCAGATACTTATGCAATGATCAATTATAAATTAGGTAATTATAAAAAAGCATTTCCTTACACAGAAGATGCAGCAATGAAAATTTCAAAAGGGAACAGCGCTGATGAAAATAACACTTATGCGCTCGTTGCAGAAAAAGTTTTATCTCCGAAAAAGTATGTTCCGCAGTTGGAACAATTTGTAAAAGATGGAAAATCTACTTCTTCTATTAAAGATATTTTGAAACGTGCCTATGCAAAAAAACACAGTTCCGAAAATGGTTTTGATGATTATCTCACTGCCTTGGAAAAAGATAGTTACCTGAAAATGGTTTCAGAACTAAAAAAAGGAATTCTTTCAGAAACCGCTCCTGCTTTCACTTTGGTGGATTTGAAAGGAAATAAAGTAAATATTCAGGATTTAAAAAATAAAGTAGTGATCGTTGATTTTTGGGCGACGTGGTGCGGCCCGTGCAAAGCTTCTTTTCCGGGAATGCAAAAGATGGTTACCAAATTCAAAGACGATCCGGATGTAAAATTTGTTTTTGTTGACACATGGGAAACTGCTGATAAAAAAGAAAAAAATGCAGCAGATTTTATTGCAGCCAACAAATATGATTTTCATGTTTTGATGGACGATGACAGTAAAGTGGTGGAACAATTTAAGGTTTCCGGCATTCCAACAAAATTTGTAATTGATAAAAATGGAGTCATTCGCTTTAAAGCTGTAGGTTTTGATGGAAGCGATGATAAATTAGTTACAGAACTTTCAACCATGATCGATATGGCAAAAACAATGTAAGAAAATTTTTTATTCGTTAAAAATGAAAAAATTTCCGTTCCTTTTTGGAACGGATTTTTTTTAAATGCCAGCATGTCATAAAAAAATGAATGGCACCCGTTTTGTAAAAAACACGATAAAAAAAAATATTATGCAAAAAGGAAATATACGGGTACAAACGGAGAATATTTTTCCAATTATTAAGAAATTTCTTTACAGCGATCATGAAATTTTTATTCGTGAATTAGTGAGTAATGCAGTTGATGCTACACAAAAATTAAAAACTCTTTCTTCTCTTGGCGAAGTAAAAGGCGATATCGGAAACACCGATATTCATGTCATTATTGACAAGAATAAAAAAACATTGACGATTTCTGATCATGGAGTTGGAATGACAGAAGAAGAAGTCGATAAATATATTAACCAGGTTGCTTTCAGTGGTGCTGAAGAATTTTTAGAAAAGTATAAAGGAAAGAACGAAGCGAATATTATCGGGCATTTTGGCCTTGGGTTCTACTCAGCTTTTATGGTCAGTGATAAAGTAGAAATCATTACAAAAAGTTATAAAGAAGATGCAAAAGCAGTAAGATGGGAATGTGACGGAAGTCCTGAATACACTTTGGAAGAAACAAAAAAGAAAAAGCGCGGAACTGATGTTGTTCTTTATATCAATGAGGAAAGCAAAGAATTTTTAGAGCCTGACAGAATTCGTCACATGCTTGAAAAATTCTGTAGATTTTTGCCCGTTCCGATTTTCTTTGAAGGGAAACAAATTAATAATCCTACGCCTGCATGGACCAAAAAACCTTCAGAACTTACTGACAAAGATTACCAGGATTTTTATAAAGAACTGTATCCTTTCGGCGAGCCTCCTTTATTTTGGATTCATTTGAATGTCGATTATCCATTCAATCTCACAGGAATTTTGTATTTCCCTAAAGTGAAAAAAAGCTATGAAATTCAGAAAGATAAAATTCAGTTGTACAGCAACCAGGTTTTTGTAACTGATGAAGTAAAAGATATTGTTCCTGAATTTTTAATGCTGTTGCATGGTGTGATCGATAGCCCTGACATTCCTTTAAACGTCAGCAGAAGTTATTTGCAAGGCGATCCGAATGTAAAAAAGATTGGTGCTTATATTACTAAAAAAGTTGCCGATAAATTAGATGAGCTTTTCAGAGAAGACAGAAAATCTTTTGAAGAAAAATGGGAAAGTCTCGGATTGTTTGTAAAGTATGGAATGATCACTGACGACAAATTTTTGGAGAAAGCCAACAAATTTAATTTGTATGAAGATGCCAAGGGCGACAAGTTTTATACATTGGAAGAATACAGAACCGCCACAGAAAATCTCCAGAAAAATAAAGAAGGAAAACTGGTGATGCTATATACCACAGATCCGGTTCAGCAGAATAGTTTTATCAAGGCTGCCAAGCAAAAAGGATTTGTCGTAGTAAAGCTTGAAACCCTTGTTGATGCAGCGTTCATCAACAATATGGAAATGAAATGGACAGATGTTCAGTTTGTAAGAGTGGATGCAGACATTGTCGAAAATCTGATTGATAAAAATGAAAATAATGAAAGTGTTTTAAGCAAAGATGAACAGGAAAAACTCAAAGAATTATTTCATGTAGAAATCCCTGACCTGCATACAACCGTTGAAATAAAAGGGTTATCTGCAGATTCACAACCGGTAATTGCCACTCGGCCGGAATTTATGAGAAGAATGAAAGATATGGCAATGAACGGAGGCGGAGGGATGGGAAGTTTGTATGGCAATTTTCCAGAAGAAGTAACTTTAACCGTCAATGGAAACCATCCGATCTTTCAAAAAATTTTAAAAGAAGACAACAAAGATCAACAGGAAAAATTCGTAAAGAATTTAACTGATCTGGCTTTGCTGTCGCAAGGTTTGCTAAAAGGAAATGAACTTACTACTTTCATCAGCAGAAGCGTGGAAATGATGGAAGAAAAACCGAAAAGCAGAATTATTACAGACATTTGATTTTCAAAAAAAATTAAAAAACCATCTTCAATTGAAGATGGTTTTTTTTGCATATTCCTGCTGGAAATATCGAAAAATAAAAAATGACATTATTTCTTTGTTTACTAAAAAACAGTTTCAGATGTTACTGAAAAATCAGCTTTGTTTTTTCTTCTGATATTTACCCTGCAACACAGCTTCGTCAATTGTGTGACCTTGAATTTGTTCTAAAACTTTTTTTCTATCGGGAGTTGGATTAGATGGAAGCTTTTCGTCAACAGCGTATAATTTAAAAACGTACGTATGTTCGTTATCCGGAGGACAAGGGCCTTCATACCCCAAAGTATTTCCATTACATAATCCTTGCTCAGCTCCGTTTGCAATAGAATTTTCTTTAAAACCTTTTGCATCAGGAGGAATATTAAAAACCATCCAATGCACCCAAGGTTTCGCGTCAGCGTCAGGATCTTCAACCATCAAAACAAGGCTTTTTGCTGAGGAAGGAACCTCGCTAAACTCCAGGGGAGGACTAATGTTTGGGCCTTCGCAAGTAAATTTCACAGGAATGGTGTCGCCATCTTTAAAAGCGCTGCTTGTAATCTTCATACTAAAATATTTTAAGGAATAAAATAAAGAAGAGATAAAAATTGTGCCAGCCTTATTGAGAAGATTCCTTTAGCCGTAAACACAATTCAGGAAAATTAAGATCTTTAAAAGTATCAATGATTAAATCCGCTTCCTGCAAGGCTTCAGGCGGCTGCGTTGAAGAAACGGCCACGCATTTCATGAAAGCATTTTTCGCTGCCTTCACACCATTGGAAGCATCTTCAAATACGATACAATCCTGTGGTCGTACTCCTAATTTTTCCGCCGCTTTAATAAAAATATCAGGAGCAGGCTTCCCATTTTTTACATCGCCTCCTGTAACAATTGCATCAAATAAAGTTACCAATTCAACTTTCGTCATCACCATTTCCATCTTTGCCTTTCTTGAGCTTGTAGCAAGAGCAACCGGAATATCCAGTTGCTTTATTTGTTTTAAAAAAACATCCGCATAAGGAACAGGATAAATTCCATTTTCAGCAATGTACTCATGAAAGAAAACTAATTTTCTCGTTAATGCCATTTGAATTTCTTCATCATTTTTTAAAGGAAGAAATTCTTTCACAACCTGAGCACTTTTAATTCCTAATAAAGGAACGTATTCTTTATAGGTCAATGATTTCCCATAAAAAGAAAATAATTTTTGCCATGCTAAAAAATCCGCTTTCGTGCTGTCGATCAAGGTTCCATCCATGTCGAATATTACTGCTTTGCATAAAAACATCTTTTCATCTGGATCTGTTTGGCTCATGGTGAATTATTTTTTTAATTATTTCTTTTAAGACATTCTAGAAAAATCCATTCCAAATTTTTTATTCTTTTAACTGCGGTTTGTGTATTTTCTTCTACAATAATTTTCAGTTAGAAAAAAACTTTCCTCCTTTCTGTTTTAATGGTTTGATTGCAAAGAAGAATAGACCAACCTTTTTAAAGGCACACATTTTGAATTTCAATGTCGCTTACCTTTTTGTTTTTATTTAATAAACTTTATTCCGGCATATTGAAAGATATTAAAAAAATAGCGATTTTAAGAGCGAACGCTTTAGGCGATTTTCTTGTAACGCTTCCTGCAATACAGGCTATTCGCGCATTGTATCCTGATACAGAAATTGTCTTATTGGGAAAACCATGGCATAAAGAATTTTTAATTCCTGGTCGCACTCCCATAGATCGCGTAATTGTTGTGCCTGTTATGAAAGGGATCAGAAATGAGGCAGACGAAATTGAAAATATTTCTGAGCAGGAAATATTTTTTCATAAGATGCAAAAAGAACATTTTGATATCGCCATTCATTTTCAGGGAAACGGCGTTTCAGCAAATCCATTTATTAATCGTTTAGGTGCACGAATCACTGTAGGTTTAAGTAGTGAAAATTCACAACCAATAGATCTTTCAATTCCTTTTTACTATTATCAAAGTGAAGCGTTGCGCTTTCTTGAAGTTGCTGCATTGGTTGGTGCAAAGACAGATGATCTTGAATCCCACATTAATGTTTTAAAAGAAGATGAAGAAGAAATTAAGGGCCTTCTTTCTTTTCTTGAAAAAAAACCTTTTGCCGTTCTGCATCCCTTTGTTGCCGATATCAGAAGAACATGGCCTGTTAAAAATTACGCACCTCTTGCAGATCGTTTGAAAGAAAAAAATCTTGAAGTCGTTTTTACAGGGTCACGCGATGATTGTGAAGGTGTGGAAGAAATTATTTGCAAGATGAAACATAAGGCTATCAACGCTTCCGGCACTTTAAGCCTTGGAGGACTATCAGCAATTCTGAGGCAGGCAACATTAGTGATTGCTGCAGACACCGGTCCTTTGCATTTAGCGCGTGCAGTGAACACACCAACAGTCGGAATTTACTGGGCTCCGAATCTTATCAACTGGGGGCCGCTTTCCAGGAGTATTCACCGGCCTGTAATTTCATGGAATATGGCTTGTCCTTTTTGTGGAACCATTCCGAATGACCCGTATCCTTTTTTGCCGCAAAATAGCTGTGCCCACGATGTTTCTTTTGTAAGAGATATTACTGTTGACGCTGTTATGATTGCCGCTGAAGATCTTTTATTCCAAAAGGGAATAAAAGAAAAACAAGGAAAAGTTTTTGTATAAAATAATTGCTGTAGAAAATAAAATTAAAAACTAATTAAATCGCATGGTATGGTACATAAGGAAAAGTTGAAAGTTTTAACGTGGCACATTCATGGAAGTTATCTCTATTACCTTACACAAACTGATTGTATTTTTTATTTGCCATACAAAGAAGGAAGTTCTGAAGAAGGCTATGGTGGTCGCACACATGGTTTTCCCTGGGGTGACAATGTGATCAATGTGAATGCTGAAGAAATAAAAGATATTCAATTTGATTGTATCCTTTTCCAATCAAAAAAAAATTATCTGAAAGATCAGTTTGAAATTCTATCAGAAGAACAGAGAGCGTTACCTAAAATTTATCTGGAACATGATCCGCCAAGAGAAATTCCAACAGATACAAAACATATCGTAGATGACCCGGATATGTTGCTCGTTCATGTAACGTATTTCAATGAACTGATGTGGAACAACAATCGCACCCCCACAAAAGTGATCGAACATGGAGTGATGGTTGATGAAAATGTTTGTTATTCCGGAGAAATCAAAAAAGGAATTGTAGTGATCAATGGAATTGTAAAAAGAGGAAGAAGATTGGGGCTTGATGTTTTTGAAAAAGTAAGAAAACAAATTCCATTGGATATCGTTGGAATGGGTTCAGAAGAGGTTGGTGGATTGGGAGAAATGAACATCAGGGAATTGCCTTCTTTCATTGCACAATATCGTTTTTTCTTCAACCCAATCCGATATACGAGTTTAGGCCTTTCCGTCTGTGAAGCAATGATGACAGGCATTCCCGTGATCGGACTTGCTACAACAGAAATGCCGGTAACGATAAAAAATAATTATTCAGGCTTTATTGACACGAATGTAAATGTCTTAATAAACAAAATGGATATGCTTTTGGAAGATCCTGCAAAAGCGAAAGAACTGGGAGAAGGCGCTAAAGCAACAGCCCTCGAAAAGTTCAATATCAAAAGATTTACAGAAGATTGGCTGCAAACTTTTACAACAGTAAACGAACAAAAAAAGAGAATTTCTAAACAGGTTATGGCTTAATGATATTTATTAATAATTAAAAAAGGATTTAAAAATGAACAATGTAAAAGGAAAAGTGATTTTAGTAACAGGCGGCGGACAAGGTCTTGGCGCAGCTATTTGCAAAACAATGGCAGAAGATGGAGCAAAAGTAATTGCAGCTGATGTCAATGAAAGTAAACTACAAAATGTTGTAAAAGAAATTTCAAATTCAGGTGGAGAAATTAAGAGTTATCCTATGAACGTTGCAGATGAAAAAAATGTGCAGGATGTGATCAACCAAATCATAAAAGATTTTGGAAAGATTGATGTGGTCATTAACAATGCAGGAATTGATTATACTAAATCAATTGAAGAAATTACCTATGATGAATGGAATAAAGTGATCAGCGTGAATCTTACCGGGCCGTTCAATGTATCAAAAGCAGTATATCCATTCATGAAGAAAAACGGCAGCGGACATATTGTTAATATCACATCAACTGCTGCAAAGCGAGCCTGGCCGAATGCTTCAGCATATCATGCGAGCAAATGGGGATTGCTTGGCTTGAGTCACGCATTGCATTCTGAAGCGAGAAAAGATAATATAAAAGTTACTGCATTGGTTTCCGGTGGAATGCAAACTCCATTTATTCTGGAACGTTTTCCTGAAGTAGATCCCAATGTGTTGCAGGACCCGAAAAATGTCGCAGAAACCATCAAATATGTTTTATGCCAGCCGGCAGAAACTGTGATCCCGGAAGTGATGGTTTTGCCAATGCGCGAAACTTCATGGCCATAAATTGAAAGTGATTTTTGGCAAAATTTATTGATAGAATTTTAAAAGAATGAAAAGAGGTATTGGATATGAAAAAAGAAATAAAAAATATTATTGATCATTTTAAGAATTTAAAAATACTTGTTATCGGCGATGCGATTTTAGACACGTACATTTATGGAACAACGGACAGAATTTGCAGGGAAGCGCCGGTACCTGTATTCAATTCAACAAATGAAACCTATAGTTGCGGTGGCGCTGCCAACACAGCCATCAATCTTTCAGCATTAGGAGCTGAAACCTACTATTTAACAGTGCTCGGCAAAGATTCCAATGCAAGGTGCCTCATAGATATTTTGCATAAGAATAATGTTCATACAGAATTTATTCTTAAGGATAAATCCCGCAAAACGATCGCGAAGAAAAGAGTGATCGCGTCATCAAATATTATTCTTCGTTTGGACGAAGGAACGATAACAGATATCGATGAAGAACTTGAAAATGAATTGCTCAGAAAGTTTTTTGAAATAGAAGATTTTGTAGACGCTGTCATTATTTCTGATTATGGGTTTGGAGTGATCACTGATTCATTCATTCGTTCTCTTCAATCGTTTGGTGCTGCTTCTTCGAAGCCGGTTATTGTTGATTCAAAAAATGTAAGCCGTTTTAAAAACATTCATCCTTTCGCAATAAAACCGAATTATGAAGAAGTGCTTCAACTTTTGCAAATCGGTAAAGTTGCCAAAAACAAACGCATCGAACAACTTCAGAAAAAGAGCGAAGCATTATTAAGAAACAGTGGCGCTGAATATGTTGTTGTGACGCTGGATATTGATGGAGTTATTCTGTTTCAAAAAGGAAAAAAGCCTTATCACATAGAGTGCATTCCGAGAGATTCAAAAAACACGATTGGCGCCGGCGATACGTTTATCAGCGCGCTAACATTAGCAGCAGCAGCGAATTTAAAAATGGAAGTAGCAACAGAAATTGCAGCAGCTGCAGCAGCAATTGTAGTTCAAAAAGATGGAACGGCACTCTGCACCAACACCCAACTCAAATCTTATTTCAATCCGGTTCCTAAATACATTTCTAATAACGAAGAGTTAATCAGCACTATCAGTGAACTAAGAAAAAAAGGGAAAAAAATTGTTTTCACTAACGGCTGTTTTGATTTAATTCACAAAGGGCATATCGCTCTTTTAGATCAGGCACGGGAGGCAGGAGATATTTTAATTGTTGGGGTTAATGATGATGAAAGTGCAAGAAAAGTAAAAGGGCCTGATCGTCCTGTAAACACATTAGAAGATAGAATTACAGTGCTCGCTGGCCTGCAAAGTGTGGATTATATTATTTCATTTGAAGAAGAAAGCCCGCTTCAATTAATAAAGTCAGTACACCCGGACGTTTTTGTAAAAGGAGCTGACTACACTGAAAAATCGATCCCGGAATTACCCCTCCTGAAAAAGCTCTCCTGTGAAGTAAAAATAATTCCGAACGTTCATGATATTTCCACAACAGATATCATTCACCGGATCAATGAAATTGTCGAAGAAGCAGAACAAAAGAATGAAATAAAGAACGTTCGAAAATTAATGGCAGAAAAAACCATGTTGTGATTTTATTTTAATCATTTGATTAAAATGATCTTTTAAAACAAAAAAATAATGAAAGAAATAAAAGAGATTCATGTATTGATTCCCACTTTTGAAAGACTGAAAGCTCTTTCGGTAACGCTTACCAGTCTTTGCTTTCAGACAGAAAAAAGTTTTGAAGTGCTTATTTCAGATCAGTCGTTTGAAGATACATTGATGCATGATGCGACGATTCAAACCATCATCCGATTATTGGAATTGCACGAACATCCGGTTTCGATTATTAAGAATCTTCCGGCAAAAGGGATGGCGCAGCAAAGGCAATTTCTGCTGGAACATTCTGATTCTCCTTACAGTTTATTTCTCGATGATGACGTCATCCTGGAACCTTATGTTTTAAAAAACATGAAGGACAGTTTGAAAAAATATAGATGCGGATTTGTTGGTTCAGCTTTGACAGGATTAAGTTACAAAAATGACGTTCGTCCATATCAGCAGCAGATTGAATTTTGGGAAGATGAAATAAGACCCGAAACAATTACGCCGAAAGGCTTGCTGTGGCAGCGTTACACGCTTCACAATGCTGCGAATATTCTTCATGTCCAGCAAAAATATCATTCTACTCCAGATCAGCCGAAAGCTTATAAAGTAGCGTGGGTTGGCGGTTGCGTCATGTATGATACGAAAAAGTTAAGGGAAGCAGGAGGTTTTCAATTCTGGACAGATCTTCCCGAGCAACATTGTGGTGAAGATGTATTGGCGCAATTAAGAGTAATGAAAATGTATGGCGGATGTGGCATCATTCCAAGCGGCGCCTATCACCAGGAAGTAGCCACATCTATCACTGACAGAAAAATTAATGCACCTGAATTTTTAAAAATATAAATTATGATTGACACTGCAGATTCAATGGTAACGGTTATTATGCCCACTTATAACCAGGATAAATTTATTTGCAGGGCGATCAATTGTTTAAAGAATCAAACTTTTCCCAACTGGCAATTAATCATTGTGAACGATGGATCCACAGATCTTACTTATCATTTAGTACAGGAATTTTTAGAAGATGAAAGAATCAAATATCTTCAACATAGCACTAATAAAGGCCTTGGCGCTTCCATCAACGATGCTTTGGAAGAAGCGAATGGCCAATATATCTCCTATCTTCCTTCTGATGATGTGATTTATAAAGATCATCTTCAAACCTTATTAAATACTCTACAAAATAATGCTGATGCAACTCTTGCCTATTCTTCCTTCATTCATCATTACAACCGAAAATGCGAGGGCGTTCTCAACAATGAGTGGTATCAATTAGTTCAGGTAATGCACAAAAACAATTCTCATCGTTGGAAAGAACGAAAAGAAATTGAAAGTGACGATTTGAATCAATTGTTCTGGAGCAAATTAAAAGGTGAGCACATTCATTCAAATCAACTTACATGCGAATGGGTGGATCATCCAAAACAGCGTCATAAAATAATGCAGGAGCCGCTTGGCGGCATCAACACTTTTCGTTCTTTCTATAATATTCCGGTTCCGTTGCGCTTTCACACCAGCAAAGGAAATTTTATGGATGAGAAAAAAAGGTATGCAGCTTACAGAAAAAGAACAACTGCTTCTTCAGAAAAAAATGGTTTAAAAATCTTGCTGGTTGGCGAGCTTGCTTACAATGCAGAACGGATTTTAGCGCTTGAAGAAAGAGGTCACAAATTATACGGTTTGTGGCTGCGCGAACCTTATTGGTACAATTATGTGGGACCGTTGCCTTTCGGAAACGTTCAGGACATTGATTACAACAACTGGGAAGAAGAAGTAAAAAAAATTCAACCGGATATCATTTATGCACTGTTGAATTTTCAGGCAGTTCCGATTGCCCATGAAGTACTGAAAGCCAATACCGGCATACCTTTCGTTTGGCATTTTAAGGAAGGGCCAATGATCTGCAGGGAAAAAGGAACATGGGATGAACTGATCGAATTATACACAAAAGCTGATGGCAGAATTTACTGCAGTGAAGATATGAAAAACTGGTTTGAAGAGTTTTTAAAAAATAATAATGATGCTTTAAATCTTGTTCTGGATGGTGATCTTCCAAACAAAGATTGGTTCAATGCAGAGCGTTCACCTTTGCTGTCTGAGAAAGATGGAGCGTTTCATACGGTGGTTCCGGGAAGGCCAATTGGCTTGCATCCTTACAATGTAAAAGAACTGGCGGATGAAAATATTCATCTTCATTTTTATGGGGATTTCACTCATGGACAATGGCAGGAATGGATTGAAAAAACAAACCGTATGGCACCGGGATATTTACATATTCATCCGAACGTTGACCAGGAACATTGGGTCAAAGAATTCTCTCAATACGATGCGGGTTGGTTGCATTTTTTCCAAAGCGAGAACCATGGCGAATTAGCGCGTGCCAATTGGGACGATCTCAACATTCCTGCGCGATTGGCAACACTGGCTTTGTCTGGATTGCCAATGCTTCAGAAAAATAATGATGGACATGCTGTAGCAATTCAGTCGCTGGTAAAAAAATTAAATCTCGGGCTGTTCTTTAACACAATGGCAGAACTGAAGCAAATATTACTGAATAAAAAATTAATGGAGGAGATAAGAAATAATGTTTGGCAGCAAAGGCAATTGTTCACCTTCGATTATCATGTTGATGAATTAATTGATTTCTTTAAAAGTGTGATCAAACAGGCAGAAATAAAGAAAGGCGGAGAGTCAGAAATTTTGGTTTTACCTCTGATCGCATAAGCAGTGAAGAAAGAAATAAATGCTATTTCTATTTCCATTCTTTAAGTTTTAAATCTCTCTTCTGTTGTATCTTATTACTTTCTCTTAAAACTGCAAAACAAAAAATTTTGTTTCGTATCAAAAGGCGTTTTATGGTCTTCTGTAATGCAACGTAATTTCTCAAAACCGTTTTGTAATTCGGCAGTTAACGTTTGCTCGCTGTATTGTTTCGTTTCGAGGCCACTGCATTTATCAGGACCATTTTCAGAAAAAGTTCCGATGGTCAAATATCCTTTTACAGAGCGTCTTGCTGCATCAACATATTTTGCCACCTGGTTTTTGGTAGTTAAAAAATGAAAGGTTGCACGATCATGCCATACGTCGAAAGTGTTGCTGGGATTGAATTTTGTCACATCGCTGATCACCCAATTTATTTTGGACGCTTTTTTACCTAACCGTTTTTTTGCCCTGTCCAACGCTGCTTCTGAAATATCAAGAACAGTAATATTTTTAAATCCTTCCTCAAGTAAATAGTCAACGAGTTTGCTGTCACCTCCGCCAACATCAATAATTTTTGAAGTTTTTTTTAGCTTAAAAGAATGAATAAATTCCAGTGATGTTTTTGGAACATCCTCCATCCAGCTCCGTTGATTTGGATCTTTCGTTTTATAAACTGCGTCCCAATGATCTTTTGTTGTCATGCATGAATTGGTTTCCTTAAATTGAAATTATAGAAAGAGAAGAAATAGTAAAGCATTAAATTGTTTCGATTTTTATTTTGATGAATTAAAAAGCACAAGCGGGTTTGCGCTAACAAGATACGCAACGTCCACTATCGTGAGACGTTAGACCTTGCTGAGAAGAAAGCGTCGCATTTCCTCATATCTTCAGTACCCTCATTAGTAAAAATTGACTTTTTTCATTCCACCATTTTTATTAACTAAAACTGAATTCAAGCAATCCGGCCCCTTCCGCTTTAATTGTATTTCAGAAATTTAATTCCATTGTATGTTTTTGTTTCCTGAATCACCTCCACTTTTACTGAACCATCTTTTTCTAATGCAAACGTCGCTTTTGGAAATCCTATACCACCTTGAAATGTGTTATTACCAATGTATTTCAAACTTGCCAGGAGCATTCCATTTTGTTTCATAAACAGCAGATCATCATTTTGGGTAAATTCAATAAAATTGTCATTGCCGACGTCATAAAGTCCTGTAATCTTCTCGTACACTTTTTTGTCAAGAGGAATTTCCTTACTCATCACGACGTCAAAAATAATTTCATTTTCGCCGGAATTGTTTTTACGCATCGTAAGGATCCTGTTTACAGCTTGTGGCGCAGAAGACCACTTGTCAGTGTTAATGTATTTACCACCTTTAAAATAAATCTGAGTTATTAAATCCTGTTCGTTTGGTACCGAAACTCTCATGTGGATATGAGCAGGTCGCCAGGATGATTCGTCGGTGGGAACTGCTTTGTAGGGAACCGGCAAAATGGATTTGAATTCATACCCGCCGTCAGCTTTTGTTCTTTGTCCACCACGATAGTTGTAATCGTCTGACGTGTTATCGTACAATTGGTTTTCGTTGCAATGCCAGATTTCTACAAAGGCAGCATTTATGGGCGTTTTTCCATCATCTCTAAAAATCTTTCCTTTTAAAACAATCGGTATCCCTTTTGAACCAGGAAGCCTGAGATTGGTTCGCAATGGAGCGCCGGGCCGGTAAAAGGGGCCAAGAATATCAGTTGTGGTTGGTGTGTCGCCTTCAAAGTTTTTGCCATTCCAGCTTAAAGCTCCAAAAGCGCTAACGCTAATTACTGTCAGCGTTGAATTTTTAATAAATGTTCTGCGGTGCATAAATAATTATTATGGTTGTCTGGGAATAAACGCTTGTCTTTAGCTTGCATACAACGGGTAGGAGTTTGCCCAGGTCGGAGATTTAAGAAACCGTCTCTCAAATGTAACACAAAGAAATTGATTATTTATTAGTTTGCTGATAAGAATTCCTTCTGATCGGGCATCTATTGATAGCAGCAGAAATACTGTTGTTTATTCCTTCAGCCTCACCAGCAGCAAGCCCACTGTTGGTGGCAGCCTTTATTGCTCAAGTTCTTTAAAGTTTATATCGTCGTCAATTAAGTTGTCAAAGTGTGCTTGCGTGAAAGCAAAATATTTCGGGTTAAGAAAATTTATTTCACAATGGTCAAAGCCTTCACCAATTTTTAAGTTGTCATGGTAAATTGCATAATGACAAATTTCACCTTCGTCAAAGTTGTTCGCAAGAACCTTAATAAGTTCGGTTTTATTTTGTTGTGTCAGCTTTAATTTAAAGTCTTTGTCAACATACTTTTTTAGTGACATACCTTTTTTATTATCTGGATTTGTCAAGTTGTAAAAGTCTGCTGGTAAATTGAATGAGAAATCTATTAATGCGTCCGTTTGACAAGCGTCAATAATAGTAAGTGTCTTATTAAGATATTCCTTGTCTGTAAATTTCATATCAAACGGTCTGATAAGGTTGCCACCAACGGGCAGGTATTGCTGCAGGTGGGATATTTTATAACGTCCAGCCCGGAACTGCTACCCAATTGTAAATATAAAGTTGAAGTTAATAACTAAAAGCCAAATAGGTATTCGTCTGCCGGAACTAAAGTACAGCGATGCAAACAGCCGAAGTGTCAACGTCCGGCCCCACTTGCTGCAATACCAATGTTAGCTGCCGTTTTTATTGTAATCGTAATGAAAATTGTATTTTAGTCAAGACATTAAATAATAATTTGGCATGAAACATCCAGAAAAAAGATTTTTAGGACAAATTCACTTTAGTGATGGACATATTGACGGCATAAAGAAAGCTACTGAAAATGCTCCACCCCATCCGTACACTATTGATAATATGCCTGATGATATGGTCCCTTTCCTATTTGATGAAGATAATTATTTCTATAAGGCATTCTTACTTGAAATTGATGGATTAAGGATTGTCGTTCCCGAACCAGACCCGATACTTGTGTATTTCGATAGTGGCTATGCTAACTTTAGGGAACTTGAAAATAGAAGACCAGATCTAATTAAAAAGTTAATTGCGACTGCTAATAAGGAATCAGGTCCACCAATCGTTGAAATGTTTTCATTTTTCAATGTGGTAAGTGCCTTTGCAATCTATCTATGTACGGCAGTTGAAGCAACTATGAATAGGGCAATACCAAGGGATTATACTTATAAAAAGCCCAATGGAACTCGTTTGTATGACAAGCAACATATAGAACGATATTTCCGTGCAGAAGACAAATTGAATAATGTATTAAAAGAGATAACAAATAAAAGCTTCGAAGAATCATACCCAGATGATTTCAAATTAATTCAGGAGTTGGAACAATTTCGTAATGATATAGTTCACACTAAAGAAGCCGCTGTTGGTACTGAACCTGCAAAACACAATTTCACCCGTGCGTTGCAGATTGACTATAAAAGCACAATTGAAGCTGTAAAAAGCTTTTGCAATTTTTACATAGGCGGAGAGTTCATTGTTGATTGCCCTTGTCCGAATCCGGCGTAGTAATGGCAGCTAACACGCTAATATATGATATAACACGCCATTACTCAAAAAAATTGCACCTGGTTTCCAATGTTCTATCATTATCAAATTTCAATTGTTATTAGTACAATACAATCCCCTCTGTTGGCGCAAACATCCGCTTGTGCCTCTCCAGTGAATTAAAAATACAGTAAAGCAATAAATTGTTTCGATTTTTATTTTGATGGAATTAAAAAGCACAAGCGGGCGTTTGCGCTAACAAGATACGCAACGTCCACTATCGTGAGACGTTGCTGAGAAGAAGAAACTCAGTACTGTTCAGTTGGTTGAAGCGGACCATAGAAATAAGATGCAGTTGCACCACCATCAATCAGAAAGTCTGCTCCTGTTATGAATGCTTCACGCTCTGATAGCAGTAGGTGCGCAACATTTGCCACTTCATCGGGAGTGCCGGGACGGCCAACTGGTGATTTAGCAAACATGTTTTTATAGAAATCACCGCGGGGACCGTTGATCTCATCAAGTGCTAAGGGCGTAATAATGATACCGGGTGATATAGAATTTATTCTTGCCCTTCTTTTGCCCCATTTTACTGCTTCTGCCATCACTCTCTTTACATTGCAACGCTTGGCCATTTGGTAAGCATGAAGTGTGTCTTTGATGTTTTCAACCTTTAATATTTCCAAATTCAGCAGTTCATCGGTTGGTGTTGTGGCTAACTGCCTGTCTTGATCAGGAGTGAGCGCAGGCATTCTATGTCCTGACTGGCTTGAAATGGTAACACCAGTACCACCTTCCTTTACCACTTTTCCAAATTCCTCTAACAACACTGCTGTTCCATACAAATCAACTTTTAATATTTGTTCAATAGATGCCTGGCTTGGTGATACTCCGGCTGCATTGATGAACATGGCGATTTCTCCTTCTTTCTGTGCTGCTTCAATCAATTGCACAACTGATTGCCTTGAAGAAATATCAACCTGGAACGGAAGAACGTCAAACCCAGCTTCTTCCATTGTTTTAGCAATGGCATTGGCATTTTCTAATTTCCAGTCAGCCACAACTACGTTCTTTCCATAACCCATTCTTCGTGCAATTGCCATTCCTATTTGGCCGGCACCGGTTAAAACGATGATTTCTTTTCCTGTTTTCATTTCATAACTATTTTATCCATGATGTTAACGACCTACTCTTTTTTGCATACTTTCGGGATAACGCGCCCCGTGCACATCAATCCTGGAAGCTTCTTCATTTATTTGTTTAAGCTCATCTCCTGACAAGCTTATTTTAACTGCGTCAAGATTTTCTTCCAAACGATTCACTTTTGTCGTACCGGGGATCGGCACAATCCACGGCTTTTGGGCCAATAACCAGGCCAGTGCAATTTGTGCCGGTGTTGCATTCTTTTGCATCGCAATCTCTTTTACAAAATCGACGAATTTCATGTTTGCTTTCCTGTTTTCTTCTGAAAAGCGTGGAAAGACATTACCCCGGTAATCACCCTTTTCAAATGTGGTATTTTCAGTAATCTTTCCGGTAAGAAACCCTTTGCCAAGAGGACTGAAGGGAACAAAACCAATTCCGAGTTCTTCCAGTAATGGCAGAATTTCTTTTTCAGGTTCTCTCCACCAAAGTGAGTATTCACTCTGCAAAGCAGTTACTGGTTGAACTGCATGTGCTTCCCGAATGCTTTGTGCTCCAGCTTCAGAAAGGCCGAAATGTTTTACCTTCCCTTCCTTTATTAAATCCCTTACTGTTCCTGCTACGTCTTCCATTGGTACATTAGGATCTACACGGTGCTGATAAAACAAATCAATATGGTCAGTTCTCAGGCGCTTTAGTGCTTCGTCAGCAACCTGCCTTATTCTTTCTGGCCGGCTATCCACCCCTTTGGCTGAATTACCTTCCTGGAAGCCAAATTTAGTTGCTATCACTATGTCGTTTCGAAATGGTTCCAGTGCTTCGCCTACTACTTCTTCATTAATAAAAGGACCGTAAGCCTCTGCCGTATCGAAAAAGGTAACACCGAGTTCGTAAGCTTTCCTGATTAAAGCAATCGCCTCCTTTCTATCGGTAGCCGGACCATACCCGTAACTAAGACCCATGCAACCCAAACCGAGAGCTGAAACTTCCAATCCATTTTTTCCTAATATTCTTTTTTGCATTGTTTATCTTTTTTTGTTTCACAAAGGTCATCCGAAAAATTTGCGTATATGGTATACAGATTACTGTATTGCCTACCAATATTACTTATGCGAATAGGATTGTTGGGAAATGGATTGTCAAAGGGGTAATTTTGAATTCACTTAAAAAGACCAGGTATGGAAAACTTAATAAGATTTGAAACAATAAGCGACTATAATGCCTTTAATAACAATGAAACGCTGCATCCACTGGTAAGTGTTGTGCATATGGAAAGAGCGGCACCAAGAAAGGCTGCCAGTATGTACTTTGGTTTTTACACTATCTTCTTAAAAGAGGTAAAATGCGGGGACTTGCGGTATGGAAAGAATACATACGATTACCAGGAAGGAACCCTGGTCTTTATTGCACCGGGACAAATTGTTACTGTCGACCATCCAGGTGAAGCTTATCAGCCCAGGGGCTATGCACTTGTCTTTCATCCGGATTTAATACATGGTACTCCTCTCGGAAATCATATACAAGACTATACTTTTTTTGGCTATCAATCTAATGAAGCACTTCATGTGTCAGAACGTGAAAGAAAAATCGTCTTAGATTGTTTTTCTAAAATTGAATATGAGCTAGACTATGCGATAGATAAGCATAGTAAAAAGCTTATCGTAGATAACATCGAATTGTTCCTGAACTACTGTGTTCGTTTTTATGACCGGCAATTCATTACCCGTGATAATGTGCACCAGGGAATTTTAGAAAGATTTGAAAAACTGCTAAATGACTTCTTTACTTCCGGTAAACCTCAAAGCGTTGGTCTGCCTTCTGTGGCTTATTGTGCAGGTGAACTAAACTTATCTGCAAATTATTTCGGTGATTTGATCAAAAAGGAAACAGGTAAATCAGCCCAGGAGTACATCCAAATGAAGGTAATTGATGTGGCGAAAGAAAGAATATTTGATTTGGGCAAGTCAGTTAGTGGAATAGCTTATGAGCTTGGATTTAAATATCCGCAACATTTTACCCGTTTGTTCAAACAAAAGGTCGGTAGCACCCCGAATGAATATCGAAAATCATTGAATTAGGAGAGGCCAAGGAACGAACCACCATAAAAAGATTTCATTACATAATAACCCTCTGTTGGCACAAGTATCCGCTTGTGCCTCGCCACAGAATTAAAATACACTAAAGCAATAAATTGTTTCGATTTTTATTTTGATGGAATTAAAAAGCACAAGCGGACGCTTGCGCTAACAAGAGATGTAAGCGGTAGTTTCATTCATTATACACTATAAATTTTTTCATTAAATCGTCTAATTTTTCATTGGATTTTGGGTCATCTTTAAATCCTAAGTTTAGCACTAATGGTTGTCCGTCAACTTGTCCAAATGCTAAAATCCTAAACTTCATTTTATTGTCGCCCTTGAGTCGGTATTTCTTGCCAGAAAATTGTCCGCCGTTTGAGATAAAATTTACGTTTGATGATTTTGAATATTTAAGTTGACCTTCAAACTGCTGTATAATTTGCTTTTCTACTCCTTGTTCAACCATTTCCTTTGTCAAGTAAAGCCATTGAGCAGAAAACAAGTTATTCTCAATTGAATATTCGTCTTTGGCTGTGTAATCAGTTGGTACAGCAATCTCTGTCTTTGCATAATGTACCTTTTTAATTTCTGTGTCTTGTCCAAATAGGTTACAGAAAGCAAGGGTCAAAAAGGATAAAAACAATAAGGATTTTTTCATTTTATTTTTTAGTTTGGTTAGAACGTGTCATTGTAAATTACCGCTTACGCGCTAATATATGATATAACACGCCATTACTCAAAAAAAATTGCACCTGGTTTCCAATGTTCTATCATTATCAAATTTCAATTGTTATTAGTACAATACAATCCCCTCTGTTGGCGCAAACATCCGCTTGTGCTTCGCCAGAGAATTAAAAATACAGTAAAGTAATAAATTGTTTCGATTTTTATTTTGATGAATTAAAAAGCACAAGCGCACGTTTGCGCTAACAAGATACGCAACGTGCACTATCGTGAGACGTTGCTGCGAAGAAAACTAAATCAACCTCGCGCGTAAAGGGGGACAAATAAATAAATGCGTTTTGTTTTTTACAAAAAGAAATTCCTGGTGTAAGTTTTTTCGCTTGTGCCTCAATTCTAATCTCAGAAATTCCATTTTTTGGTTTCATTTCTATTCCGAAGTTAAGTTGGATGGTGTTAAGGTTCTAACAGTGAACGAAGAAATAATGAGGATTTGTATTTTGAATTAATTAATGATCCGTAGGTGCAACATGGATACCAGTGACAAAATCAGGAAGGCTTAATTTCAGAACTTTCAAAAAAAATAAGAGTCTCCAAAAAACCTTCTTGGTTTCCATCAAAGCTGGCATATCTTTTTATTACAAAAAGTAATGTCTCTTTCCAAGTACAAACAAAAAAGATCGTTTGATAAAACGCCGGAACCTACCGGTGGAAAGCCTACGGGGAACGAGTTGCGCTTTGTGGTTCAAAAACATCATGCCTCGCATCTTCATTATGATTTCAGGCTGGAGATGGAAGGCGTTTTAAAAAGCTGGGCGGTTCCAAAAGGCCCTTCAATGAATCCGGAAGATAAACGACTTGCCATGATGGTGGAAGATCATCCATGGGACTACCGCAATTTTGAAGGGATCATTCCCGAAGGATATGGCGCCGGAACTGTCATTGTTTGGGATGAAGGAACTTACGAACCCGCCGAAAAAAAGAAAACGAAAAAGGAAGATGAAAAAAGCCTGATGCACCATCTGTACCAGGGAAGCATTTCATTTGTGCTCAATGGCGAAAAACTGAAAGGAGAATTTTCTTTGGTAAAAACACCGGAGCGTGGCGATAACGCATGGTTGCTGATCAAGAAGAAGGACAAATATGCAACCACAAGGGATATTACGAAAGAAGATCGTTCTGTTTTATCCGGCAAAACTTTGGAAGAAGTAAAAGAACATCCTGAAAAAGAATGGCAAAGCAACCGCGCGAAAAAAGTAAGCAACACGAAAGAAAATGTGGAAGAAAAAGCAAATGAAAATGACCTCCCGGCTTTGTTGCAAAAAGGAAAAAAAGCAAAGTTTTTATCAGATGTAAAACCGATGTTGTGCACATTGATCAAAGAACCGTTCGACGATCCTAATTTTTTGTATGAAGTAAAGCTTGACGGCTACCGGATCATGACATACGTGCAAAACGGAAAGGTACGCCTGGCTTCACGAAGCGGTTTGGATTACACGGCAAAATATCCGTCAATAGAACATGAATTATCACAATTGAATTTTGATGTCATCCTTGACGGAGAATTGGTAGCGGTAAACAAAGAAGGCCACTCGCAAGGATGATACCAGAAAAATTTTTGTAAAAACAGGTTGAAATGCTCAGTGATCTATGATGAACCGAAGCTTAACTCAACATCTTTTTTAGATCATTATAACTTTTCGCTACATCCTCAAACGGCTTCGGCGCTCCGTCCTGCTCTACAAAAAAATATTTCATTCCGGATTCTTTTGCATTGTCAAAAATTCTTTTGAAATCAATAAAACCGGATCCTACTTCGGTTGGTTCCATCGTTGTTTTATCCAGGTCTTTTACATGCCACAGAGGAAACCGGCCGGGATGCAATTTGAATAACTCAACCGGATCTTGTTTAGCTTTGGTAGCCCAGCCAAGATCGAGTTCCATTTTTACAACATCTTTATCGGTATGATTTAAAATATAATCAAACGGGCGATGCCCCTCCACTTCATCAAATTCAGTAACATGATTGTGATAGGCAAACTGAACGCCATTTTTTTTGCAGGCTTCACCACTTTTGGAAAACACTTCCACAGCGGTTTTTATTTCATCCAATGTAGCTACCGGAATACTGGAACAAACCAAATAACTTAAACCCCCTTCTGCTGCATCATCGGCAAGTTGCTGGTAATTATCTGTAAGATTCAAAGGTTTTACTGCATTTTTCATCTTTTCCATGTACGTTTTTATTCTTGCAGAGTCTTCCGCATTTTTTGCCATTTTCATGATCTGCGCCATTGTAAATGGTGCGCCACCAACATGTGCAGAGCGCCAATGCATTCCGGCATCTTTTACCAATTGTGCAAATTCCTTTGGTTTATATCCATAGAAATTTCCTTTCTGCGAACCGGCACTTTCTACTTCTTTATATCCGATGGCTGCCAGTTTTTGCAAAGTGCCTTTTGTGTCCGTTGTCATCAGATTTCCCATCGTGTATAATTGCAAACCAATGGGAGGATAATTTTTTCTTTCTGAAAATAACGCCGATTTACTTAACTGCGGAATCAGCAAACTTCCCAACGCGAAAGCGCCTGATTGTTGAAGGAATTTTCTTCTGGTAGCCATTGTATTATTTTTTTAGAATGAATATTAAAGGTATTAAAAGAAATGAAAGTTGCAGCAGACGAATAAATAATTGCATTTTATATTGTTTTTGGTTTTCGATAAAGAATGCTGCTATGATTACTTCGCCAATTTATAGTATTAATCTAAAGGAACCAATAACTCCAGAGTAAAATAAACAATGCAACTATTTAGGAAAAATAGGTTCAGAATTTGAAGAACTATTCTTTCTTTCAAAATTTTAGTCTTACGCATTTTAAATTTATATTTGAAAATCAATTTTTCGTGAATAGAAATTTTTTACCCCAAAATTAATTTCAATGCCTCAACTATTACTTGTGGATGACCATTCAATTGTCAGAGCCGGGCTTAAATTGCTTATAGAAGATTTTCTTCCTCATACAAATATTCATGAAGCTGAAGACGGGGATTCGGCTTTACGACAAATAAAAGAGCACGATTACGATCTTGTGATCATGGACGTTAATATGCCTCATACCGACTCGATAGGAACGTTACAAACTATTCTTTCTTTTACGCCCGCAACCAGGATCATTATCTTCAGCATGAATTCTGAAGATGTATATGCAAAAAGATATTTAAAGATGGGTGCGATGGGTTATCTCAGAAAGGACGCACCAAACGAAGAAATCAAAAAAGCCATTTCAACAGTATTGAATAACAAAAGATATATCAGTCCCCAGTTGAATGAAAAACTATTAACCGAACTACATTCCGGCAACAAATCAGAAAATCCTTTTGATAATTTATCACCGCGCGAATTTGAAATTGTTCAGCATCTTGCCCATGGCGATTCTGTGGCAGACATTTCGAACAAATTAAATCTGCATACCTCTACAGTAGGCACACATAAAGCAAGAATATTTGAAAAGCTGAAATGCAATAATATTATTGAACTTACCCATCTCGCGAAAGTTCATGACGTAGTTCTTTAGAAGAAAAAAACATTTTGGCAACTACGAACTAAGAACTACAAACTAAAAACTACGAACTACGAACTAAACACTACGAACTACGCCTCCACTCTTTCTGACAAAACTTAACATTCTTCGTGCCCCTCAGTGTCTCCCCGTCTTTGTGGCAACTACGAACTAAGAACTACGAACTAAAAACCACGAACTATGCCTTCACTCTTTCCGACAAAACTTAGCATTCTTCGTGCCCCTTAGTGTCTCCGCGTCTTTGTGGCAACTACGAACTATTTCTTGGCATAGTTTTTACGCATGTTTTATAAAAAAACTTATGCTAAATAATAACAACATCCGGTCAGAAAATAAAAGAACCGGCAAACACAACAACAACCGTCGTGCAGAAGTACGTGATAACCTTGATCACAGAAGCAAAGAAGAACAGGACTTTAAAGGCGATGATATTACCCACAACAAAAAAGAAACTGAAGGAGAAAAATCAAAAAGAGGCTAGTACAGCAGAGGAAAAATAGGGATCACAATTCGTGTAATCGGTGTAATCCGTGCACAAGAATTGGTGTTATCCCCTAAAAAAAAATCCTCTCAAAATTTGAGAGGATAACGATAGTTAATATTTTCAAATTACCATTTGTCTACTTCTTCATGTTGTGTAGGATTTGAATGCTCATCCGGTTTTTGAGATACCGGTTCTTCCTTATCGCTTGCCGGAGAAGTAGCAGATTCAGTGGCAGCAGGATTGTTCTCGTTGTGTGCTTCAGGCGTTACTGCATTTTCTTTCTTTTCATAATTATGTCCCTCATACTCTGAATTTTCATGATTGAAAGCATCAAAATCAAAATCAGGCATGAGGTCTGTTTTCACATAATCGATCGCTTCTGTCATCCCTTTCAAAAATTTATTAAAATCTTCTTTATACAGAAAAATTTTATGACGGTCATAACCATCTTCATTAAATTTTTTCCGGCTTTCGGTGATGGTTAAATAATAATCATTACCACGTGTTTCCCTTACATCAAAGAAATAAGTTCTGCGCTTGCCTGCCCTGATGCGCTGACTGTAAACACTTTCCATCTTTTTGTCATTATTTTCGTACGCCACTTTTTGAAATTTAATTTTTTTGAAAACTTTTTTATGCGTGACAAAGATAAAATTGTTTTTCAATTGACAAAATATTTACGATACACAAACTTTCAACTGAAAAACTACCAGCTCCGAACTAAAAACCAGAAACTAAAAACTACGAACTCAGAACTACAAACTACAAATGAACTATAACGAACTGTCTCTTTTTTTTGAGAGTTTGAAAATTAAACCTTCTTGGTTTTTTTCGTACGGGATATCAAACCAAGAAGGTTTTTTGTGAGGTCTTCTCTTTTTTTTGAGAGTTTGAAAATTAAACCTTCTTGTTTTTTTTCACAAGCATGTTAAACCAAGACTGTTTTTTGTGAAGTCTTCTCTTTTTTTGAGAGTTTGAAATTAAACCTTCTTGGTTTTTTTCTCACCAGGATGTTAAGACGGTTTTTTGCGAAGTCTTCTCTTTTTTTTGAGAGTTTGAAATTAAACCTTCCTGGTTTTTTTTCACCAGCATGTTAAACCAAGACGGTTTTTTGTGAAGTCTTCTCTTTTTTTGAGAGTTTGAAATTAAACCTTCTTGTTTTTTTTCTCACCCCGAATTTTAAAACCAAGAAGGTTTTTTGTAAAGTCTTCTCTTTTTTTGAGAGTTTGAAATTAAACCTTCTTGGTTTTACGAACTAAGAACTTTCTTCTCCATCTCCTGCTGGTGCCTGTACATTTCAGCATAAATACCATTTTGCTCCAGCAGCGATTGATGCGTTCCCTGCTCTGCAATACCTCCATCTTCCAGTACCACAATTTTATCAAAACTAAACAAAGAAAAAATCCGGTGGGTAATGATCACCGCAGTTTTGTTTTGTAAATAATCATACAAATGTCCAATGATCTCATTTTCTGTTTTCGCATCAACAGCACTAAGGCAATCGTCAAAAACAGTGATCTCATGTTCTTTGATCAAAGCACGCGCAATAGAAATTCTTTGTTTTTGACCGCCACTTAAAGTAACACCCCGTTCTCCGATCAGCGTTTGATATTTTTCAGGAAAGGATTCGATCTCGCGGGCAACGACAGCGCTTCTCGCAGCTTCTTTTACTTTTTCATGAGGTGGATTTTGCAAAGCAAAACCAATATTATTTTCTACCGAATCGCTAAACAAAAATACATCCTGCGGCACATAGCTGATTTGTGAACGGAGATTTTTCACATCGATCTCTTTAATAGAAACGCCATCATAAAAAATATCTCCTTTCTGCGGATCATACATTCTGAGCATCAGTTGGGCAATGGTTGATTTTCCCGACCCTGTTTTTCCTATGATCGCAACCTTTTCTCCCTTATGGATCTTTAATGAAAAATCTTTCAGCGCATGAATACCCGTATGAGGATAAATAAAATCAACATGGCTGAAATGGATGTTTCCTTTCAGGATGATTTCTTTAGCATTTTTTGGGTTTTGAATAGAAGGTTTGGTGTGAAGAAATTCATTGATGCGTCGTTGCGAAGTGGCGGCTCTCTGGATCATGCTGGCTGTCCAGCCAATGGCGCTGACAGGAAAAGTCAGCAGCAACACATACATAATAAATTCACCGATCACACCAATGCTCATGCTTCCATGGATCACATAAATACCACCGATCATGATAGTAAGTAACGTGCTCAGTCCAATCATCAAACCCATGAATGGAAAATAGATGGCTTCTGTTTTTGCCAGGGAAATAGAATGAGTACGGTAAGCTTCACTGTTCTTATCAAAAAAGCCAAGCATCGCTTTTTCCTGCACAAAAGATTTGATAACGCGAATGCCCGAATAAGATTCCTGCGCATTGGTAGTAAGATCGGAAAGCAGCGACTGGATTTTATCAGCTTTGCGGTTAATGATCGTATTGACATAATAGATGGTAAAAGCCAGGAACGGCAATGGCGCCAGCACATACAACGTCAGCTCTTTATTTTCATTCAGCATGTAAGTAACCGAAAAACCAATGGTAGCCGCAAGATTGATCAGGTACATTACTGCCGGCCCCACATACATTCTTACCCTGCTCACATCTTCAGAAATGCGGCTCATCAGGTCGCCTGTATTATGGGTTTTGTAAAAATGAGTATCCAGTTGCTGGTAATGTTTAAATATCCCGTTCTTCTGCTCAAACTCAATGTGGCGGCTCATTACAATGATGGTTTGCCGCATCAGGAACATAAACAAGCCACTGATCAGCGCCAGTACCAGCAATACAATTCCTGAATAAAGAATTTTTGTTTTATAGGAAGCATCATCCGTTTGAAGCAGGTTTAAAAAAACCCTGACCAGCGGATCATAATGCGTAACCGCTTTTGAAACTACCGTTTTGTGGCTGAGACTCGTCTCCACCGTATTCAAAACATATTTCGTTACCTGCGGCGCCAGTATCCGGAAATAGTTCGAAAGAACCGTAAAGATCATTCCCAAAAAAAACAACCACTTGTACTTCCAGAAATATTTATTGAGTGATTTTAAACTTTTCATAAAATAATGTGCTGACAGGCTAATTAGCTAATGTGCCAATAAAGTCATAATCACGCAAATTTCGGAATAATTGGCGACCCCACATTTTCCAATTTTCACATCAGTGCAAATTAGCTAATCATTACATCAGCTAATTAGCTAATTAGCTTATTCAAAACTATTATAAACCCTGTCGCCCAAATATTTTTCAAAGAGAGAGATCGACTTGGTATCTGTCAATACATTCAGATGATTAAAATGATGCAGATCGGTTCCAACAAAGTCTGCCAGTTTGTTTTCTAAAATAAATTTGGCTGCTTTGGCTACATTTTTTCCATAATAGCCGGTAAGAGAAAGTAAGTTGACCTGGAGTAAAAATCCCAGTTCTTTCAGGCGGTAATAAGCATCGTAGTTTTTATGATAATAAGGATACCTTTCCGGGTGCGCCATTAAAGGAAGGTAATTATTGATGTTGATCTCAAAAGAGATCTTCTCCAGTTTTTCAGGCGCAGTGGAATAAGAAAGTTCCGTAAGAATATAATTTTTGGTAAGCTTCATCAAAGGCTCTTTTTTTCGCAGCAATTCCAGGAAATGATCGTCCAGCATATATTCTGCCCCGGCGTTTATTTCCATTGACATGCCGTTTTGTTTAACCGCATTTCTCAATTTTGATAAAGCCTGATTGATCGTTTCCGGCGTATTGCGATACATATCGCCAATGACATGCGGCGTACAGATAAATTTACGAATACCGGCATCAGAAAGCGACTGTAACAGCTGAAGCGACGTCTCAACATCCGGTGAGCCATCATCCAGCCCCGGAAGAATATGAGAATGGATATCCTGCGCAAGCCATGAGAAGCCAGAGTAGAGTGGAACTGTTTTTTTAGACCGGAAGAAGTACATCCTACAAATCTATGAATTTATCCTTCGGCAGCAACCAAAGAAGAAGGTGCTGTGAAGTATTGTTCTTCATTATCCTCAAGAGCATATTGTTTTGCATAAAAACTGTTGAACTGCGGTAGTTTGATAAGAGGCTTTAGAATAGATACAAAAAATGAAAAAGGAATTTGGTTCTTTCTCATCGCCAGGAAATCCCGGCGGTTGGCACGAAGCCTGCTCTTTAAATTTTCATTGCTGATTCCGCCATTGCGCATTTTCACAAGCATGGCATCTATGTATTGAGAGCTTACTTTATGCAGGAAAAGATAGCGCGCCATAAATTCATAATCGGCGGCAGTATAATAATGGTTTTCGTACAAGCCATATTGCCGGATCAGCTCGCGGCGCACATAAAAAGTGGGATGCGCAGGCATCCAGCCATACCTGAAACGTGATCTTTTATAAGAAACACCTTTCCAGTAGCGGGTCACCTTTTGAGTATTGGCAGCATCTACATAAACCAGGTCGCCATAAACCGAATCGGTATCCGTGGTTTCAAAGCAATCTACAATGCTTTTTACCGAATCAGCAGAAGCAAACATATCATCACTGTTCAGAATGCCTACAATATCACCTGTTGCCATTTGCAAGCCTTTATTGATGGCGTCATACATGCCACGGTCAGTTTCTGATATCCAGTAAGAAATATGATTCAGATTTTGAAGAATGATTGCGATCGTACGGTCAGTGGATTTTCCATCAATGATAATGTGTTCAATGTCTTTATGATTTTGCCGCCTTACTGAATTGATGCAGTCAGCAAGATACTTCTCAGAGTTCATTGTAACAGTGATAATGGAGACTTTCATAAAGCTGGTTAAGGTAAAAGAGAATGTGTACGATTATTCAATTTACTAAACGAGATAAAGATAATATTATTTTGGCAACATCCTAATTATTTTGATAATTTAAAATATCCACCATTGTTAATTAACGATCTTGGCGTGAAATAAGAATATTTTCCATCACCAGCATGTCCATTTCGGTTCTTAAAAAACAGTTCAGCGCATCCTCTGGTGAATTAACGATCGGCTCATTTTCATTGAAAGAAGTATTCAGCAATATCGGAACTCCCGTTTTCTTCCTGAAGGATTCGATTAACTGGTAATACCTGGGCGAAACCTCTTTATCTACCGTTTGCAGCCGTCCGGAGCCATCTACATGAGTTACCGCGGTAATTTCAGTTCTCCTCGATTCCTTTACCGGGTAAACCTTTTCCATAAAAGGAACTTCATCATTACAGTCAAAATATTCCGAAACATATTCTTTCAAAACCGAGGGTGCAAAAGGCCGGAAACTTTCCCTCCTTTTGATCTTAATATTCAGGATTTCTTTGGCATCAGCTCTTCTGGGATCTGCAATAATGGAACGTCCGCCCAGCGCACGCGGACCAAATTCTGCCCTTCCCGTAAACCAGCCAACCACGCCCCCATTGATCAAACAATCCGTTACTTTATCATACAAAATTTCATCTTCCAGTTCACAAAAATGGATCTCTTTCGAACAAAGAAATTCTTTGATTTCCTTGTTACTAAAATGGCTTCCCGTATAAGCACTTTTGATAGCAGGCATTCTTTCCTTTTTCAATAATTGATGATGAACAAACAAAGCTGCGCCCATCGCAATTCCTGCATCATGACCTGCAGAAGGGATATACACATTTTGAAAAGAAGTGTTGCTTTTGATCTTTCCATTGGCAACACTATTCTGGGCAACGCCACCGGCAAGACAAAGATTTTTCAAACCCGTTCTTTTTTGAGCATGGTTCAAAATATGAAAGATGGTTTCTTCCGTCATTTTTTGAACCGATGCGGCCAGGTCTTTATGGTATTGAGTTAGCATTTCTTCCTTTTTCCTGGGAGAGCCAAACAACCCCATCAGCTTTTCATTGTAGATCGGCTGCACTACAGGAATGTGATTGTCATTATAAGAAATAATTCCTTCAGTGCCTTTTCTGAAATAGGAAAGATCCAATTGAAACAATCCGTCACCGGTAAGATGAATTACTTCCTTTAACCGGTCCGGGTATTTTGGTTGTCCGTAAGGCGCCATACCCATTACTTTATATTCATCGCCATAATGAGGAAAACCCAGCAGTTGGGTAAAGGCGGTATAAAAAATTCCCAAAGAATGCGGGAAGTCAACTGAATTCAAAACTTCAATCTGATTGCCTTTTCCGGTAGCGATCATAGTGGTGGTAAAATCTCCTGAACCATCAATCGAAACACAGGCGGCTTCTTCAAAAGGCGAAGCAAAAAACGCAGAAGCAAGATGGCTCCTGTGATGTTCTACCTGGTGAATCTTATTTCTAAAAACATCTGCAGGTAATCCGGATAATTTCGCAAGCTCATTTTCCAGTGAACCCACTTTTTTGCTGTTTTTTATTCTGCTCCTGATAGCAGAAAAACTGCCTCCCGGATTTTTGACCAGGTACAAAAGCTTGTTGATGAACTTCGCTTTCGGATCCCTTCCAATCGCAAAATGATCTACCTGTTCAAAACCAATTCCCGCTTCTTTCAAACAAAATTCAATCGCCATAGATGGAAATCCGGCCCAGTGTTTTACCCTCCGGAACCTTTCTTCTTCAATCGCTGCGATCAGCTTGCCATCAACAAGAATCGCCGCCGATGAATCAGCATGATAGGCATTAATTCCTAAAATCGTCATAACTCGATGTAAGCATTATTATGAGTTGTTCATCACTTGATAGAAAATAAGATTCCCGCCCAAGATAATTTAATGTGTTGTCTAAATACTAAACTTAGTCCGGTAATTTCAAAAGAAAAGACAGAAAAAACCAAAGAAAAGAGTACGAAAATGAAAAATAAAAAAAACATAATCACCCTTGACGAAATTCTTGACAACAAATATGGCATACCCGGTATAGAAAATCGGGAAGAGTGGAAACAGGAATTTGAAACCTTCCGGTTTGAAGTTTTGCTTGAACGTTTCTTTAAGGTCTTAATGACAATTTAAGATGTGCGCCAAGTCCTTCCTGTACAATGCGCATCAGTGTTGAAAGGCGGATGTCACTTGCATTATTTTCAAGCCTGGATATATACGATTTCGTTGTCCCTACCTTTTGAGCAAGTTGTTCTTGTGTCATGTTTTGCTGTTCACGCATTTCCTGGATCAACACGCCTACTTTAAAAGCATCAAACTCCCGTTCGTAGGTTTCCCGATTCCTGGTCCCACGTTTGCCATATTCCTTGTCCAGATGGTCTGCAAATGAAGTGAGATTTTTATTGATTTCTTTTTTCATCAAAATATTGTTTTTTAATTTTCCAGGCTAGTTCAAGTTCGTTTTTAGGTGTCTTTTGCGATTTCTTCTGAAAGGCATTGGTTATCACAATTAATTTCCCTTCGTCAAAGAATGAAAAAGCTCTAAAAATATTGCTGCCTACTTCAACTCTTATTTCCCAAATCCCATCGGTGTGCCTGTCATGTGGTCAAAATACTTCTTAGGCACTTTGTCAATCACTGAAATGAGTTCTAAAGTCCAGTTGAACTTTTTCCGAACGTCCTGCGTCTGCTTTTCATAAAAATCAAGAAAGTATCTTTTATAGTAAAAGCGGGTCGGATAAATTTTTGTCCCACAAAACAAAGTTAGCTAAATAGTGAACTTTGCCCAAATATACTTGTGTGTGTAAATCTCAAAGCGTCTTTCTGTTGGAATGTCGTTTCTGTGGCATGACCGCCTTTGCATGCCTGCTGAAGTATAGCTGGAAATAATGGGAAACCAATTCCTTGTAATTGTTTTTTCTTTGGTTACTTTCATGAATTTGGCGGTAAAAGATGGCAGCGACTGTATCAATACCCATTACTTTAACAAACGCTTCACTGCAATCTCATCTCCAAAATTTAGAAGAGTTTCTACTACCTGCTCCTCCCCTAAAGGCTCCTTTCTGTCAGCAGGAGTGTACCACAATAAATCACTGTAATCACTAATCAGCTTTTTATATTCAACATTATCCATTTATCCTGAACCATTAAACAATCTCATAAAGTTACGAATGTTTGCGCTTTCTTCAACCTTGAACCTTTAACCTTTAACCTTTAACCTTTGCGTTCCTTAGCGCCTTTGTGTCTTTGTGGCTCCCTTTAAAAGACCTGTCATACCACCAGATCATCAAAAAGATCAGCAGGTAAGCAAAAATATTAAACCACGTGTGATGATCAATTCCCAGTGGCATCGGCCAGCCCTTGTTGATCGCGGTTAGAAACAAAGTGATCCTGATCACATTGATCAGCCACAATCCCAGCAAACCAAAAACGATCCACAAAGTTTTCTTTGAAAATGTCCCTTTGTTGGCCACCACAAAAGCGATCCAAAAACTATACACACCATACCCCACACAGTCCATCGCGATGATAACTCCTTTCCCACCCGTAAATCTTATCAGGAACCATCGCGGTTCAATCACGGTGGGAATATGAAAGACCGATAAAATAAACCCGGTAGTATGGATCAATGACATTTTGATCCAGCTCACATAATCAAAATATTTTTGAACCGTTGGACTATACCACCCAACCGGCGAAGCCAGCCCGATGATGGCCAATGTTCCAAAATAGCAAAAGCAAAAAACAAGGACAAATTTCAGCAGGTACAGCCATAAATTTTTGTCCTTATAAAAAACACTATTGGTCATCGTGGAGGGGGAGTTCATTATTAAACGTCATTGCATTATGAATACGTCATTGCGAGAAGCCATCAAAAATCTTCATCGCTAAAACAAATACCCCCGGCGACGCGGTAATCTCATGTGAATACGTCATTGCGAGGAGCCATCCAAAATCTTCATCGCTAAAACAAATACCCGGCGACGCGGCAATCTCATGTGAATACGTCATTGCGAGGAGCCGTCCAACGTCATTGCGAGGAGCCGCTCAAAATCTTCATCGCTAAAACAAACACCTCCAGCGACGTGGCAATCTCCTCATTAATAGCAGGATTACGAGTACGTCATTGCGAGGAGCCGTCAAAAAACTTTATCATTAAGCAAGATGCTCCTGACGACGTGGCAATCTCCTCGATAGTAGCCGTCATCGCGAGTACGTCATTGCGAGGAGCCGCCCAAAATCTTCATCGCTAAAATAAATTTCTCCCAGGCCGTGTCTCTCCTCAAAGGTTTCTGGCAAAGCAGGACACGGACAAAGTCGAAGTTTTCTCCAGGCCCGCATATATCGAATTCATTAGCAGACCAGCTAATTATCACATTAAAAAAACATCCCCCTATACCCCTCCCTAATCTCCTCCAGATCCACCGCTCTCCCCGCATATTCAAAAGCCCCCTTACTCCACTCCCCCAATTCCCCAAAATCCATCTCAGCAAAAAAATGAATCGCCTCTGATAATTCAATCGTGAAATCAGTAGAAACATTCATCCCAGCCTTTGATTCCTGCAGATCATTCCACGGAGTATAATGACTCGTGATCACCGGCCTTCCTGCCGACAACGCCTCATAAATAGCATGCCCAAAATTCTCACTCTTGCTGGGCAAAACAAAAATGTGATTCGCCAATAAAACTTCTTTTACTCTCTCCGGCTCTATCTCCTTGTGATACTCAACCTTAATATTTGCCGGAAGCTGCCTGATTTGTTGCTTGCACAGATCCCAGTAATCCTCACTCTTCAGAGGGCCGTAAAGATGATATTCCACCTCATCCGTTACTTTTTCCAGCGCTTCCAGCACCAATAAAATATTTTTCATTTCGCTGATGATAGCAATGGTTGCCATTTTTAATTTTCCCGGTTGTTTACCAGGAAGCGTCAGCAATTGCATCTTATTCGGAAAATTCCCCACCACAAACACTTTTGCCGGTTCATCAAAATAATTACGGATATATTCCGCCTCTTCGTCATCGGTAGCATGAAAATCAACCTTATATTGGTATTCCAGTAATTTGAACAGTTGCAGGTACGCCCTTTTCTTCCATTTTTTCTGGCTCAACGCGCCGGGATGCAGCATCCCTCTTGTAGAAAGGATTTTTCGTGGCCCTTTGCAAAACATCATCGGAACGATATTAAAATGCCACGAAAACATGCCGATGATAAAAATAATATCCGGTTTCAGCAGCTCAACCTGCTTTACCAAAGTATCGCTTATTTTCTCCGGCCCTGCATACCAAACCTGTGTATGATCATTATAAATAACCCATTTATCAGTGTCAACATGTTCCAGTTCTGCGCCATTCAGGTCAGTATCGCTGCAGAAAATAAAATATTCCACCCCTTCCCCGAATTCTTTCACCAGGTTGGCAATCGATTGTACCGGCCCCCCCGCCCTGAAAGCCGGTACAAACCAGGGAATGGTAATAAAGATCTTTCTTGTATTCATCAATCAATTCTTCCCTTCCCTGCTAGGTCCTTTGCGCAGTATCTAACCTTCAAGCTTCCTCTTTGTGCCTCTTCGAGCCTTTGAGCCTTTGTGGCTAACCTTGAACTACAAACTACGAACTCGTTCATATATATAAAAATCAGAAAAAGTAGAATTTTTGATCTTATTAAAAAGCTTAAAATCCGGAACATTCTCCTTGATCCATTCAGAAAACTTACGGTGCTTCACATGATAATTTTTGTCACTCTCCACATCCCACGCATAAATGATCACATATTTGGTGGCAGCTTCAAATAATTGCTTCATGTAATTTTCATATACCTCTTTTTCAATTAAATGATAGATCACATCCAGTGAAAGTGCCAGTTCCGCTTTAAGTCGTGTCTTTTTTTTATCTGATATAAAAAACTGTTTACTGGGATCATCTTTACACATCTCATTGCATTTTTCGATGGCGGTTGACGACACATCAAGGCCAATATAGGAGGGAAAATGAAATTGCATAGCCTGGTTGCCATCCCCACATCCAAATTCGATCACAGTCTGGATATTATGATGCTCTACGAACCGGTTTAAAAAATTGGCTTTGTATTCCGCGCTTCTTCCATAAGAGCCATTACCAGATGTCCCATTTCTACGATAACGCTTTTCCCAATATAATGCGGAGCCAGGAAAAATAAGATTCCTTGATTTGTTGATTATATTTCTTAATAACGTATTACCCAAACGATCGGATGATTTTAATTGGCTGGTAAAATGGTAACTGCCGGAACTTTTGGTTTTTTGTTCTGAACTTTGCTCAGATCCTTTTTCCAGAATAACAGCATCATATAAATTAAAAAACACGATTTCACCAAATGGCCTAAAGAGGTCTGTAATTCGCAATCCGGGCGGATCGGATAATAAAAAACAAGTGGCGTAAAAAGTAATAAAAAAGGAAAGAATTTGCTGAATCTATAGAAGCCGTTCAACACTTCGCTGAAGGCAAGGCCCAGGAAAAACATAAATATACATCCACCCATTACTCCAAAATTGATATAACCATCCCCCATAGCCCCTAAAGCCATCGACGTGCCCGGGGCTAACGGGATACGCGAATATTTCATAAAAATAGTCCTATCGCCGGCTTGTAATTTATCCGGTGCTATGATTCTGGGTAGAAAAGCAGCTTCCAGTATCTTCATAAGTTCCTTCCCATTTTCAAAAGGTACTTTTTCGGGAACTGTATTCATAATATTGGTTACTATGAAACCCTGGTTGATCCTGACATTACTTGATGCCAGCTTCTTCAAATTAAACAATGAGTTGCTGTTTTCATCATAAACATTTTCAAAAGTTTGTAAATTTCCACTTTCTGATTTTAAAGTTTGCCGGTACTCTCCTTTTAGTTGCTGAATAATGACAGCCAGTAATATAAAAGAGGTTGTTGCGATCGCCTTTAAGGTCACGTTTGGTTTAAACTTAATTGCCAGTACTGCTCCCAGCATAATTAACCAGGTAAGCAGGTCATGAAACATCGCTCCTGACAATGAAGAAGCAATGATAGACCCAAAAACCAGGATCATTACCCACAGTTTTAATTGTTTACTTCCAAGCAGCAACATGAATAACCCTATGTATTTAAAACCGCCAACCAGTACAAATACAAATCTAAGTTCCGAACCAAAACTGCCGGATATATATCCTGCAAGAAAACCAACACCGATAAAAATATAAGGCAACTGCCCTGAATTGTCAATAAACTTTCTGATTTCCAGCTCATTGATGATCTCCCCTTTCAATTTGCCGGCAGTTACATGTAATCCAAGGATAAACATCAAAACCGCAGGAATGGCGTAAGCAAAATAATCGGCTTCCGGAATTCTCATGATATAATCAATATATTGATACTGATCAAGACCGTTGTAAGCAAACGTAGGACCAAGCAACATTTGAAGGCACATAAAAGTGCCCGCAAGGTATCGGATAGGGATCACTGCCCCGATAGAAAAAAACAATAACAAAAACTGGTGAATACTAATAGCTAATGCAGCTAAGCTCCACCAACTCATGTCAGGCCAGAGGATCCTTATAAAGATCAGTGAAAGCAGGTAAACGCCCCAATTAAATTTGACATTAAATAAAGTGGGTAAAGTCATTCTATTAAATAAGCGTTTTTAAAAATGAGAGTGCTTTTTCACTCCTTTTCTCATAACTGTATCCATCCGCCAATGACCTTCGGCGCACATTTTTTCTTATAGAATCAGCCTTCTCGCTCGATAAGCTTTTTATTTTAAAAATTTGTTTGACACACGATTCTAAATCTGTAAATAAAAAGATCTCTTCATTTTCTTTAAAATACAATTGATGATCCTCAGTGGCAGGGGCAAGTTGAATCGCCCCTACGCCAGCTGCTTCAAAAGTACGCATATTATGAGTGGTGAGATTATGAGGACGCATTAAATTTAGTTGAACCCTGTATTTTCTAAGTACACGCCAGAAATCGTCCCCATAAACTGGTGGGTAAATAGTAATATTGGAATGATTGGCATATCTTTTCCAATTATTACCATATACATCTATTTTTACACCTATCATCGCAAGATCTTTAATGAATTGAGCCCTTCCTTCATCAGGATTTCCCAAAAAACAGGCTTTGTTTACTTCTTCAATTCGCTCACATTCCCCGAACAGATCTTCCCCGAGATCAAATCCAAAAGGCAAAATTTCAGACCACACCTTTTTCGCTTCCATTTGTTTTTTATCCTCTTTGTTATAAGTAAGGAACAGGTCGTAAAGCCCTATAGAATGGCTTACATTTTTATTACCACTCCCCTTTCCTGAGAAAATAAAGGGACTATCCCCATTGTAGTTTACTAATGGAATACCTTTGGATCTCGCCAATTCCAGCGATTCGGGAAAGATTTCCATCCCTTTAAATACCCAGATAACGTGCGGTCTGAACGTCTGAATTTTATTTATAAAAGCTCTGTTGATATCTTTTAAAACAGAAGA
>JBQCIM010000123.1:0-7479 GCA_051953735.1 Ginsengibacter sp.
TTTAAATACTGCGCCTAACGTCGCGAAAACTGTATCAAAAGCGAACCCCTATTGTATCAAAACCGGACACTTTATTTATTTGCATCTGATAACTGATTGAAAAACAATTCATAAGTAAATGGCATGTATTTTCCGGATTAAAAACGAAGCGAGGTTCGTCCTGAAAATAAGAATTACAATTATTTATTGTTCTACCGGATAGAAATTACTGAAGCAATTAGTCAAAACTCAGACATCGGTTAAATGCTAAAGAATTATTTTAAAACAGCCGTTCGCCATCTTACAACACATAAATTGTTTTCCCCTATCAACATTTTATGCCTTGCGAGATTGACTTACCATGCAATAAAGCGGCCCTGGCAAATGCTGTTAAGGGTTTGAGAAGGAATTATAGGCTGATAAGGAATCACTTTTAAGAAACAGTCACGCATAAACGAAATGCAATGTTTAAAAATTATTTTAAAACGGCATGGCGCAATTTGATGAAGAATAAAACTTTTTCACTCATCAACATTGCAGGTTTATCAATCGGTATGGCTGCCTGCTTATTGATTTTACAATATGTAAGTTTCCAGTTAAGCTTCGACCAGTTTAATAAAAATATAAGTGATATCTATCGTGTGGTCAATGACCGTTATCAAAACGGAAAACTTGCCCAGCACGGAACCATTACTTATTCTGCGATTGGTAAAGCCATGCAGGATGATTTTCCTGAAGTGGTGAATCATACACGTGTGGAACCGTTTAGCAATGAGATAGTAACATACCATGATAAAAAATTTGGCGACCTCCAGGTTCTTGCGGTCGACAATTCTTTTCTTTCGATGTTTTCTTACCCAATTATTGCCGGAGATAAAATAAACGCATTACAAAACCCGAATTCTGTTATTCTTACCGAAACACTTGCCCGAAAAATATTTGATATAAAAGGAAATGATTTTGGTTCATTGATAGGAAAGACAATTGTCATCTCGCGGGACTCATTACCTTATAAGATAACCGCGATTGCAGAAGATGCTCCCGAAAATTCTCATTTAACTTTTGACATGCTGCTTTCGTATAACTCGCTGTACAGTGGTGGAAACGGGGGATGGGTGCAGGCGGATTATGATTTTAAGGATTCTGATTTCTGGCATTACATTCAATTAAAACATGGCACAAATTATAAAACAGTTGAGGCAAAGTTGCCCGCATTTAGCCAGCGGCATTTTGACGGAAATAAGGTTTCAGGCAGCATAGAAAAATTTTATTTACAGCCGCTTTCAAAAGCACATCTTTATTCTGATTTTGAATATGAAATAGGCAATACAGCAAGTGCAACTGTTGTATGGGGGTTATTAATAATTGCTATACTCATTATCGTTCTCGCATGGATCAATTATGTGAATCTTTCTACTGCAAAATCAATGGAGCGTGCAAAGGAAGTCGGTGTTAGAAAAGTTGCAGGCGCCAGCAAACAGCAACTCATCAAACAATTTCTTACCGAATCTGTTATTATTAATCTTATTGCCCTTTCAATTGCATTTTTAATTGTATCGCTTGTCCAGTACGGCTTCAACAATTTAGTGCAGCATCAGTTATCGCTATCTTATTTGTTCAAAAAGGGCTTAACCGGTTACAATATCAGTACTTCATTGATCATATTGATTATTGGCGGAATTTTTATTTCAGGATTTTATCCCGCATTCGTGCTTTCATCATTCAAACCCATTGTTGTTTTAAAAGGTAAATTTATAGCATCCGGCAAGGGAATTTTTCTTCGTAAATTTTTAGTAGTAGGCCAGTTTGCTATTACCATAACGCTCATCATCGGATCATTGGTAGTGTACCAACAAATGCGTTTTGTAAGCAGGCAAAATCTCGGAATGAACCTTTCACAAATACTGGTCATAAAGCCACCAGTCCTCACCGGATGGGATTCAACTTTTATCAACAAAGAAAATACATTTAAAAATGAGCTAAAGCAATTGCCAAATGTACAAGGCGCATCAGTAATTGGCAGAATACCTGGGGATGAAATGGCAAGAACATTTGATGTGCGACGAACAGATGTGAATACTGATAACAAATTATCAATGCGAAATACAAGTGTGGATGCCGATTTTATAAATGTGTTTAATATAAAGTTATTGGCTGGAAGAAATTTTGTTAACACAGATTTTAATAGTGACTGGATGAAGCTGCACAACATTATTTTGAATGAATACGCAGTAAAGCAATTAGGTTTTAATTCTGATAAAGAAGCAATAGGAAAAACAATACAATTCTTTCAAAGGAATTGGGACATTATTGGCGTAATAAATGATTTCCACCAGAAGTCATTGCACTATCCGGTTGAGCCGGTTATTTTTTTACCGTCTTATGGAACCAATAACCCGATATGCATTAAAACAACAGCAAAAGATCTCCCGGCTACCATCAATGCTATCAAAGGAAAATATGCTTCATTCTTTCCGGGTAATTATTTTGATTATTATTTTTTAGATGACCATTTTAACAGCCTCTATGCAGACGATCAATTGTTCGGAAAAGTGTTCGCAATTTTTTCAGGCTTCGCCATTTTTATCGCATGTATAGGCTTACTTGGATTATCATTATTTGCAACAGCACAACGGACAAAAGAAATTGGTATAAGAAAAGTATTGGGGGCAACCGTTTCCAATATTATTTTACTTCTTTCAAAAGATTTTTTAAAGCTCGTTGTTGTTGCCTTTGTAATTGCATCACCTGTTGCATGGCTTGTTATGCATTATTGGTTAGAAAGTTATGCTTACCGCATTCATATTAGCTGGTGGCTATTTATTGCAGCGGGATTTATGGCGGTCATGATCGCTTTGGCCACAATCAGTTTCCAGGCAATAAAAGCAGCAGTAGCGAATCCTGTGAAGAGTTTGAGAACGGAATAATAAGCGGTCGGTAACTAAGGTCAGACCCGGGTTTAAAGAAAGGGGAAAATAAAAAATTAAAATATTTATTTGTTTACTGTAAAATAACATACACCATTAAACGAAAATAAAATGTTTAAAAATTATTTCAAAACCGCATACAGAAATCTTGCCCGAAATAAGGTTTATTCTTTTATAAACGTTGCTGGTTTAAGCCTTGGCCTGGCTTGCGCAATGCTTATTATGCTGTATGTAAAAGATGAAGTAAGCTTTGACAGGTTTAACAAAAATGTAAACAACATTTACCGTATTGCCAGGAAATCAAAACATAACGGTATTGAGTATAAAAATGGCAGCACAGGTTATTTACAAGGACCGAGGTTTACACAAAATATTCCGGGCATTAAATCTTTTGTTCGTGTAAAGGGCGGTTCTGAAGATGTACAAAAAGGAACTGAAGTGCAGGAGCAGGATGGAGTTTTATATGTTGACTCAAATTTCTTTTCTGTATTTACATTTCCTTTATTATCAGGAGACCCTAAAACCTGTTTAGCAGAGCCACATTCCATTGTATTGAGTGAAGATGCTGCAAAAAAATATTTTGCAACAGCTCAGGCAGTCGGGAAAGTGATGATGATAAAAGAAGATAGCACATTTGTTCCTTACAAAGTAACCGCTGTTGCAAAAGATTGCCCGCAAAATTCTTCTATTCAATTTGATATGTTGCTGCCTTTTAAAGAATCCGATGCCGATGCTAAGGACACCCATAATTGGTTCGACAATTTCCTGAACACCTTTGTAGTGCTGAATGGCAAGTCAAACGTGCAAACGATAGAAAATCAAATGCAAAATTTTTACATCGCAGATGCAAAGCAAACTTTTGATGAAATGGTTAAAATGGATGGCGGCGGCGCTAATGCAACAATGGGCACCTATTTTTTACAACCTTATCTTGATATTCATTTAGATCCTGCTGTGCAGGCACAAAACAGTTTGAGTAAAGCAGGCAACCCTTTGTATTCATATATCCTTTCCGGAATTGCATTGTTTGTGTTATTGATTGCGTGTATCAATTTTGTAAACCTTACTATTGCACGTTCTGTTAGACGAGCCAAAGAAGTTGGTATTCGTAAAGTGATTGGCGGCAACAGGAAACAATTGATTATACAGTTTCTCGGCGAATCGTTTTTCTTATGTACTATTGCTTTTGTATTTGCAATTGTGTTAGCACAGTTGTTGTTGCCTTTGTTTAATAATCTTGCCAATAAAGCTTTATCAATTTCTTATTTGTTCGATGCAAAATTGATTGCCGGGTATATCCTTTTGTACATTGTTACAGGATTGCTTTCTGGCTTTTATCCTGCTTTGGTTTTATCAGGATATAATCCAGTACAAACTTTATACAGTCGCTTTAATATTTCAGGCAAAAATTATCTGCAAAAATCGTTGGTGATATTACAATTTACACTGGCATCGTTTTTAATTATTGCCACATTTACTGTTTATGCGCAGTTTAATTTTTTAATCAAAACAAATTTGGGGTATGATGACAATAATCTTGTTATTGTAAATAAAAACAGTTTAAAGAATACCGATGCTGCTGTTTTTAAAAATGAATTGCTCAAGAACCCAAACATTGTCGGCGTTAGTGTAAAGAATACAGGCGAATGGTATACAGGAACAAAAAATGCGGTTGGTCCTACCGTCGGGTTTGCTTATGAAACTGTTGATGAAAATTATTTGCCGTTATTAAAAATTCCGTTTGTTGAAGGAAGAAATTTTTCAACTTCATTTCCTTCAGATTCCCTGCAATCTGTTATCGTAAATGAAAGTTTTGTAAAAGCGGCAAATTGGAAAAACCCGATTGGTGAAACCGTAAGCATTTTGGGTAGTAGTAATGAAACCTATCATGTAATTGGTGTGGTAAAGGATTATCACTTTGCGTCTTTGGCCGAAAAAATTACACCGCAGTTATTTAGCATGAATGGTTCTTACGGAACTTATTATATCAGGATAAAACCCAACACGGCAAATGCCAGTTTGCAATGGATACAAAAAACATATCATCAGTTTTATCCGATGACTCCTTATTCTTATGTATTTAAAAATGATGTCAACAGAAAGCAATATGCTGAAATTGAAAAATGGAAGCAGATCATTTTCTTTGGTTCCATACTAACGATATTTATTTCATGCATTGGATTGTTTGGCTTATCAGTTTTGTCTGCCGAAAAAAGAACCAAAGAAATTGGCATACGAAAAGTTTTTGGTGCATCAGTAAAAAGTATTGTAACAAATCTTTCGGCTGATTTTATAAAGTTAATTGTAACAGCATTGGTAATTGCATCTCCGATTGCATACTTAGTCGCAAATAAATGGTTGCGAAATTTTCCATACCGCATTACAATAAGCTGGTGGTTGTTTGCTTCGGCAGGAATATTAGTCATGCTGATTGCGGTAATAACTGTCAGTTTTCAATCGATAAAAGCGGCAATTGCCAATCCTGTTAAGAGCTTAAGAACGGAATGAATTTTATTTATCAATTTGCTGATTAAATAGGAATCTTCTGTATTTATCGGTTTACTATGTAACGGCGATCCATAAACGAAAATAAATTATGTTTAAAAATTTTTTCAAAACAACGATCAGAAGCCTTTGGAAAAATAAAGGCTACAGCTTTCTGAATATTTTTGGCTTGGCGATTGGCATCACCTGTGCCGGATTGATTTTTTTATGGGTAGAAGATGAATTAAGCTTTGATCAGTTCAATGCAAAAAAAGACCAGCTATATTTTATCAGGGAAAATCAAAAATACGATACCTACACAGCAACATTTGGTTCTACACCTGCGCCAATGGCCCCGGTAATTAAGGAAGAAATTCCGGGTATTGCCAACGCCTGTCGCATTAATGGCGTGGATACAAAATTGATAACCATCGGCGATAAATCAATGTATGCTGCCGGAAGTTATGTGGATGCTTCGCTGTTCAGCATGTTTACTTTTCCCTTTGTAGAGGGCCATGCAGAAACGGCTTTTAAAGAACTGCATTCAATGGTGATTACCCAATCAACGGCAAAGAAATTTTTTGGTGATGAAATAAATGTGATTGGCAAAACAGTGCGTGTTTATAATAAACAGGATTATGTGGTAACGGGCGTTATAAAAGATATTCCTAAAAATTCGACTGTGCAGTTTGAATGGGCTTCGCCTTTTCAGGTTTGGTATGATGAAAATAAATCATGGGCCCAATCGTGGGGCAATAACGACCTTGATACTTATGTTGAACTAAAACCAAATGTGAGCGCGGCTTCGGTAAATAAAATTCTTTACGATTTTATACAGAAACGCGAACCTAAATCTATTGCCCGGCCCTTTTTATGGAGCGCACACGACTGGCATTTGCGTGATGAATTTGACAACGGTGTGCAAACAGGTGGCGGAAGAATAACTTATGTGCATCTCTTTTCTGTTATTGCCTGGATTATTTTATTGATTGCCTGCATCAATTTTATGAACCTTGCAACGGCAAGAAGTGAAAAACGTGCGCGGGAAGTGGGCGTTAGAAAAGTGCTGGGTTCTGGGAAAAAAATGCTCATTCTTCAGTTTATGGGAGAAGCTCTTTTTATGGCATTATTATCTGCAATGCTTGCTGTGGTTATTATGATGCTTTTATTACCTGCATTTAATTTGCTGGTTCAGAAAAACCTTGCATTGGGTTTAGACAAGCCGCTTCACATTATAGCATTACTGGCGATTACTTTAATATGCGGATTGTTTGCGGGTAGTTATCCTTCGCTTTATTTATCATCCTTCAATCCGGTGTTTGTTTTAAAAGGAATGAAGGTGAAAGGCAGCAGTGCCGCCATCATACGAAAAGGACTGGTGATAGTACAGTTCAGTATTTCTATTATACTCATCATAAGCACCATCATTATTTACCAGCAAATACAACATGTAAAAAACAGGAGTCTTGGTTTCAATAAAAACAATCTTTTACAGGTGGATATGAACAGCGAAATGACAAAAAACTACCAGGCTGTTCACCAGGATTTATTGGGTACCGGATTGATTGAAAACGTGGCTGTTTCCAATTACAATACTTTATACAACGGCAATAACACCGGCGGCTTGGTTTGGGAAGGGAAAAAATCCAATAACCAGGTTTTAATTTCTATGCGTTATGTATCGCCCGGCTATATGAAAACATCAGGCATAAAAATTCTGGGAGGCAGAGACCTGGTGGAAACAGATAGCGTACAGTCGAAAAAGATAAATGTTTTAATTACACAATCCCTGGAAAAATTAATGGGCGGCAACAGCGCTGTCGGCAAAACATTACATTGGGATGGCGATACCAGCGGCACAGTTGCAAATGTGGCAGGCGTAGTGAATGATTATGTGTATGGCGATATGTATGGCAAGCCCGATCCTGTAATGTTCTTTTGTGTGAACATACGGGATGCTTCAAATATGTATGTGCGTTTAAAACAAAACGCCAATGTTGAACAGGCCATACAACAAATTGCAACCGTATTAAAAAAGGATAATCCCTCCTACCCTTTTACTTATCATTTTGTTGACGACCAGTTTAAC
>JBQCIM010000124.1:0-10366 GCA_051953735.1 Ginsengibacter sp.
AGATAAAGCGATAAATTTCTTGCAATATAATTAAAACTTTAATTAAAAGTACATTATAATAGGTATTTTTTATTGAGTATCTTATAAAAGGTTATTTATACTACATCTATCATGTTAATTGCATAATGAAAAAACCGAAAAAAGCAATCCGAAAAAAAGCTACTTTAGGTCATTTCAATCATGAAGTTGTCTTGCAAAATCTTAGCAAAAGAATTAAGACGTTGCGAAAGAAAAAGGGATTCAATTCTTATGAACTTTTTGCTTATGATATAGATGTTTCTAGAACAGGGATGTCAAATTATGAAAGTGGAAATTTCGAAGATATTAGACTAAGTACGTTATTGAAAATTATTGACGGTTTAGATATATCAGTCCAAGAATTTTTTTCAGAGGGTTTTGAGTAACAATTAAGAATAAGAACTTATCTTTTCATTACAAATTTTTTCTACAAGATTTCTCATTATTGTTACACGGTCCATTATTTTTTCTATCTCTTCTTTTGTAACGTGAAAATCTTCTTTGTATCGAGCATCAATGTAACCAGATTTTAAAAGATCAAATATTTTCTTTTCCATTGTATCATTTTCTACAGGAAAAACTAAGTATAATTCTTCAGATAATTGCTTTGAATATTTTCTAAGTTTATACAAATTATGCGATTTAGGTTTATACCCCTGAAAAACTAAGAGAACTACATAATATAAACTTTCAGTCGCCTGATGTAGTTCGAAAGCTGCTTTGGTATAACTTTTTCGATCATAAGCATTCCTTGCGTCGATAAAAAATTCGTTATGGCGATTGAACCAAATAGTAAAATAATTGTTAGAAATTTCTTTTAATTGTTTTGTACTAATTTCTGTAAGATTAGCAAATTGTAACGTGTTAGTATCATAAAGTAAAATACCTTCTTTTACAATATCAGTAAAAAAATATTGACCAAACTGAAGGCCTTTGTTAATATAATCAATCTCGTGAATTTGAACGTTAATAGGAACCTTGAATTGTTGTGTTTTATTTAGAATTATATCTTCTAGTTCATAATCTTTTATTTTATTTTGTTGAGTAACAACTAAAAAATCAAAATCACTGATATATTCATAAGTAATTCCGTCCTTTCCAGTGTAGCGATGTTCAACATAATTGCCTTTTGCATAACTTCCAAATAAAATAATCTTTTCAGGAGAAGCTACTTCTTTTATAATCTCAGCTATTTGAAGGATTTGTTCCTGCTTCATTTGCGGCAAATGTGAAAGAGAAGATTTCATCATACAAAAATAAATTTATATTTTTATAATGACACAATGATAACTTCGAAGATCACAACAAAATCGTTAAGATAAATTTTCTAAAATGACGCTGTATGAGTTTATTGGAATGAATGAATTAAGGCGGGCAGAAGCGGTTTGGAATGAAAAACTTTTTTTTATTTTTTCTAAATTGGAACTTCAACCCAATTTTGAAAGTTAACAGTGGGCGCCGAACTCCAGTCTGATCGCATCGGCACTGCTTCACCTCGAAAATTTATCGTTTTGCCCTTGGTTGTATAAACATGTATACTCCTTCTTATAAGAGCATTTGTTACAATAGCCGATGGGTGACTTGGCTCACCATTTACAGCACTGGAAACAATTGCATGTGGTGCATGGATATATTTCAAGATGTTCTGTGATAAGTTATGGCGGCTTCCATGGTGAGGCACATGAAAGAGCGTCAAGTCTTTTAAATTAATATTGTTTTGAACACAGTAGTAGACTGCCTTATATAAGCCCATAGTGCCGGCATCCGCTGTAAACAGCGCCTTCTTGCCCGCACAGGTAAACAGCAGGATTAAGCTCATGTCATTTTCAGATGAGGTGTCTCCATCCGACTCACATAAGTGTTCTGTTCTAAAGTCAAGCGTTTCATATTCTGTTTTCTTCTTGAGTTCAGAAAAACTTTTGGCAATGCCCTCTTGGATTCCCATTTTGGGCGTTTTATCAGAAGTCTGAATCAAGCTCAGATAGAAATCTTTACCTGGACCGAGCACACTAAAAATGGGTTCATTGTTGATATGGTAGTAGCACCCTTGATGCGGTGGAAAGATTTCGATGCCTTTTCGCTTGGCAAGTTGTTCGACATCATAGGCAAATTGATAAGCCGTTTGAAGACGTTCGCCAAAGCTTGTTTTCGTAATTCGGCCGTCATGAAGTGAATCTTTTAAATCGTTCCAATAATTCCACGGCCGGTGCATCCAAATTTTACCGACCTGTAGATGTTCAATGACCGGTCTTAATCCCGATGCATGATCACCGTCTGGGTGGGTCAAAAAGACTCTGTCAACCTTATCGGTTTTGTAAATCTCGTTCACATGCTTCACCAAGGCTCCGCCACTGGCCAGATTTCCGCCGTCAATAATGAAGACTCTTTGATTTTTCCATTGACTACTTTCGTAGTCACCAATACGGATAGCGATGGCATCACCACTCTTAGAGTTTTCTCCAACCGGTAAATAATCTATTTCGTAGGCGTTCGGCATTTGATTTTGTTTAAAGGCTTAAAAATTGTTCATAAAGAATTTTTGCGTAGTAGCGGCCATAGCTTTTGATAATCGGTTTACTAAAAAGGATCGGCAGTAGGTAGACGATAAACAGTATAATTCCGAGCATCGTCAAATCATCTGCTGCATTGCTTTTCCCGTAAAAAAACGTGATTGCGGAAAAGAGGATCGCGAGTACACAGCCTCCAATTAGATTTCGCCAGAAGCCGTATTCGATGTTGTGTTGAAAAAGCATTTTGTTGCCCTTTAGCGCAATCCTGATTTGCGATACTGCTGTAGTAACGAGGCTTCTTGCTCGATCTTCATTTTGCTGCTCGTCAGTTGGCTGTAGAAGGGTGATTCCATATTTATCTTTTATCTTCTCGCGAACTTTTGTTTTGATTGAATCGTCGTAAAAACGGTCTTTCCATAGCAAAAAGTTAGTCGTCGGCATGTAGGTTTCTTCCTTGAAATAAAGCCGTTGAAAAATTTCTTTTGCTAGCAGGCGGTTGATCTGCACACAAAGGAAAATAACGGCAGCTGACAGGCCCAGATGCGTTATTAAGGGAAGGATATCAACAACGTTCTTCAAAGCATCATAATATTTTACGGCGATTATTTTGTTGAAATAAACAAGCATCGGTATGGATGTGATCAGTGCAGGAAACAATCTCGCCCGGTAGAAATAGACATCTTTGAACATAAATAATGAATTATACTTTTTCTATCAAATCCGTGAAATAATACGCTTTGCCTGCTGGATGAATAGTACATGACGGTACACCTGTATTGGAAAAAATAATCATAGCTGGCATATCCGTTAAGTAGTCCCTTTGAAAAGCTATTTCTGTAAGACTTTTAATATCTGTTCCGCTTGGCTGGTTGCGTGGGCTCGGATGTGAGTGCCACTCACCAACATAAACAATTCTTTTGTTGGAACTGGTGAAAAGGTCATCCAGAAATGCTTGACAATACTCCACATCCTTCTCAAATTTTGTTGGTACTCTGATGGCCTTCGGTCCTGGTCCGAAGGCATTGGTAATTACAATATCGCCGCTTTCGTCAGTGTAGCCTGCCAGCACACCACCGGTTTCAACACGTGGGTTTTCTGCCACCAAGTCCTGCATTTGTTTCAGAATGCTGTTCGGCAGAATAACCTTCACCTTCTTTTCGTGATTGCAGTAGCAACATTTTGGATGCGGGTCAATAGAATGGGCATGCAATTGAAACGGCTGCAGTCCTGCTACTTCTTCTGTAGACCAAATCCAATGATTGGTCGTGCCGAAACCTTTCTGCATCTCATCCAACAGAATCCGGGACGCAAGGGCAGAGATGAGTTTTAGATCCGCTGCACTGGCAGGCCGAACCGGATTGTTGCATTCATTTTTGAGCGTGGGCAATTCTTCGTCCTCTGGAACAATAACAATTTCTCTCTCCTCGTTTCGGTACAATTCAAGACAGCGAAAGCAAGCGTCTTTACCAGGAATTACCCTGAAAATGCGGGCCGCTTTTCCTCCCCGTAAGGCTCTTGCATAATAAACCACCCTGTGCGAAATGACTGCTCTTTCATTCAAAAATCCTTCGGTGTTGTCTTCTGCCATTGAACTTATGGAAATAGAACCATCTGCAAAATGGTCGTTCAGGTCAATGTTGTTCAGGTCTTCTCCATTCATGTGGACCTGAATGAATGGATTGTGATTTGCCAATATTTGTGCAACTGCTGTTACTTTGGGTAAATCCATTTGATCCAATCCTGCAAGGTGCCGCACCGGATTCGGGCCACGCATCAATTGATTATCAAAAAGGCAAAGAGTACCCACCCCGGCTTTGCCCAAACTGTCGGCAATTTCGCTTCCTAATGCGCCAACGCCAACAACGTTCACCGTCTTTACTTTTAGCAGATTCCGTTCAGCACGACCAGCGTTACGGAGATGGTAGGTTTCCTCTGTAAACTTTTCACAGCGGACAGCTTCCACTTTTCCATACGAGTCAAGAAAGTAGCGTAACGCATCTTCTGGTGTCTGGCAGAATAAATAGCCTGTGGGCTCAGTTTTCTTCCAAACCCGAAAAAGCTGAAATTCTTGTTGGCTTTTACGATTGGGAAAGCGAACCGATACAAAAAAGCTCTCAGGCTTTTCCTTTTGTTGTCCTTCAGTGAAGTAAGGGAGCATACGCCTGACTCCAGCATCGTAATCGCCTTCACCGATTAGCAGAATTAATTCTGTGAAACTTTCAAAAGGTGCCGGCTCGTTTTGCAGTTGGAACCAAGGTGAACGAAGCAGTCTTCCTTCATTAATTAATCGTTTTACCACACCTGCCTTTTCGATAAGGTCAATGGGGCTTCGAATTCCTTCATCAAAAAAGAAATTTGGCAAGTCATATTCCACATGTTCAATCAGGCCTGCTTTTGATATGCCGGTCAGCAGACACCCAAAAAAAGCTTTTCTCTCGTGACTACGGTACTTGTTCTTAGGCAGGTAGCTAAGGAGCAGGCTATAGGCTTCACCTTCTACCAATTTCTCGTCCAAGAACTTGTCAGGATAAAGCAGTTTCAAATCATCAGCTACGTTCACAAAATGAGCATGAAACTCTACCTCCTGGCTATCGGGAGGAAACTCACCGGTGATAGTGCCTTTGAACCAATCACGAACACGTTTCAGGATGGAGGCAATGCCGTAAAACTTTGAACCATCATCAAGGTTGTCCCATTCCAAAATGCAAAGCACACCGCTTTGGTTCTGATGTCGCAGGTGGTAATAATATTTTATTTGTCCTGAGATAGCAGAATAAATCTGTCCGGTCGTTCCTTTTGCCAGAGACTCCACTTGCGCTTTTGTTAGTTCCTCTCTTAACGGATAGATAGCCGGAAGCACGTAAGGTGTTGCCTCAGGGTAAACAATCAGCAGGGGAAAGCGGTGGGTTTTCTCCAGCCGCACCAGGATATACCCGTGAGAGATAAGCAAGTTATTTCTCACCTGATACAACTCTTTGTAATTCTTGCTTGTGGACAGTGCCGTGCTCTCCGCTGCCAGATGTTGCGGGTGACGTTTAAACCAATGTACCATAATTATCCCATTGGTTTTTTGTCTAAACGGGTGGTTTGCGAACCGACGTAGATGCTGCTGTAATCCCTGCTACTTTCCTTTTTCTTGTCGTTTCCGCCGTCATCATCATCATCTCCTTTGCCGTACTCCTCAATAAGCTCCGTATCGGTATTCAACTCGATGTTTCCTGCTTCATCAATGTCCACAATAACAGAGTACGGGCCGGAACCAAGATGAAAAATCTCATCGTCATCTACGTGCTTTTTGTACAGTTCCATTGCATCATCGTGCGGGTGATCGTGGGGACTGTCTTCCTGTTTCGGTGCACTGATGATAAGGTACGTTGGCTTAATCGTTTCGATGTGCCTTTCGTAAACGTCCTTGTCGTCTTTATCACACTTGAAAAATGTTCGGGAGCCGTGGTGACTGGCGCTGAGCACATAGGAAGGCAGATTTTTCTCATGGTATTCAGTGATATGATCTTTCCACGCAATTTTGTCAGAGTCACCGGTAATCATGATGCTTTTTGCATTTTTACCGTAGGTGAACTTAATTACACCGCACTGTTCGTGAATTCTGTCGTCCCTTGTATCCTGATTCTCGTCGTTGATGTCTTCACAGAGGTATTGTGCTGGTGAGAGCACTTGGTAATCAATGTTGCCTAATTTTTTTGTAGTTTCTTCGTCGTCTGAACTACGTACTTTATTTAGGTCCTTTGTACCTAACAGGAAGTATTCGTTCTTTTTACCCACCTTGTCAATCACGTACTTAAGGTCTTCGTACTTTTCTTTGTGCTTTGGACCAGGTTTGTGGTTTGAATGCCAAACTTCAGAAAAACCAATTTCATCATACACATCTTTTATCCCGCCAATGTGGTCATTGTGCGGGTGCGTGTTGATGAAGGCGTGAATCTTTCCGCCACTTTTGAACAGGTCTTTAAACATCTCAACCAGGTCTATTTCATTCTTTTCCTTGTCACGGTCACAATCAACAAGAACATACATGTAATCTGATGTGGAAGGACCAGTTGGAATCACCAATAAAGTAGATTCCCCCTGGCCGGTGTATAAAAATACAACACGAAGTATTCCAGCTTTTGTTGGTTTAATAATTTTTTCAGCTACTGTCATAATGTTTTTTTAATTAATGTTTTTTAATTAATGTTTTTGATCTTTTGGAGGAAAGGGATCATTTCCGTAGCTATCTCTGTCTCGAATCTTTCCACCAGACCCGTGAATTACTACTTCAGATTTTTGATTTTTAGCAATTGAAATTGCCGCATCAATTGCTTGTTTCTGTGTTTTGGTAACGGTTGTTGCTCTTTCATTACCGGCACCTTTCACTTGCCATCCACCATTGGAATGGGGAGTGACATGTTGATTTTTACCCATTATGTTTTTGTTTTGGGTTAAAGATTTATCCCCAACCTTATAACGGAGTAGAGGTAGAGTCGCCGGAAAGTAATTAATCTGTAAGGAGATATACAACAACAAGAAACGTTTTGGTATGTGTTTACAAAGGTTTACTTTTGAAGTATAAATACAATCTCTTGAAAAGAGCACTTTCAAGCTCATTTCCACACCCCTTTTAGTTTTGCGAGAACTTTGAGGGGTGTTTACCTTTATTCCAATTTAACTGTTAAAAATATTTTCATTTGAGTACAAATATATGCTAAAATTAAATGTAAAAATAAAATTAAAATGAGATTTTTACACAAAATACATCTATTTTTATACCGATTTAATATAAACAATTCGAATTTAGGCAGCCAAGGCGACAGTATTTAAATAATAACCCAAAAAATTTAGCGTTTTGATTATAGCATTTACAGTTGAGAACTATCTATCCTTTAAAAATAAAACTTCGCTTAACTTCAAGGCTGCTGCTATTAAAGAACTTAAAGATGAGAATACAATTCTATCTGGTTTCGGATCGGATGAGTATCTCCTAAAATCCCTGGGGATATTTGGGCCTAATGGTAGTGGCAAATCCAATTTAATTAAAGCATTGGCTTTTATGAAGGATTTTGTTTTAAATTCTTCGAAGGAAAGCAATTCTGTCAAATCTATCTTCGTTCAACCCTTTTTATTGTCAACTACTTCGCGTCAATTGCCGTCGGTGTTCGAAGTGACTTTTTACCTGAAGGAAGAGAAATTTAGATATGGCTTTAGCGTGGACGAAAAACAAGTACAAAGCGAATGGCTTTTTTGCAATGTAAAATCAAAGGAAGAAAAAGTATTCATCAGAGCAGAACAGAATTATTCATTTGCCAAAAACTTTATTAGTAGCGCCAAAGACAAACTTACATTATTTACGGAAGTGACGAGGCCTAATGCTCTGTTTGCATCTGTGTTGGCACAGTTTAATGATCCTCTTTTTCAAGCCATCTCATGCTGGTTTGATAATATTTTTATTGCTCCTGATAAATCTCATTTGGGTCTTGTGGACTATACAGCAAGTCTAATGTCTTTGTCGGATTATCGATTTCTAATAAATAATATTATTAAAAACTCTGACCTTGGTATAGAAAGAATCCAGGAGCTGATGAAGGAGGGAAGACGAAATCCTTCAGATTTTAGAGACTTTATTAAAAACTTAAACTATGAAAGAGAAGGTACTTACCAAGTGAAAACAAGCCATAAAGTTTATGATGATGGCCATAATGAAAAAGGTATAACCGAGTTCGATTTAATACAAAATGAATCCCTTGGTGCGCAAAAGTTTTTTGGAATTCTTGGGCCGATTTTATGGGCTCTGAAAGAAAAAAAAATATTAGTAATAGATGAAATAGACTCTAGACTCCATAGCCTTTTAGTTGAGCAAATTGTTTCACTTTTTAATTCAGAAAAATTTAATCCAAACGGAGCTCAACTTATTTTCACTTCCCACAATACTAATTTAATTAAGAAAGGATTGCGAAGAGACCAGATGATTTTTGCGGAAAAAGATAATTACGGTAGTAGCAAAATAGCAAGTTTATATCTTAAGCATCCAAAAGTACGCAACGATTCATCGTTTGATAAGGATTATCTGATGGGCAAATATGGAGCTATTCCTAAACTAAACACTCAATTAAATTTATTTAAAAACGAAGATCAATTTTGATTGACTTTATTTTATCTTCCAGCAAGCTCTCACGATAGTCGGCATTGCGTAACATTATACCTGCCTAACCGACACATAATAATTTGGAATGTCCAAGTAAGTTTTTTAGCATCGGATTCATTAGGGTACGAACAGTATAAACAAGAAGAAGAGAAAAAATTAAGTTTTATCTGTTGCATCTCAGCCATTTTTGTGACAGTAAAGTAAAGCTTATAGCCGTTCCTTTATCCAGGCTTTCACCGTATGCCTGTGTACTTTTAGGATCCTTGCAATTTCCATTTGTTTAGCACCTGCCAAAACCTTTTCCTTAATAAAATCTTCATGGCTGGCCAATACAGGATTTTTCTTTTTACTTCCCAAGGGCCTTCCTAATTTTACACCATCGGCTTTTTTTCTTGCAAGAGCTTCCTTTATTCTCTGCGAGATTAAGGTGCGTTCAATTTCAGCAGATAATCCAAATGCAAATGCAAGTACTTTTGAATTTATATTATCACCCAATTCGTATCCTTCTTTAATTGCATAAACCTTCACTTGTTTTTCCATGCATTGATTTAATATACTCATTATTTGCATAAGGTTTCTACCCATGCGAGAAATTTCTGAAACTATTAAAATATCATTGCTTTCTAAATTATTCAGCAATAAACCAAATGAACGTTCCTTTAAAGCTTTTCTGGAACTGATCGTTTCATCTACCCATTTACTGATCTTTAATTTGCGGCTCTGAGCAAATTTTTTGATTTCGAACCGCTGGTTCTCTGTAGTTTGCTTATCGGTGCTAACCCTTATGTATGCATAAACCATTTTTTAGTGAAAAGTAGAAATATATCACCAGTTTTTTACCAACGATAAATCATTTATTGTTACAGGCTCCCAATTAGGATACCTTACGGCATTTTTCAATTCCAGTCTTTTTAAATTTACTTTTAAAGATGATTTCCCGGAATTACTTGGTGAAACCCGGGAATTACGAAAAGTTTTTTTCGAAAATATTACAGTCAAGTCAACAGATGATGATGACTGGTTTGAAGAAAAGGTTGATGAAATGATCACACTTAAGGCTGGTAAAATGAATACATCATTCCTGGAAAAGGAGATCGACGAAAAGATATTTGACCATTATGGATTGACTGATTCTGAAAGGGCAGTCATTTCCGGTAATGCAGGTATAGTCCCATTTTCAGAAGATTCTATAAGTGTTATGTCGTTTTCAGATAGCAAATAAATCTCTGCCAGTTCATTCTGTATTTTTTTTTCTATTATTGTGCTTGGCAAGCCTTTACTTTTTAAGTCAATCACATCATTTATTAGTTTCTCAAATTGAATATTAGTTTCTTCATCGACTTCTTTCACAGCAACCATTTCAAAAAATACTTTACTTAATTCGCGTGTATCGCCTAACAGTTCAGGAAAAAATTCTTTGTATGCAAACCGAAAGATTTTTGAATTAAAAAAAGCGGTTAAATACGCCAAAGAATTCCCGGTTATAATAAAACATTTCTGGTTGGTAAAAAACTGGTGTTTATCATATACAAAAGGCAAGAACTTAGTCATGTTCGGATAGATGATTTTAGGCTTAAGAAAATCTTTATAATAATTAGCTGCCCACCGTTGTAAGACATACCATTCATAACGGATGCCCGTTTCAGCCTTATTTCTTGAAGACAGTTTCTTCTTGTAAAATTGTAAATGTTTATAAACG
>JBQCIM010000125.1:0-7381 GCA_051953735.1 Ginsengibacter sp.
CAGCGGTTAAAAAAGATTGTAGATCTGTCTTTAAAATATCGTTCCTGCATTTGTTTCGTTGAACGGTTTTTATTTCTTTCATGCCCATGGTCACTAATCAACTTACTCAAAGAAAAGAAGGTACACAATGGGATTTTGTTCTTAGCAACGTTTCACGATAGTGGACGTTGCGTAATATTATTTCTCTTTATATTATACATAAGATGGCAATGTAAAATAATGATTTTGCCATAATTATTTTCTTTACTTTTTCGCTTTGCTTTTCAGCCATTCAACTTTATTAGGATTTTTTTCAGCATATTTTTGGTTGTTATTCTTCCCGTGCTAACCTGGTGAGGTTGTTCCTTTGTCCAGTTATGTTTTTTTGACATTTTAGTATTTGTTTTGGTTTATAAATTTATCCTTCGCTTCTGCAAATGATCCATCCATTTGTAAACAAGATCATAACTATCCGTTGCTTCAATCAGGTTCATCCACTTATGGCATGAAAGTAATGAAGAACGTTCCATCTTCAATGTAGTGTCTTGCAGAACTATGTTCTCCCCAGGCGCTGTCTCTTTCGTGGCCTTGTGCAGAAGCAGGACACAGACGTATATAGAATTAAGTACTATTTACTGCAGTTCCTTCTACAATTTTTGAACTTGTGGCTTTTTCAGCTACCGTAAAACCATGCTTCTTTCGGTCCATCCCTCTTATCAAATGATTCTGACATCTTATTTACTACTTCATTTGAAGGTACGGAAGCTGTCTTACCTTCTGCAATTGCTTTATTGACCTCCACATCTTTTTTGCTTGTGTTAATACAAAGACTTGTTTGTTTTACCATCATCAACATGCTTTACTTTTTTACCAAGAAGATTATAGTAATCTGTCAATGGCTTCCTTCCATCAGGGTCTATAAATCTTATCGGATTATCAAACGCATAATTGTAAGGCGAGTAATTTCTCATCAAATCAGCCCTCAGGGTCAATAGACCGCCATCTTCCCAATTGTGGATCTTGCATCCTTGCACCATAATCATATTTCTCTAGCCCACCTCCATCGGTAATTTCTTGGTGTTGTAATTCTTTACGCGACTATCTTTGATAATTCGATCTGACCTTTGAAGCAATAGAATCAAAAGTTGCTACTGTTACACGGCATTTATTTTTTTCATGCCATCTGTACCACTTTGTTGAATCATTTTTAAAATCTTTTTCTAAATAAGTGACAGTGTAATCAAAAGATATATGTGGTTTAATGCCGGTTAAAGAAGAAAGTATTTGACTGGAAATCTTTATTGAATCAATAGTATTTTGAAAAGATATTCCTTCAGATTTTAATAACTCTAACTTATTAATTGTATATTTAAATTTTGCATCAAAATTTTTATCATCACATTGATGACAACTTTCAGAAAATAGAAACAGGAAAAAAATAATTTTTATCATTGTATCGTTGTTTTTTTAACTTCTATACTACCATTAGGTAAATTGATAATTTGAGCCTGAACTTTGTTCCCTTGACCGTCAGTGTAAATTTGAGTATTTTCATCTCTCGTTGTTCCTGACACAAAATTTTCTGCTTGAATTCCCTGTTGATGAGGTGCTTTGTATTCATTGGGAATACCGTTTTTATCTAAGGTGCCTGCATCTCCAGGACACATACCTAATTTTGCTTTTCCTAGCTGTTCAATTAATTCATGAGAGTATGCTGATAATGAAGTTGGACCACCTTTTTGATTATCAAATGCTTTCACGTCACTAATATCAACTTTGCCAGTCACCCAACTGCCAACCACAGTATTTGGATCTTTATCTACAAATTCTTGCCTCACTATTGATGTCGCACTTGAGGCTTTATTATATTCTTTTACAAAATTCTTCTGCTCAGAAGTCATTTTCTTCTTATCATAATCCTTTGTTTTAACTAAGGTAGCTTGATTTGTATATCCATCTCCATCCTTAACTTTTGTCACTTGAACTTCGTACATTCCATTTAATTTGCTATTTATCATTTGTATTCCAGCATTTAATTCATTGTTATCTTTGTATCTTACTGTATCACCGAGGGGATCATTGTGAAGAATTGGATTGTTTTCCAAAGCGGAGTACAGACTCAGTGCATTATCTGGTTTCGGATCAATCTGCCACCATCTTCCTAATTGTGGGTCAAGGCTTCTAAAGTTAGTTGCGTATAATTCCAACGCACTTCCATCAGAAAATTCTTTATTTTGTAATTCACTTCCTTTATTGAATTTATATTTATTTTCAATGCCGCCAAAAGCCTTCGAACTTATCGCCTGTTGTTGTAGTGGATGACCCGTTTAGCGTTGTGCCTGTTGCATTATGGCCACAAGATTAGAGAAGCCTGCCGACACGCCCCATTTGTAATCGCAGTAAGTATAAACCATTCTAGGATAACCTGGAGTAAAAAATCTAATTTATGATAAAAGCAGGTACCGTTTTTACATACACACTATCCATTCCTTTCTCATACATACCAATGTTATAAAAGGATGAACCCGATAAACTTTTCCCTTTTTTATTAGCCAACGCTTCCAATTTTGCAAAACGATGAGACTTTAAATAATCAAAAATTAGTTCTTCCGTTTTCTTGGTAGCGAAAGGACTAAATTCCTCTTTTTTTATAACCACTTTGTTATTCGACAAAAAATAGGAAGATGAATAATAGTATAAAAGGCTATCGTTAACACGTATTTCTCCGAGATAATCTTCACCTTCAAAATTTTCAATATCTATTACTATGAAGCGATTTAATTTAGATGTATCTGTTTCAATATTGAATAATTTGACGGCATCCATTCGTCGCTGATAAATACGAGTACTAATTCCATGCTTTGCTTCTTTTCGGACTTTTTGTGATGCTTCTTGCAATATATCAATTACTGATACTTGAGAATTGGTTTGCGGGTGTAGTTTGTGTGTACACGATACAAAATCAAATAATATTAATACGAATGTTGCTATTCTTAAATTTTTCAACTTTATTGGTTTTTTATTGGGTATATGTAGCGATTTATCGCAGGAATAGTTTTGTAGCTACTATGAGGTGATGTATCGCCTGTTGGATAAAATAGACTACGAGATTTACTGTCTAAAAGCCTTGTTCCGGGAACTACTCCCCCGTCTTGCGTCGGTGAATAATAGGTACGCAACGGCTGACCTTGTTCTGCTCTAAGATTGTTTTCTATATGAGTTGCATAAATTTCAGAACTTGAAAGAGTTCTTGTGCCGCCTTCGTCATTTATATTAACTGTCGTCCAATCTTTAAATTTAGTTCCTCGAACATTTGCAAGACCGTGTGCCATTTCGTGTCCTAATATTAGATCAAATGGAGCTTTTTGGTTTCCCTTTTTCGTTGGTACTATTTGCTCTCGGCTCGGATTCAAATAGAGAATACCATCTTGTGTTTTATTGTCTCCATTTGTGTACCTCATATCAACATTGTCTGCTCCTGTGGCTGCGTCAGTAATGAATTTAGAACCAAAATCACCTCCGTTTCTTATTTCGTCAAGCGCGCCTGTGATTGAAGCTGCAAAATTATCCTTTCCTCCATAAAGTTTTCCATCTTCACCAACTAAGCCCCATTTACCTTCAACTTGCCCATAATAATAACGAGTTTGATTATTACTCCCATCTCCATTGTTAACCCAAACATAGATGCTATCACCATTCACATCAATAAACCTATCAGGATTATCGGCCGCATATTGATATAGACTTAATCCAACATACTTTTCACTAAATCTGTCCTGCGTAAAAAATTTGCCTGTCTGATTATCGTACATCCTAGCTCCATAATCCACCCACTCCAATCCACTCCCATCTAAAAACTCCTTACGCTGTTCTTCTTTTCCATTGTACTTGTATTTATTTTCTAAACTTAAGGCCGCATTACTGCTTATCCCAGTCATCGTCAAACCAAACGGATAATAATCAGTAGTCTCCAGCAATGCCCCTCGTGTATGAATTACCTGCAAATTATCAAAGAACACATCTATATTACTTTCGTTACTGCAATATACATATAAATATCCCCCGGTCGCAATATTTACAGTGCTATGATGGCTTTTAACGGCATCAGGTGTAGCACTTATCAGATCAAAGCTACTGCCGCTGCTTACCGGTTTAAACTGCTCATCAAACAATATCCAGTTTATGTACGCCTTAGGTACACTTGCCAGGGTTGGATTAGGTACATTACCAAGCACAGTATTTAAACCACTTGTTGTCACTGTTGAATTTTCCAATGCAAGGGCAGTTGCTCCATGTACAGCTGTAACCGTTGAAGTACCTGCAAATGAAGAGATAAAGCTGTTAAGCGCAGATGTGATCAGGTAACTGTTGTTGGGATTCACTCCACTGCTGTGCCAAAACGATTTTCCAAAAATATCTATGATATCTCCACTCATAACTTTTAAAGTAATTCCAAGCCCTGTCTTATCGCCTGTGCTTCCATTCAGCCGGTACACTATTGCGCTGGTAGCAGTCGTATTGGCATAAGGGTTATTATTATAAGGAGGATTGCCGTTGTTGTTCGCATATCCTCTTCCTGTAGTAATGTTCCAGGAGGCGATCCTGCTGGTACTCATCGTATCCGTTGTATTGATCGTGTAATAGTTCTTTTCCGTGGCAAAGGCATTGGTATTGTTTTCTACTGTTGCTGCAGGATATACATCCTGGTGCTGCTCGTCGGTCAATACGACTCTTACATTGCCCAGATGGTCCTTCTCAAAAAAGTCATAGAGCATGGTGTCGCTCTTGTTGACGGTTTTCGGCCGTATCCTCCCCTCTTCCTGCGCCATAAACTGAAGGGTATCCAGCCCCATGCCGGTAGAAGGTATGGCAGTGTATTGATATACCATTCCGCTTGTATAGGTTGTTACCGTTTTTTTGTTGGCCGGGTTGTCGATCGTTATTTTTTGCTGTTTATTCCCTGCAGCGTCATAAATGTATTTAATATAGCCTTTACCGGTAACTGTAATACTATCCGGCAGGTTCAGGTAATTGTAATGAATATTACTGATGGCCTTATTATTATCCTTGTTCATATTCCCGTTCCCATCGTAATAATAGTCCTGTGTGGTGTTGTTATTTATTTCCGTAAAATCGCCAAGATGTGCAGTAGTGTCATTGGCCTTATCAGTAACATAATTGAGCTGGTTGCTGTTGGCATTGTAGCCATAAATCAAACTATCAGTTACAACAGGTGAATTGAGCTTTACACCCATCTGGTTCATCGTAAGGATATTTCCATTCAAATCGTAAGAGATACTATGAACACTGAAATCAATTTTTGCGGTAGTGTTCCATGCTCCTGAGGTATATTGGGTAAAATCGCCTTTGGTAAGCCTGTTGGCAGCATCATAATTAAAACCGTAAGCTCTCTGTGCGCCATCCGCATTATTGCGCCACTTGAGGCCGGCTATATTCCCGTTCCTCCCAGGCCGTGTCTCTCTCCTGGCCTTGTGCAGAAGCAGGACACGGACGTATAGAATTTAGTATTATCCATCCGCAATTGTGTACACGCTTTTCTCTCCGATATAGTGTCTTGCAGAACTATGTTCATAATCAACCGGATTTTTCACCAGGTTCCATACCCCGCTGCAAGGGTTATTGTGAATATAGTTCAGCTTTTCTAAAAAGAAATGCTCTGTTGTTATTAGTTTGCAATCAAATGACCTTTCAAATACCTGCTGTTTCTTTCCTCTATCTTTATCTGAGGCTGTTACACTTTCCTGCAATTTATGCAGTACAATATTATTTTTTTGTCTCTCTAACCTTTTTACCAGTTCATAAGCCATAAATCTTTTCCCATTGCTCACGATGGTATTAATACTTTTTGAAGAAGCTGAAAAATCAATAAGCAAATGTATATGATTGGGCATAATCACATATCCTTTTACAAAATGGTTTTTCGACTTGAGATAATTAAACCACTTATATACTATATCATATCCATCAGTAATTTCAAATAAGGGAAGCCACTGACAACAGGTAAATGTGATAAAATAAAGTCCTTCTGTCTCGTTTACTAGTAATTTTATCCTACATTTCGTCATCCGTGTCCTCATTCGCTGATTGTCTTGAAGTAGAGACATGGTCTAAGAGAAACCAAGCATCCAAGCATCACTTTCTCTTCCCTTCTTTCTTTCTTTTTTCAATCTTTTTTTCTCTTGCATCTATTTCTTCCGGATATTCATCAGGCCAATAATCTGGAGTTGCAAGTATTCTTGCTATAAATCTTGCACATCCAACTTTTCTTCTTACTCTCTCAGCAAAATAAATCCCTAATAAAAATCCAATTGAAACAATTACAATTGATAACCAAAGTAATTTTTCATTTGAAAAATAAATGCCAACTCCTATAGCAAGACTTAATAAAAAGGGAGATGCAAAAATTGCAATCCAATAAATTATCTCAACAAATACTTCAAATACTTTTTTCATTGTTTTAATTTTTAGTGGATCACTACTCTTCTATAACATCATTACATAAGGACGTAATCTCTTGTTGATACGAAGTATTTAAATTCTGCAAACTACTAATACGTTGCTCAGTTTTTTTAGCTTCATTTTCCAACTTTTCATTTTCCTTATATATTAAAGCATGTCTAGCAAGTCTCCCGCCTGCAACTCCTAATTTAGGATCTCCTCTGCTCGCTTCATCCATTTCATTATTTATGTCTTGCTCTGTCTCTTTAGAAATTTCTCTACTTTTCAAATCGATTACCTGAGAAGTTAATTTAATGATTTCATTTGCATTTCCAACTATCTTATTTTTTAACACTTCCATATCTGCTTTTGCAAGATCACTTTTCGCAAACTGTTTATCTATAATAGATGAAGTTACTTTATCTCCAATCTTTAGATTTAAAATGCCCTTTTTATTAACAGTAAAACCGTTATCTTTTAGAACTTTTACTGCTACATTATATTTGATGTGTATATATTTAGCTAATGTTTGAGCGTTATCATTTTTTTCTGCAACTAAATTTCCAAGAGTATCTCTTGACCATTGACCATCTGGATCAATAAATCGAAGGGGGTTATTGAAAGCAAAATTATATGGTGTAAATCTACGCATCGAATCGGCAAGTGGGTCAATAGCCCACCACCTGCCTAATTGGGGATCTTGTATGCGCTTGCCATAATCATACTCCTCTATTCCACTTCCATCACTAAACTCTTGGTGTTGTAATTCCTTTCCATTATATTTATATTTATTCTCCAGTCCACCAAAAGCCTTCGAACTTATCCCCGCCATCGTCAACCCAAAAGGATAATAATCAGTAGTCTCCAGCAATGGCCCTCGTGTATGAATTACCTGCAAATTATCAAAGAAGACATCTATATTACTTTCGTTACTGCAATATAC
>JBQCIM010000126.1:0-13905 GCA_051953735.1 Ginsengibacter sp.
AGTTTGCGAACTGTGGTGATGGATGTGCCGCCACAGGATGTGATCACACAGGATAATGTTTCTATAAAAGTAAATGCCGTTATTTATTTCAGAGTGATCGATCCGCAAAAAGCGATCATTGAAATTGAAAATTATCTTGTCGGAACTTCACAACTTTCGCAAACCACTTTAAGAAGTGTTTTAGGTCAGTCAGAGTTGGATGAATTGCTTTCGCAAAGAGAAAAGATCAATGTAAAACTGCAACAAATTATCGATTTGCAAACAGAACCATGGGGCGTAAAAGTAACTCATGTTGAAGTAAAACAAATTGATCTTCCACAGGAAATGCAACGTGCGATGGCCCGCCAGGCTGAAGCTGAAAGAGACAGAAGGGCCAAGGTAATTGCGGCTGAAGGAGAGTTTCAGGCATCTCAAAAACTGAGTGATGCAGCTCAGATACTGAGTGAACAACCGAGCGCTCTTACTTTGCGTTATCTGCAAACGCTCAGAGAAATAGCTACAGAAAATAATTCTACTACCATCTTCCCTATTCCAATTGATTTCTTAAAACCGTTTATGAAAACACTTGCTGACACTCAAACTAATAAAGATGGTTCGCAGGTGATCATTCAAAATCCGGAAAATCAATAAATTATTTTGGCATTAATTATGGATAAAACCTCACAAAAATCTGTGAGGTTTTTTTCAAAATAATACATATGAAACAAATTGAAATTGGCAGTTTAAAATATGAAGATTACAAGCAACTTTTAGAAGCGATGAAAGCCGCTTATCCGCGATGGAGCGGAAATTACTGGAGCGCGGAAACGATAAAAAAATTGATCGATAAATTTCCGGAAGGACAAATTGTAATTAAAGTAGATGGAGTGGTTGTGGGTTGTGCGCTTTCTATTATTGTGAATTATAGCCGCTTTGGTGATTCACATACATATAAACAAATAACCGGTAATTATACTTTTAATACGCATGATCGCGAAAACGGTGATGTGCTTTATGGAATCGAGATTTTCATTCACCCCGATTATCGGGGGTTGAGGCTGGGACGGCGTTTATATGATGCAAGAAAAGAATTGTGCGAACATTTGAATTTGCGTGCCATTATTTTTGGAGGAAGGATTCCCGAATATTATAAATATGCAGACCAGCTGTCTCCCAAAGAATATATTCAAAAAGTAAAGCGAAAAGAAATTTACGATCCCGTACTTTCTTTTCAGCTCGCCAATGATTTTCACGTTAAAAAAGTTTTGAAAAATTACATGCCTGAAGATGTGCAAAGCAAGGAATTCGCAACGTTGCTTCAATGGGACAATGTATATTATACCAGCGAAGAAAAAAGTTTATTCAATGCAAAAACGTATGTCAGATTAGGGTTGATCCAATGGCAAATGCGACCTTATAAAAACATGAATGAAATGTTTGCACAGGTAGAATTTTTTATAGATTCTATTTCCGCCTACAAGAGTGATTTTGCATTATTACCTGAACTTTTCAATGGCCCATTGCTTGCTGAATTTAATGAAATGTCTGAGGCGGAAGCAATGCGCTCACTGGCAAAATATACACCTGATTTCAGGAAACGTTTTCGCGAACTGGCGATTAAATACAATGTGAATATTATTACAGGAAGTGTGCCTAGTATCGAAGGAGATAGTTTAAGAAACATTGGTTTCCTATGCCACAGAAATGGCAATATTGATCAATATGAAAAGATACATATAACGCCCGATGAATCTAAATTTTGGGGAATTACAGGCGGTAATTCGCTGAACATTTTTGATAGCGATGCAGGCAAGATCGGAATCCTTGTTTGTTATGACGTAGAGTTTCCTGAGCTGGCAAGATTACTGGCTGACCAGGGAATGCAAATTTTATTCGTTCCATTTTTGACAGACACGCAAAATGCGTATAATCGGGTGCGTTACTGCGCGCAGGCCCGGGCGATAGAAAATGAATGTTTTGTTGCCATCACAGGTTGTATCGGCAATCTTCCAAAAGTGGAAAATATGGATATTCAATATTCGCAATCGGCAGTTTTTACTCCATGTGATTTTTCTTTTCCATCCAACGGAATCAAAAGCGAAGCGACAGCAAATACAGAAATGATTTTGATCGCGGATGTCGATCTTTCACTACTTCATGATTTACATGAACGAGGCAGTGTACGAAATCTGAAAGACAGAAGGACAGATTTTTATGAACTGATTTTGAAAAATCATCCGTCGCTTTAGTTTTATTGGATTGTTTATAAATTAAATAATTAATCTCACTCCTCCCAGATCCGAAAGCCTGTGTGGAAAGCGATCGCTTGGCGATCCAATGAACATAAAGTTGTGAGGAATATTCCATTCCTTACTTAGCTTATCAATTATCTCCGGCCCAAAAACTCCTGGAATCTGGATATATTCAATTTTGATATCAGGATAAGCGCGGTCCAATGCCTGGAAATCACGCTCAAAAGTTTTATTTAATTTTTGTTCTTTTTGCAACACAGTTACAATCTTTAATTTTTGTGTGATCTCATTCTCCTGAACATATTGAATCACTTTATTCAGAATAGCAATGTTGTCGCCTTTGGTAAAATAAACAAACGGCTGCCTGTTTAATTTTCTCATTTCTTTGGTAAGATGAAACCTGCTAAAGACAGAAGCTCTCTGGATTTTATCAAAAACAGAATTGGCATAAAGAAGCAGATAATGAATCACCACCTTTCTTTTCAAAAACAAATAAATGATTAGTATTGCCGGAATAAAATATTGTAGAAAAACAACAAGATAAGCAGGATGTAATTTTACATTTCCATACAAGGCAATTAAGATTCCAAGAATGCCGAGAAAAACAATAATCGGCGAGGCATATTCGGGCCGAGGCAGTCTTGCTCTTTTAATTTTTAAAAGCAAATTTCCAAAGCCAAAAAATGCCATTACAGATAAAAAAGAGATGGTGTAAACCCCTGCGAGCGGCGCCAGTTCTCCTTCAGTAATAAACAGAATGGAGAAACATAAGATATAAAACACGATCAAAATCCTCGGAGAACTTCCTTTTGCGTTTTCTTTCAATAATGCCTGTGGAAAAATCCGGTCGAGTGTCATACGTTTCATCAATCCATTTACACCAATGAAAGCTGTCAAAACCGCACCGCTCAACACAAGCGCGGCATCCAATGAAACTACCAATGCAAGCCAGCTTCCGGCGGTTTGTTTTCCCATAAAAGAAAGAAAGGCAGCCTGGTGAAGAGGAACCACATCAAGCGGCATAATAGAAACTCCCAGTAACGCAATCATCGGATTAATGATCAAGACGAGGACCCACATGTTGCGTAAGGTTTTTGGAAAAACTCCTGGTTTTTGTTCTTCAATAAAATTGGCCGATGTTTCAAAACCAGTGATGCCCAGCATAGCGGTACTGAAACCCAGGAATATTGCATTTGACACACTTCCTTTTAGAGGAGAATGAAAATTAATTCGCGCAAGATCAATTCCATTGACAATAACAAAATAAATGGCACTGAAAATCAGAAGCAACAACACAGAAAGATGAATGATAAAAATAACGACAGAAACTGTTGCTGATTCCCGAATGCCGCTAATGGTAAGCAATAAAAATATCGTTAGTAAAACCATCGTAGCAATGATGACAGAGAAAACTGGAAAAATACTGTACAAATATTGCATCGCTTCTGATGCGGAGAGCACAGCTGTGGCCATGTAAGAAAGAATCGTAAGGCACGCTGCAACGGATGCATTCCCTTTGCTCGTAGTATTCAAAAGAATGTTGTATGCGCCACCGTTGAGAGGCAAAGCGCCCACTGCTTCCCCATAAATTTTTCTGAAAAAAAACAAAACCAAACCAACGATCAATAATGCGATAAATGCATATTGACCGGCATACACTATGCAAAGGGCAGAAACATAAAGGCAGGATGAAGTAATGTCGTTTCCGCAAATAGCAGTGGCAGCCAATTGCGAAAGTTTTTTGGGATGCGTAATTTTGATGTCGTCCATGTTATTTGCATAAATCTTTAAAATAAAAAACGAAAATATTTCTTCGCTTACTGCTTTTTTTTAAAGATTTATTTTAAATGTCTGTTGCAATATAAAAAAATATTTTTGGCAAGATTTAAAAACGAATCCGCTTTTTAACATGGGCTGCCGCAATTAATATGCCTATTAAAAATCCTTTAAAACTTCAGTTCAATACTTCCTTTAAGACCAAATTTTGAAATACCAGAGTTCTCCAGGTAATTCAATCGCCAAACGGCATCAATTCTTAACAAGTGAAAAATATTATCTATTCCGAAACCTGTTTCAATGTAAGGCTTTTTGTCCGGGATGGTAAAATGATAATTAGCAGACGAATCGTAATACGCGTTAGCGATTTTATTGGCTTCAGACATGCCACCAAGTACGCTTTTAAAAGTAACAAGCGATCTCCATTTTAATTTTTTCATCAGAGGAATATATTTGAATGGAAAGCTTCCAAAGCCCTGCTCAACAGAAAGGCTTACATATTTATCTGTTGCAAATTCATAACGGTTCATATTGTTGAAAGCATACTTGTTGTAATAATAAGTATCGTTTCCTTTTTGCACGTCAAGCAAAACAACCGGCAAAATTCCATCCACAAGTCCTGCATCAACGGTATAAGATAATTGTCCTATTCTTCCATCTGTAAAGTCATGTTGAATATTTAATTCCCATTTGTTATAATTAAAATCACTTCTTAAAATTCCATTGTTCACTTTAATTCCTTTCGTAAAACTTAAAGTAATAACCGGATAATTACTTCCCAATGTTTCACGATTAAAATGCTCTGTAATAAATTTTTCTTTGTAAGAATATCGCAAAGAAACTGAAGCTTCATTTACTGTGTAATCCTTATTAATACCAGGTTTCGTTTGAATATAAGGTTGAAAATCTTTGTAGGTATAATAGACATTAAAGAAAGGAGTAAGCGCGCTATGCTTCAAAGAAGTTGCGATTCCAATTCCATTATCAAAGAATTTTTTAAAAGTGAATCCCGCATCTTTTCGGTTCAGCAATCTCAACTGCGTATAATTTACTCTTCTTAAAAAAGATGCGAATATTGAATTTTGATCCAGTTCGTCTGTGTGTTCATACGAGGAAGAAATATCACTTGAAAAAAGAAATTCGAGCGTCGTCCATTGCCGACGTTTCAAAATAAATTTTGATGCCAGCAGATATTTTAGTTGTTCATCTTTTGTGGCAAAGCCGACATAACCTCTCAACTGAAGATTTTTATTAAAAGATGAATTTGTTTGCAAACCAATATCAAAGCGGTTTCCTTCAATATAATTGTTGGTAAATGTAGAATACAAATTCCCAATATCAACCGGGCCCACAGTATAATAACCAGTGCCAATGGCGGAAATTAATTTTTTATAAGTATTTACAACAGGCATTTTATTTAGTGTATCCATCAAATCATAAATCGATTTTTCTGATTTTGTTAATGGCTCAAATCTTTTTGCAGTCCAGTCTGCGGTGTCGGAAGTTAATAATAAAACATCTTCCTTTTTTTTATGAAATGCAGTGTCGATTAAATTGTTGTTCACGATGGCATCTTCAAATAAGGTTGTTTTTTTGATTATTGCTCCTGTCTTTTTTAATTCCGGAATGTAAACATCTGCATACAAAACATTTTTTTCAGGGAAGAATTTGTTCTCATTATTTGCCTCAAAAGTTTGGGAGATCTCAAACTTGTTCATGAAATTGATGTTCGCATTTTTATCAATGTGCATCACAACAGATTTGATCGCATAAGAAGTATCTGCGATCCACATAAAACCTCTGAAAGTGTTGCTGCCAAACTGCTTCGGCTCAAACTGAACCTGGATACAACGACGGTTTTGGAAATACAGAGTATCCAGAATCTGATAGTTGTAAAAATTTAAAGCGTTATCAGAAACCGGGCTTATAAAATTGATATTAGCAATGCGAAGATTATTATCGTAAACATTTAATTTTTTGTAAAGCTGGTCCAGATAAGCTAAAATGGTTTTGTTATTGATGCCGGAACTTTTTATCCCGGTATAATCATATCTTTCTTTCTCGGGATTTTTTTTGTAATAAAAATTGGCGTTGCTTTCTGATAAATATACCGGAAGAATTTTTTGATTATCGGCAGTCGTATCCTGGTTTTTTAAGACGAACAATAGAGGTTTTAAAAACACATTCTTTTCTAATTTTTCAGGAATATTTTTTAAATCCACTTCTATCTTATCATATACTTTACTTTGATAAGATTCATTATTAAAAACATTGTTGTCGTCTTTATTCTTAATCACTTTTTTTACCAGTTTTTGTGCAGCGGAATATTTGGATCGTAATTGAATTACGACCGCTTCCATTGAAGTGATTACCGGCGTTGTCTCAAAATCAATTTGCTGAAAATTCTGCTTTGAAACAGGTTTAGAAATAGTTTGATATCCAACCATTGAAATGCCGATAGAATCCGTTTTTTTCCCAATGGTAATCCGGTATTTCCCATTTTCATCTGTTACAACGCCGCCGCCGGAATTTAAAGAATAAACGGTGCAGGAAACCAAAGGAAGCTTGGTTTGCGCGTCAATAACTTTTCCTGTGATAACGCGTTCCTGTGCATGGATTCCTAATGAAAAGATCAGTAGAAAAAAAAGTAAAAACTGGTATGGAAAAAGCGTTTTGATAGTTTTCCGGCTGGGATTTTAAGAATGCAAATGTAAAGTAGAAATTAAGTTTAAAATGATAACTTATTTTTTGAAAACGCTAACAAACAGTAAACGAATTTATATGGGTATTTCTTATTTTTTGTCAAAAATCTCTTCTGCATTTTTGGTTGTTTGAAAGGCTACTTCTTCTACTGAAACATTTTTTATTTCCGCCAGTTTTTGAACGATATATTTTAAATAACTGCTTTCGTTTCTTTTTCCTCTGAATGGCGCCGGCGCTAAATAAGGAGAATCGGTTTCAAGTACCAAATGTTTCAAATCAATTTCTTTGATCACTTCAGCAAGACCTGAATTTTTAAAAGTAAGAACGCCGCCAATTCCCAGGAGGAACCCGGCATCAATAATTTGATTAGCATCCTTCAGATTGCCACTAAAGCAATGAAAAATTCCGCATAAATTTTTGGCTTTATATTCTTTTACGAGATTGATCGTTTCCTGCATTGAACTTCTTGTGTGGATCACCAAAGGCCTTTTATACCGGATCGCCCAATCAACATGGATACGCAAACTTTCAAATTGTTCTTTTTTTAACGTGGTGTCCCAATAAAAATCCAAACCTGTTTCACCAATTGCAGCGAATTCTCTTTCAGATAATTGTTGTTCAATTTTCGAAAGTTCTTCTTTATAATTTTCTTTCACCGAACATGGATGCAATCCCGCCATTGCAAACATTTTTTCAGGAAAATTTTTCTCTAAATGTAATAATGCTTCATTCTCTGAACTATCAACGGCAGGAAGAAAAAATTTTTCTACTCCTTCTGCCGATGCTCTTTCTACTACTGCATCAATATCTTCTTTGAATTCTTCGACATATAAATGGGTATGTGTGTCAATCAACTTCATAAAGCAAAGGAAAATAATTTTGAAGAAGAACGGCAAAACGAAAGGCAGACAATAGTGACAATTTTAAGCTAAAAAATTTTTTTTCTCTATTAAAAAAAATGTTGATGATTTGTTAAAAACTTATTAACTTCACGCCAGTTTTCATAGGGTACGGATTAAAAACGGGCTTGAGTATCTACTCAGGCCCAATTTTTTTTAAGGGATATTCTGACGGCAGAACTTTAAAAATGAACTCGTTTTTTGCATAATATTCTAAAATCCTTGGCAGGGCGTATTGCAGTGTGGGAAAGGCTTTGGCGCTGTCATGAAAAACAACGATAGAACCTGGTTTTGCATTATTGATCACATTGAGATAACAATTTTCACCCGAAACTTCTGGATCAAAATCGCCGCTCAAAACATCCCACATAATTGTCTTTAAATGAAGCTTTTCGCCGCTGATCGCTTTGACCTGGAATTTGGTAATTCTTCCGTAAGGTGGTCGGAAAAGATTGCTGTCAATTACTCTTGCCGCGTCCGCAATGTCCTCAATATATTTTTTATCATCAGTTTTCCATCCGTTCAGATGATGAAAAGTATGGTTGCCGGTTTTGTGTCCTTCGTTGATGATGCTTTCATAAATGGGAAAATATTCTTTTACATTTTTACCGATGCAAAAAAAAGTTGCTTTGGCATTGAATTTCTTTAACTCATCCAGCACAAATAAGGTCGCTTCCGGATGAGGTCCGTCATCAAAAGTCAGGTATAGAATTTTTTCATCAGTTTTTATTTTCCAAACTCTTTCGGGGAATAATTTTTTAAATATCCACGGAGTTTTTTTGAGATAAAGCATAAATAAAAGTAAAGATTTAAATTCCTTCATCTGATTTTTTGCCGCAAAAAACTAATTTCTTAACAAAAAAACTTTATGAATACAAAATATTGGTCGTACATTTGCGCGCTTTAAAAATCATGCCGTAACATGATAAATGGCCAGTAACGGAACTGGCATATATCTCTGGAAATCAGTAAATGGCATGTCAATTAACTCTAAAAACAATAATTGTACATGAAATTAAGTCAATTTAAATTTGACCTCCCTCTTAATCTTATCGCGCAAAATCCTACCAAAAGAAGAGAAGACAGCAGAATGATGGTGATCGAAAGAGCCACCGGAAAGATCGAAAACAAGCATTTTAAAGACATTCTTGATTATTTTGATGATAAAGATGTTTTTGTAGTCAACAACACGAAAGTTTTTCCTGCAAGAATGTATGGCCGCAAAGAAAAAACCGGCGCCCGCATTGAGGTGTTCCTGTTAAGGGAATTGCATCGTCAAAACCGGCTTTGGGATGTAATCGTGGATCCGGCAAGAAAAATAAGAGTGGGTAATAAATTATATTTCGGAGAAAATGATGAACTGGTTGCAGAAGTGATTGACAACACCACCAGCCGTGGAAGAACCATCCGTTTTCTTTGGGATGGCAACGAAGAAGATTTTAGAAAGATGCTGTATTTCATGGGAGAAACTCCTTTGCCAAAATACATCAAACGCAAGCCCGACGAAGAAGACCGCGAAAGGTACCAAACCGTTTATGCAAAACATGAAGGCGCCGTCGCTGCTCCAACAGCGGGTTTGCATTTCAGTCCAGAATTGATCAAGCGTTTGGAAATTAAAGGGATCAAATTTGCAGAAGTGACTTTGCATACCGGTCTTGGCACTTTCCGTCCAATAGAAGTAGAAGATCTGAGCAAACACAAAATGGACGCTGAATATTACCGCATTGACGATGAAGCATGCAGGATCGTAAATAAGGCAAAAGAAACAGGCCACAGAATTTGCTCTGTAGGAACGACCACCATGCGTGCGATGGAAACTTCTTATACAGCTACCAAATTATTAAAACCGTCTGAAGACTGGACCAATCATTTTATTCATCCTCAATATACCTTTAATATTGATGATTCATTGATCACTAATTTTCATTTACCAAAAACAAGCCTTTTAATAATGGCTTGCGCTTTTGCGGGTTATGATTTGATGATGGATGCTTATAAAAAAGCGATAAAAGACAAATACCGCTTCTTCAGCTATGGAGATGCGATGCTGATCATCTAATTTTTAGTTTTAATGTAAATAGTTCCCGGCTGATGATAATTCATCAGCCTTTTTTTGTGGAGTAAACAAAGAAATAAAGCCCGATTTTATTTTTAAAAAACGCTTGTACCTCTTTTAGAGTTTGTCACTCATTCTTCAAAAATGCACACGTGTGACATTTATTTTCTAATTGTTTTTGAAATTTTTATCATCTTTTATTTACCTTCATTTACTTTCTTTTTATTGGTCATACAATTAAGATCATTCTATATGAAAAATAAGGTACTGGCCTTTTTGTTTTTTTTATCGGCCCCTTTGTTTTTGCTAGCTCAAAGTGATTCCATACCAACAGTTGACAGCCTTCTTCAACTTTCTTTAGAACAACTAATGAATATAAAAGTAGTAACGGCTTCCGGCTATCTTCAAACTGCTGCTGAAGCGCCTTCTACTATTACGGTTATTACTGCACAGCAAATTAAAGATCGTGGCTATGAACAACTGGAAGATGCCTTGCGTGATGTACCGGGAATTGATCTGATTCATATCAATGGTTATGCTCCAACGTTGATTTATTTCCGTGGAATGTATGGCGCTGAAAATCTGCGCGCGTTGTTGATGATTGATGGAATAGTAGAAAATAATATTCTCGGAACCAATGATTTGGCGGGGCCGGCTTATAGTCTTCATAATGTAGAACGAATTGAGATTATCTGGGGACCGGCATCTGCTTTATACGGAGCTAACGCTTTTGGAGGAGTAATCAATATTATTACAAAAAAAGGCGGCGATATCAACGGCCTGGAAGCAGAACAGGGATATGGAAGCTTTAATACCCATTTTTCAAAATTGAATATGGGATTAAGAAAGGCGAATTTTGAATTTGCAGTGGCCGGAACACTTTACAATACTGATGGACCAAAATTCAGCAACCGCGACCCTAATTATTCCAATTCATACGTTCATAATGCCAAATCACTAAACACAACGATTAGTTATTATGCAAGAAATTCTAAAACTACTTTTGGATTCCGGTATTATGATACGCCAATGGGTTATGGAACTTTTTTTAATAGCCCAACCGTTGCACTCGGTCTTCCTTCTCAAGGTTATGACAATAATGGCCTTATTGGAATTGTGTCGAGCAATATTAATGGAGAAAAAGGCGGCCTGGCAAGTTATTATTTAAAAACCTGGTATTTGCAAAATGAATGGAAGCCAACTGAAAAATTTAATCTTTTAACCCGCGTTGTTTTTCGTCAAACGGGTACGGATGATGATTCTTATGCCTACATCAGTTTAACAACAAAAAGTTTCATTCGTGCAATTTTTACCAGCTATTCAAGTAGGATCTTAGGAGAAGCAAGAGCAAATTATACTCCTGATCAACACCAAAGCTTCTCTGCCGGAATTCAATATTACAATGATAACGTAGAAAGAGGTCAGCGAAGGGAAACAATAGATCTGACTAAAAAATATATCCTTAACGGAAGAGACACCGTTTATAATTTAAATGCTACTTTTCTGCCAAGATTGTATGATATGAGGAATAATATCGGAGGTTATCTCCAATATGTTTTGAATACACATCTTTTAGGCAAAACAAACTTTACTCTTGGAAGCCGGTATGATTATAATAGCTATTTCGGAGGTTCTTTTAACCCGAGAGCTGTTGTCGTAAATCAGGCAGGCGAAAATTTGACTTTTAAGCTTCAGTTTGGTACCGCTTTTCGTGCTCCAACAGAAAATGAGATTAACCAGGCGGCTGATACTTTTGATCTGAAAACTGAAAAAATAAAAACTTACGAATTCAATGCTATTTATTCCTTCTCAAAAAAAGTACGCGGCCAGATCAATTTTTTCAGAAATGAACTGACCGATGTGATCATAATTAGCGATCTGACCGGTTTAAATCCGAATAAAAATCCAGGTGCACAAAAAACAAATGGAATCGAAGCAAATGTGGATTTAATTTTAGGAAAAAATATTTCCGGCTTTGCCAACTTTACTTTCCAGGATGCGAAAGGTGAAAATTTAGTATCCCATGCTTTTGGTGATATTCCCGACGTGCCCAAGGTGAAAGGAAACGTTGGACTTACTTTCGATGTTGAAGATTTGTTTACTGTCAATGTTATTGGAAATTGGGTAGGAAAAAGAAAAGTGCCGAAAACGGATCCTTATGGACCGGTTCCCGGCTATTTTCTTACCAATCTTGTCATCAGTACCAAAGAATTATTTAATAAAGGAATAACTGCAAGTTTAAATATCAGAAACGTGTTTGACGTTAAATGGCTTGATCCCGGATTCAGAACCGCAGATGGGCTTTTATTTTCAACGGTATTGGAGCAGCCTGGTGTCAGTGGATTGTTTAAAATCGGGATCAAATTATAAAGGTTTTTTAATATTGGCTTTTGGGGAACCTTAAAATCAGCGGGGATATAACAATAAAAAGTATGATACTGAAACGATTTCTCTTTCTGCTATTGATCAGCCCTTTTTGCGGAGCTGTGATTGCGCAGACATCTGATCAGGAATCGAATCTGAAAGCCGCATTTATCTATAACTTTACCAAATACATTGATTGGGGAAAATACAGCGACAAAAAAGAATTTGTTATTGGAGTATTAGGAGATTCTCCCATTGCAAATTCGCTGCGACAAATAGCAAAGGACAATACGGTCAACGATAAGCCAATCGTAGTACATATTTTAGAAAGGCCATCCCAGGCAGCAGATTGTGATATTCTTTTTATTTCCCGAAACAGCCGTTATGCATTGAACTCTATACTTCCGAGAGTTGGTAAAGGCATTTTGACAATCAGTGAACAACCAGGGTATGCGGAACAAGGAACCGCTTTTAATTTCATTATTGTAAATAACAAATTAAAATTTGAAGCTAATTTAACCGCCATTTCATCTGCGGGTTTAAAAGCAGGATCTCAGTTGCTGAAGCTTGCAAAAATTGTAGAATAAAAACTTCATTTAGTGATAGAATGCTGAAACTACGCGACATATCTATTAGAAACAAACTGGTACTCATGCAGGTTTTTACCAGCGTGCTGGTACTTGGTGTCGTATTTGGCGTTTTTATTTTTACTGATATTAATTCTTATAAACAAAGGAAATTAGATAGCATAATAAGCCTGGCGCAGGTTATCGGTACTAACAGTATCTCGGCCATCCAGTTCCAAGACCCGGAAGCAGCGACAGAAATGCTACAGGAATTACATAATGTGTCGCCCGAAATCATTCATGCTACTATTTTGAACGATCATGGAGAAGTTTTTGCGCGTTATTCTAAAGAAGGATCTGACAGCTTAAAGATTTCTGATGTTCTAAATAAAAAAAAGTTTCTTTTCAGTGGCGGCCAGCTTTTTGTAAGTAATCCGATTGTAAACAGTAATGAGGTTATTGGCAAAGTATATCTTGAGGTAGAATTATCGGAATTACAACAAATAAAAAAATATAAGCTTGAACTGGCTACTGTTTTATTGATTGGCTCTATTCTATTTTCTTTTTTGATTGCTCTTGCTATTCAATCTTATATTTCGCGACCCTTGCTGACGCTGGTAAATACCATGAAGAAAGTAAGCAAAACCGGCGATTACGAAAAACCACTGGCAGATGAAGGAAAGGATGAAATCGGCACTTTGATACAGGTTTATAATAAACTCATGCAGCAGATTAAAGAAAATATTCAGAAGAAAGATGAGTTTATTGGCATTGCAAGCCATGAACTTAAAACACCTTTGACCACTATAAAAGGATATATAGAAATGCTGAATGTGATGGAGCAGGATCCAATAAAAAAACAGTTTGTGCAGAAGGCAATGAACAACGTAAACAAGCTGGAAAGGCTGATAAAAGATCTTCTTGATGTATCTAAAATCCAAAGTGGACAACTTCAGTTGGATATGAAGGAATTTAATATCAACGATCTTTTAAATGAAACGGTAAACGCTGTTCAGATGGTTTCTACTCACAAAATTATCAGGGAAGACAATCTGGAGGATGAAATGATTTACGCGGACAGGCAACGGATAGAACAGGTTTTATTGAATCTTTTGTCGAATGCGATTAAATATTCGCCGGGAGAAAACAGGATTGTAATAGAGTCTGAAAAAACGGATAAAGAATTGTTGATTAAAATCAGAGATTTTGGAATCGGAGTGCCTAAAGACGAACAATTGAATATATTTGAGCGATTTTATAGAACAAAAGACACTTCTATCCATATTTCGGGATTTGGTTTAGGACTTTAT
>JBQCIM010000127.1:0-9678 GCA_051953735.1 Ginsengibacter sp.
CTGTTGAGCATATTAAAATAAGTGGCAGCATCGATATCATTGTTTACATCATGAAAAAACATGCCTTTATAATTCACATATTCCACATCGGAGCAACTACCTTTCCCAATGAATTTTTCATTTCAAAAGGAAAAATTGTAAATTGAAATCTCTGATTATCCAAAAAAATTTCGCCTGACATGTTTTGATAAACGTTTTAAAAAATTGGAAAACAAATGATATACCAACTTCTTTGAAGAATGTAAGTAAAATTATTACAAAATAATCTTTGTTTTAAAAAATAAATAAATTTTGTGCATTTTTATTAAGAAAAAAGCGCCTGAGATTAGCGGTATTAAAAGTGGTTATTCCCTTACCAGTTTTATTACAAAACCACCGCCAGGTGCAAGATGAATTCTCACAATATTATTTTTTCGAAAGATGGTGTGAGACAAAATATAATCAGCAGCATACCGGTCAGCATTTACTCCGTCTTTACAAATTATCGCATTGTAGGTAGCCATTGAATCTAAAAAATCCAATTTAATATCTACATCTCTTGGGGTCCAGTTGGTCATTCCTCCAATAAACCATTCGTTTCCTTTTTGCCTTGCAGTAATAATATATTCACCCACTTTTCCATCCAGGATCTTCGTTTCATCCCATGTTGTGGGAATATTTGCCAGCAACTCGGTGAACTTTGGTTCAAGCCATGCCTGAGAAGGATTTCCGGAAAATATCTCCATTGGGTTATCATAAACTACAAACATGGCCAGCTGATGGCATCTTGTTCCCTGACTCATTACCGTCCCCTCAATAGGGCGGAATCCTTTTTTGGTTGCATTATTTAAAATACCTGGCTCGTAATCAAATGATCCCTCTAACATTCGGGTAAAAGGCAGGGTTACGTCATGCCCAGGAGAAGCCAAATCACTTCCTATATTGTATTCTGATCCAAGCACCCCTTCTCTTGTAACATTATTTGGGTACGTCCGATTAAATCCTTTTGGCGGAAACGCTCCATGGTACATGATCATGATATGATGCTCCGCGCATGCCTTCGCAATCCGGTAATAAAAATTAACTGTTTTCTGATCATTCCTATCCATGAAATCGGTCATTATAAAATCTACCCCCCATTTATTAAACCGGTTTAAAGCACTGTCTAATTGGCGGTCAAGAGTAGTCGCTAACGTCCACATGCTTATTTTAATTCCTTTTTCTTTTGCGTAAGCAACCAATGTATCCATGTTAATATCAGGGTTAATTTTAAACAGGTCCATATTATCACTCCATCCGGCATCCATCATAATCCTGTTAAATCCAAACCGTTTTGCAAAATCAATATAATACTTATAAGATGCGGTGTTAACTCCTGACCTGAAAGGCACATTAAAGAGGTTGACGTTTATCGTCCATTCGTCTGTTCCCTTACCCGGGTTTACCCATGAAGCATCCCCGATCCTTGAAGGAGAAGCCAGCCTGTAAACAATATCATTTGCTGGTAAATCTTTATCCCGATCAGCAATTATTAAAACACGCCACGGAAAAGTTCTTGTTCCTTTTGTCCTCGCAATATAGCCAGCTCTTTTGGTCACTATAGATTGAGGGTATTGTCCGCTGGTCATTTTTTCTTCTAATGGATAAGCTGCAAATGTTGCCTCTAATACGTCTGAAGCTGTACCCTTTAAAAACATTCCCGGATAATCTTCCAAGCCGGATTCAGCGATCCCAATTTTAGGATTAGACGGAGGTGCCACAAGAACCGGTGTATATCCCACTTCAGAATTTTTAATTGAATCCAATTGTCTTAATGGATATAATTCCTCAAAACTTGTATGAAAGATATCTGCATCCTCTCTCTTGTGTATAGAAGGAAACCAGGCAGCAGAAGATACAGGAAAATGAAATGATGCTATTTCATTTTGAACGATAATTGAATCTTTAAAAGATGTGATGAACCGATAAGCAACACCATCATCATAAGCACGAATTTCTATTTTATAAGGTTTACTGAATACTATGGACAATAAATTATAATGATCTTTTATCCTTTTCCTTTTTTCAGGAACAGGCGAAATAATTATCGAATTCACCTTCTTTATTGAATGGGATTTAATGCGGTTATTATCTGAAAAGGTTTCATTATTCGTTAATAACAAATTTGCTTTTGAAGGCTCTAATATGGCTAGGCCATTTTCATAAACCCGAAAGTTAAACTCTTTTGCCATCCATAATTTTACGCATATTTTTCCGGAAGGAGAACAAACGGATAGAGTATCCGTGCAATAGGCATTTAATGAAAGACTAATGAGGATCGCACACAGGAATTTTTTCATGATGATTTAAGCCGAAGAGTTCTTTTAGAATGATTACCAAAATACTTTTTGCAGTGACTTCTCTACTATAGTCCACGTTTCCAGCCAGGAAACCGTCAATTCTAATCAATTTTTATAAATTGCCTTTTTTCATTTCATTTACTGCATAATTTGCTGCTCTTGCTGTAAGTGCCATATATAACAATGAAGGGCTTTGGTTTCCGGTACTGGTCATGCAAGCTCCGTCTGTTACAAATACATTTTTACAATGGTGCAACTGGTTAAATGCATTCAACAGAGAAGTTTTTGGATCTTTCCCCATTCTACAACCGCCCATTTCGTGGATGTCCAGTCCCGGCGGTTGTTTGTTATCATGTTGACTAATATTTTTGCAGCCTGCTTTATCCAGCATCTCAGCGCTTTGAGTCAGAAAATCGCGAATCATTTTTTCATCATTATCATCATAATCTACCGACATGATCAAAAGCGGAATTCCCCATTGATCTTTTTCGTCTTTGCTTAATCTTACATGGTTGGATTCTTTTGGAATTGTTTCACCCTGCATATACATATAAGTTTTCCAACCTCCCGGCTCTGCCATTGCATCTTTAAATTTGCCTCCAATAGTTTCCGGCAAAGAATTTTCATTAACATCTCCCCGGTAAGCGCCCATGAAAGTAGTGAAGCCGCCTAAATAATGTGTATCAATTTTTCCGAGATTCCTGTAATTGGCGAGAATTGGCTCAGTCGGATTTTTTCCATAATAATACTTGTCTTCAAAACCATCCATCTCAGCATTTACAGAAGCCCTGTAGTCATGATGCGCCACATATTTTCCGAGTAGTCCATTGTCATTTCCCAATCCATGAGGAAACCTGTCAGAAGTGGAATTTAGTAAAACAAGATTACTGTTTAAAGCCGAAGCATTTACAAATATAATACGCGAAAAAAAATCGGTTATTTTCCTGGTATTACTGTCAATGACCCGAACTCCAACCGCTTTATTTTTTTGGGCATCATAAATAATCGAATGTACAACAGAAAAGGGCCTCACTGTTAGATTTCCGGTCTTTTTAGCCCAAGGTAAAGTAGAAGATACCGAGCTAAAATAACCGCCATAAGGACATCCACGCATACACAGATTCCTGGCGTAGCATCTTACTCTTCCCTGCTGAAAGTGAATTTCCTTTGGTTCTGTAAGATGTGCCCACCGGGCATGAACCAGATGGCGGTCTTTATAGTTAGCGCTGACAGATCTTTGTATATGCGCCTCAACTGAATTAAAATCAAATGGGGGAAGGTATTCGCCATCCGGCATTGCTTCTATTCCATCCCTTGTACCGCAAACGCCGATAAATTTTTCTACATGAGAATACCAGGGAGCAATTTCGTTATAAGTAACCGGCCATTCAATTCCATACCCAAACCGGGAAGGGGCGGAAAATTCGTACTGGCTCCATCGCTGGCAGGCTCGCCCCCATGTCAAGGATTTTCCACCAACCTGGTAGCCTCGTATCCAGTCAAAAGGTTTTTCCTGAATGTAAGGATGGTCTTTGTCTTTTATGAAAAAATGAGCCGTGTCTTCGCCAAATCCAGCCGCCTTACTGATCAGCGGATTTTCCTGCAAAAATTCTTTTGTCATCTGGCCGCGATGTCTGAATTCCCACGGAGCTTTAGTGGCTGTGGGATAATCTTCTATATGCTTCACGTCCCTTCCTCTTTCCAGGACAAGCGTTTTCAGGCCATTATCACATAGTTCTTTGGCAGCCCAACCGCCGCTTATTCCTGAACCTATAATAATAGCATCAAAAGTATTCAGTTGCTTCCCTTTGGAATTTATATTTAATGAATCTCCAGGCATAAAATTTCAATAATTATTTAGATCGTTTAAAGTTAGATGATTTTTTATTTTTTCCATTGTCGATAACTGATTGTTTCATAGTATCAAAAGTGATTAACAAAAGGTTCGGTGCTAAACACCAACTTGCAGGGAATGATTCCGATTAACTATAATCCTTTTGCCAAAATGGCAATGCTATTTTCTTTTTTAGTTAATACTATTAATCCCGAATCACCCGGTACAATTGGTCTACCATTGAGAATGTATTGAACATTGTTATCCGGTCTTAGCCGAAACCTGATTTTCCAGCCCGTATCTTTTGATATGATCACGTATTTTTCTCCGTTTTTAACCGGCTGATACGACATTGAAATTTGGTTATCTGCCACAGGAAGGGCTGTAAGGCTTAAACTATCTTTACTCCATGAATCGGGAATATGAGGCGTGATTTCTATTTCTTTTTGTGATGCATCCGGATTTATGCCAAAGATGTGGCTGATTAACGGAAGGACAATCCCATAATTGCTCCACGATTGTGTAAAACATCCATAATCCGGCATCATTTCCGAAATAGAACCCGGCAAAACGCGGCTAAAGGTTTTAACAATATCGTTGACATAAAAAAGACATTTATCAGTCCTGCCGTACTTGTATTCCGAAACAGCCTGAACTCCCGTAGCTATTGTCATCATATATTTTCCGTATACTGCTGAGAGGTAGGGCCCATATTCGCCTAAATTGTTGTCATGAATATTATCCAATGCGCGGATCGCCCTATCGTATGGAGCTATTCCTGTTTCTAGCGGTGTATTAATTACCCAATTTTTATTTATTATCCATCCACGGGTAGTGTCCGGTGTTTTCGACAGACGTTTACCGAGGTCTTCAAAATACTTGATTTTATCCTTGTCAGCTGCCTCACCATCTTGAGTTAGTTGCCTTATATTGCCCCTGATTGCGGAAATTGCCTGGTCCTTCGTGCCATAAAAATCACAATATGAACTGGCTTTATCATCCCAGAAATCCTTATTGATTTTATCTTTTAATTCGTTAGCTAACTTCTTATATTTTTGTGACGCTGATTTGTCATTAAGAATGCCGGCAATTTTGGAACCAGCGACCAGGGCTTGTTGTGTATAAACGGCGACATCAATTAATTCAGCATTCAAACCGGATATTTCTATGATGCCATAACCTTCAGGGAATAAATTTCGATTCGTATCCTGGTCTGTTAATAGCCAGTGTAATCCTTTTTTTATTGTGGGATACATTTCACGAAGAAACTGCTTGTTGCCTGTCCATCGATATAACTTTTCCACACATATAATAAAGTGGGCGGTTTCCTGGGTATTGCCAGCGTTAGCCACAGCGCCATTTGTAGAAATTTCATGCGGAATCCTGCCATTACCATTCTTTTGAATTGACTTATTTTTTAATAGTCTCAATGTTTCTTCGGCGAGTTGAAAGTCCCCGGTTTCCATAACTCCCTGCAAGGCATAAGTATTATCGCAGCCGAACCACCACGGGTATTCCATAACACCGGCACTAAGTCCCCGTCCAACGCCAGGTACATCCCTGACGAGCCATTGCGTATTCACTTTTACCCAATTATAGACTTGCAATAACGACGTATCAGGAATAGAGATTTTCGCACGATTATAAATAGTACTGTAAAGTGATTTCTTTGCACGCAACAATTTTGCGTAATTCTTTAGAATATATATGTAGGACTCTATTGCTTTTTTTGAGTTTTTGGTCGATCCGGCCACAACAAATACGATTTTTTTATTGGAATGAGCGTCTATAGTTATGTGATACACAGATGAACATGCAATGCCGTGGCCCCTGGATTTACTTTTGGAATTATTAATACCTACTTTTTGTTCAGTTGATGTAAGTGAGGTACCCCATACTGCATACCAGTTATTCAGACTATCAGAAGCAACAAAGCAATTTTCATGTTTTAACCAAACAGCCTTATCGTCCGAATCCTCAATTCCTATTTCTTTTGAAAACCAGACGGGACTTAAATCTGTCTTAGCCAAAAACTCAACATTCAGATCTTTGACCTCGTCACTGCTATTTGATAATTCGTATTCTATTACAACACCCGGTTGACCATCCGGGCAAAACTGCTTCCTTTCAACAGCTAATCCTTGAATATGTGAATTATATTTAAAGGTATTTCCAAAAGGGTAATTAATAAATTCTTCTGCATCAGATAGCCAGTACTTTGTTTTTAAGCTTAAATCGCTGATGTTAAGATAGTAACCATCCAATAATTTAATGGGATGCATCCATATTCCACCCATTTCGCCTGGCACATGTTCGCCTATATCAGGAAAATCTCCGTTCATTGTTCCAATGATGTAAGACCTGTCTCCAGCGGTTACGTAGGGTTTTTCTTTATTAAGTCCGTTGTTACTAATGCCCGTCAGCAGGGAATTGTTCGAATGAGTTTCGGTTTGTCCCTGTGTGTTAGCAGAGCACATCACTAAAATCGAATATAATAGTATAACATAAATTATCTGTTTCATATTGATTTACTCACTAAAGGAATCACCGGTTTTTAAATTAATTTGAATTTAAATTTATCAGACATTTATAAAAAAATCAAAAGGTTAACAGATTAAAAAATCATCAACGATTTGATTATTTGATTATGAAAAAATTACTGCTTATCATTCCGTTATTCGTAGATAATTAATCGTAAGAACAGGATTTGAATTACAATAAATCCTAATTTTTTTCACTGTATTCCCTATATGCGCCAAAATGAGCCAATCTATCCTCGCCCAATTGTTCAGGTATCGGCAAAAAGGGAATTTTTAGTTTTTTACTTATTTGTTCCCATAGATCAGTACGGGTATATGTTTGATGGACCTTTTGAAAAGGAACTGATAAAAGCAGATTTTTCGCCTGCTGGGCTTTATCCTCATCAATTAATAGCTGCACTCTCCGCTCAATAATCCATTCGTCTTTCAAAGCATCTACTTTCGATAACCATTTTTCGCGTTCAGCCAATGAACTTCTTATTCCTGAGCGACGAAGGATCTGATCCCGTTCCACAACCAATTGTGGATGAAGTTGAAGCCATGGCTCATGAATACTGCTAATAGCATCTACAGCAGCAGGAATGTTGCCAGTAAAATTAAGCAGCCGGGCTAACAATGCCTTTGCTACGCCAATGTTACTTTCTGAAAGAATATTTATTGCCTGTTGCTTTTGATTTCTGCCAGCCAGCCATGTTCCATAATAAAACTTCCACAAATCGGCTGTATGACCGTTCGTTTGTTTTATGGCCCATTTAAAAGCAGCATCCAGCTTTTCCATACCTGAAGGAGCCCAAAGCCTTTGATCAATTTCGGGAGGTGCGGGCAAGCCTTGTTTTTGCTGATAAGCTTTAGCAAGATTCAACCAAACTTTTACCTCCCCCGATCTTGCCCATTGGAAAAGTGGGATATCTTTCAATGGCCTTAGTTTAATTGCAGGAACCTTTAATGAATAAATATCCAGCGGTTTATCTGTCGGAAACCAATATGCCGAATGCCATCTCGTTTCTCCAGGTTTCAATTCCAGTTTTATGGATTGGTCCCCAATAGGTCCTCCCTGGATCTCGAGATAAGTTTGATGTTTGGCAGTACTTAAAACTGACCAGGAGCTGTCATCCCCGTTTCCATAACTCCATAGCTTTATTCCTGATGCAATTTTTTCATTGGCAATATGGTACAATCCTGTTCCAAAAGAAGGGGTATAAGCGCCAAAGGCATTCGCATCTTTTGTTTCCCAGAAGTAGCCTGTCATTTCTTTAATATCCGCCTCTGTTTTTGGCCCTTCCTTTACCCAATCTATCGTATCTACTTTTGAAGAATGGGATAAAACTCTACCCCTTGGAAAGTAAAATCTGGTGTCAGGAGCTGACGGTAAAGCCGCGTTTGACCACGACATCCAGGGATACGCCTCCGTTCCCGGATTGTGATAAACAACTCTCTCTGTTAAAAAAGGATCATTCCTGCCTAAAGAATATTCCACTGTCCATTGCATTCCAAAACGTAATTCTCTTTCTCCACAACTAACATATATCCTGTCTTTTGTGCGGTCAATTTTATATAAAAGCGTTTCGTTTTGGGTTGGAGAGTGAGAGATAGGAAAACTAACCTCAATACCACCGGCGACAAAGTAAAATCGCGGTAATATCCTGGTGTATCGCACAACATCAGGCTTATATAAAATTTCTTTGGCGGAAGGCTTATAGAAAATTGAAGTAACCTTTCCGCCCAGATCAGGGCAGATGATAATTTTTAATTGATCATTTTCAAGGACAATCAACTTATATTTTTTGAGTACCGGCCTGTTAGAGGTTTCCACATAGCTAACATAAGGATATACGCCATTTGGATCAAACGCAGTAGGAATAGGCCCTGCAGGTGTTAGCTGACAAGTAAGCATATAATCTTCATATTCTACACAGGACAGCCTGCTTTGTGCCAAACAACCGGTGGTTAAGAAGAACATCAGGAATAGAAGTGAAAAGCTTTTCGGCATGAGTTGTATAATTGATTATTGAAGTTTTGTTTTTATCTGATAAGCGATATAGTATTTATTTAGTCAGCATTTCGCTTAATTGATTAATCATCTTCCTACCCTTTTCAATATCTTCTTTTAATTTATTTTCTTTAAAATCCTTTTCGTCATTCAAAGTTTGCAGATAACTATTAAAAGCAGCCATCAACTGTTTTACTTTTTTGTCAGAAGATCTTGATGTCAGTTCCCGGATGATCCTTATTTTTTCATAATCAGCAATTCCTTCCCTTAATTTTTCAAAACGGATACAACTATTTGCGCCGGGATAGACCAGAAAACAATCACCTGCTGCCCAGGAACCATAACGTGCATCCCGCATCGGATCTTCAGGCCAGGAATCATAAGCCCATCTCAGGAAACCATTGTATCCATGGGCCGCAGAATACCAGCCCATCCATCTTCCTTCTGATGGAGGAGAGAAAAGGAAGTTATTAGGTTTGGCAGGATTGCAGCAAACATAATAAGTAGTGGTTTGTCCTCTTGCTGCCCTGGCTTTTACCTGTTGGACGTTGCCCTCGTTTCCATAAAGAAAACAATAATCATCCAGTAAGCTATCCAGTTGCTGATGCCAGTTGCCAGCATAGGTGATCTTCCAGTCTTTGGAGTTGTTCCTGGTGATTTTGATCGCTTCGAGGGTTTGCTCCATCGTATTTTCATTGATGCCGATATAAGTTTTTTTAAACCATCCTTTCTTTTCAAGATGCTTTTTCAGATCAGTAAGAAAAGCATTCCAATTTCTTTTAAAAGTATCTGAAAAGGTATGCCATTGCTCATAAACATAATTACCCGTTTTCTCCTCCTTGTAGCGAAATCTTTCTCCCCATGGAACCGGAGTATACACTGTGATCGCTTTGTCGATGCCTACACTCATTGCCAGTTCCACATACTCATCAAAAATGGTATAATCAAATTTCCATGAACCATTATTCGTTTTAATCCATTCGATCATTCCCCCTT
>JBQCIM010000128.1:0-19668 GCA_051953735.1 Ginsengibacter sp.
TAAGCGAACATTCAAAAGGGAATGAATACATTTCCAGCATAAAAAAAGACCTTGTTGCTGACACTGCTGCTATTAATGATTTCATACCGTCTACCTTTCTTCGCATCAACCATTTAGATTCATTGATCGCTATGCTGCAGCAGCCAGGACCAACTTCGCAGGGAGGCCAGCTTTATTACCTGGCAAGAGGTGCGACAAGAGTAAGAATGTTTGAACCTACCAACAGCACTATGACAGAGTTGGAACATTCAGGAAATCTAAGACTGATAACCAATAGAAAAGTAATTGATGCTTTAATAAAATTTCAAAAAATTATTGAGAGTTACAAGACCCTGATGCCTGTTGACATACGTGAAGCGGAGCTGTTATATCCTTTGCTGGGAAATCTTTTTGATGCGTCTGTATTTAACACAATGGTTAAAACCGGTGGTACAGATTTTTCAATAGATACTTCTGCTTCCATATTTGCAAATCTTATCAGGCCAGCAGGCAATCCCCAGTTAAGGAATCATGATCCCGACAAGATAAATCTGCTGATATTTTATTTGCACGAACGCAAATCAAGCCTCATCGGAGAAGCCGGAATATTACAGGAACAAAAAAAAGCCGCGGCTTCAATTATTCAGATTATCAATCAGGAATATCAATAACAACAAATAAAAAAAGTGGAAGTACATCATCATCCCGATCTTCATCATAAGAAGAAAAATTTTAAAGAATATTTCCTGGAATTCTTAATGATCTTTCTTGCAGTAACCATGGGCTTTTTTGCGGAAAGCATAAGAGAAAATATTTCCAACCATAAAAAAGAAAAGGAGTTTATGCTCTCAATGGTTGAAGACTTGAAATCTGACACAGCGAATATTAATTCGTTTACCGGTAAAGCCAACGAGGCGATAGACGAAATGGATTCACTGATGCACTTAATGAGAAGGCCTGATCGTGAAAAATATGGACAAACGATGTATTATTTTGCAAGAGCGGTTACAACAAAAGTTACCAGGTTCCAGCTTAATGACAGGACTTATGAAGAAATGAAAAGCTCCGGCTCTTTAGGATTGATTGAAAGCAAGGAACTTTCTGATTCCATCTCCAATTATTATGCGAAACAAAGACACTTTAAAGAGCAGGCTGATTTACAATTGCAAAAATTAAGTGCCTACACTGATTTTGCCGGGAAAGTATTTGACGGAGCGATATTCCAGGAAATGATGCAACGGTTTCCTTACAAAGTAGTCATGCCGCAAGGAAATCCCTCCTTACTTACCAGTGATGACAATACCATAAATCAGTTTGTTGGGTTATTACATTATTACTCTGCGATCAGCATCATTAATACTTCGTATGCTGAACAGGAAAAAGATGTTACGACTCATTTGATTAAAATGATAGAGGATACCTATCATTTGCGATAACCGCGAATAGTAAATGAAAATATAAATAAAGAATGGAAGTACATCATCATCCTGATCTTCAACATAAGAAGAAAAATTTCAAAGAATATTTTTTCGAGTTCTTGATGATTTTTCTTGCTGTTACACTTGGTTTCATAGCAGAGAATATCCGTGAACATATTACTGAAAGAAACAGGGAGTACGAATACATAAAATCGCTAACTACGGATCTCAACGATGATATAAAAAATTTTGACAGCATAATCGTTTTTGAAAAAACCGGTACACAGCAGTTAGATACACTGATACGTTTATTGAATCATCCTGCATTGGCCAAACAAAACGGAGGTGAAATATATTTTGTGGCAAGACAAGGGCCGCGGGAATTTCCTTTTCCCATAACCAGTCGAACACTCGACCAGCTAAAAATGTCAGGCGGCTTTTTACTGATACGCAATGTAAAAGCATCAAATCAAATCATTAATTATTACAACCATTTTTCACCAATAAAACTTCTCGAAAACAACTATGACAGGGAGTTCGGTGAGTATGAGCATATTGCTGCACATATTTTTGATTCCGAAATTTTGAGAAGGCAGGAAAGCAATACAGGTATAATCATGCGAAGTAACGATTCTCCTGCATTGCTGACTTATGACAATAACAGGCTGAAGCAGCTGTCATTTATCGTAGTTCAGATGGACGGGTCAAGGCGCTACCGGTTGGGTTTGCTTAAAGAGCAAAGACTGCAGGCAGAAAGATTAAAATCGTACTTACAGAAGGAATATCGTTTATGAATTGAATAAATAACAGTCATGGAAGTTCATCATCATCCACATTTGCCGCATGGCGAAAAGAAAAAATTCAAGGAATATTTTTTGGAATTCTTAATGATATTTCTTGCCGTAAGTATGGGATTCTTTGCAGAAAGCCTTCGGGAACATTTGAGCAATCATTCAAAAGAAAAAATGTACATCATCGGCATCAAAAAGGATCTTGCTGCAGACACTGCAAGCCTGAACGATTATCTTCCTTCTTTAATTTCAAGAATTAATCAAACTGATACGCTTATACATCTATTGCAAACACCGCGATTTACCAATCGCGGGAGTGATATGTATTACCTTGCCAGGCTTACTACCAAGCTACGTTCCTTTATAGCAAATAATACTACTTTAACCGAACTGGAACACTCCGGAAATTTTGGGCTGATAACGAAAGAACCTGTGTTGACCGGGCTGGTAAAAGTTCAAAAAATAGCCGAAACTTATAAAGTAATTACCGCTTTGGATGAACAGGAAGCCGAAATGACTTACCCTTTATTAGGGAACCTGTTTGATGCGTCTGTTTTCAATACGATGGAATCCGGTTCCCGTTTCGTGATTGATTCCACAGCGACTGCTTTTGCCAATATTGCCAGACCGGCCGGCAATCCGCAGTTGCGCAATCATAATCCTGACCCGATTAATCAACTCATATTTGACCTGCATGAACGGAACGGAAGTTTTATAGGGGAAGTGGGTATTTTAAAAGAACTAAAAACCGAGGAAGTTGCGCTGATTGAAACTATCAACACACAATATCATTTAAAAGATAGTAAACAAATTAAAAGATAGTAAACAAACAAAAATCACCAATTAAAAAAACCGCAAGCTGTTTATGGAAGTACATCATCATCCGCACGTAGAAAAGAAAGGATTCAAAGAATATTTTTTGGAATTCTTAATGATATTTCTTGCGGTAACCCTGGGATTTTTTGCGGAGAATATCAGGGAAAATATTTCTGACAGACATAAAGAGCATGCTGATATAAATAGCCTTGTGAAAAATCTTACCGAAGATTCTGTAAACATTGAATCAGCATTACAAAGTTACCAGGCAAACGAGATGGAAATAGATTCACTAATGGAACTGATAAAAACAGGAGAATATAAAAACAATCAGCAGGTACTTTACCGAATGGCATACGAAACAAGAGGATCAAGGGTGTTTCCATATTCCAATACGACATTCCAACAAATGGAAAGCTCGGGGAGTTTAAGGTTAATACGTAATGATGAGATCAGGTATTACATTATAAATTATAACAACACTATTATAAATTATAACAACACTATTAATACTGATATCAGATCATTAGAATCAAGATTACTGGAAACTGAAAAAAAACAGGCAGAGCTGCAGAACAATCTTTTGAATGACACATTGTATCCATCTACAGAAGACATTATTTACAAGCATGGACTCAAAACTAATTTCTTTAAGCCAGGTGATCATATTCCTGTTTTTAATCAAAGTCAACAAGCCCAATTTTTAAAACTATATAATTTATTGTTTGAAAGAAATATAATCAACTCATACTACAAATTAGAGCTTGAAAAATTAAAAGAGAAGAACGAAGTACTTGTTGCGGCTATCAGAAAACATTACAATTTATAGATAATTAAAAGCAGTATTAGAATGGAAGTACATCATCATCCACACGTAGAAAAGAAAGGATTCAAAGAATATTTGCTTGAATTCTTAATGATCTTTCTTGCAGTGACACTTGGTTTTATTGCAGAAAATATTCGTGAACATATTTCTGAGAATTCGCAGGCAAAAGAGCTTGCAAAAAGCTTGTACAAGGAAATTTATTCGGACTCCATAATTATTCATCAAAAAATTTCAGGAAGACTTGAAAAGGAAGATTATATAAAATATTTTGTACGGTACGTTCAGGACAGTGATCTTGTAAATCTTTCTCCAAACTTCTATCCGTCGTTTACTTCAACTTTTATCAGCACGCTGACGATCGTTTTTCAGCCAAAAGATGGCATTCTGAATCAGCTTACTAATTCAGGCGCATTGCGGTATTTTAAAAGCAGCCGGCTACAGGCAGAAATTGGCAACATCAGCGTTGACATTGCCAACCTTAGAAAAGGAAACGATGAAGAAGAAGCCTACCGCGAATCAAAAATGCATTCATTTCTGATTGCTCATTATGACTATAAATGGTTTGAAACACTGGCGGCAATGGCGGAAGAAAAACTGGATAATCCTTATATAGAAAGTTGGTATAAAAAGTTGGATTTAGCAACGATAAAAAAACCTGAGATAATCAATGCCACCCAATTTAACCGCCAGGAAGCAGCTAACATAGCTTCTGAATACCTGGTGATCATCAGGGGATTTCGACTGATATTGTACAACCAATATGTAAAATCTAATCACGCACTACTTGAAACATTAAGAAGTGAATATTCTATCAAATAAAAACAACGTAAACAAACAATGGAAGTGCATCATCACCCACATGTTGAAAAGAAAGGATTCAAAGAATATTTTTTGGAATTTGTAATGATATTTCTTGCGGTTACGCTGGGATTTTTTGCAGAGAATATAAGAGAACACTTTGTCGATAAAACACATGAAAAGGAGTACATCCATTCATTTTATGAGGACCTCTCCAACGACGAAAGAGAATTACCCATTTTAATAAATAGTATCGAACGACAACAATTGCAAACCGCAGATTCTTTGCAGGCCATTCTCCCGGGGATGAATTCCAAAACCGCTGCAAACACAGTGTATAGTTCATTGCGCCTGATCATCCGCCAGCAAGGAATAAGAATATTTGTAACAGACAGAACAATTGAAGAGATAAAAAATGCCGGCGAAATGAGATTACTTGGTAACAAACGAATTTCTGACAGCCTTGTTGATTATTATAAAGAAGTTGATTTCATTCAATACCTGCAACGGGATCTGCTCGCCTACAAGGCTGAACTGAAAGCAGATTTCCCAAGTATACTGAAAAGCCAGGATTATAATAAAGTTATTGATGCGCAGGATAACATTATTAATCCAAATGAAAACCTATATCTCTCCGCAACAGATTCTTTTACCATAAACAAAATACTGCTAGAAGTAAGCGATATAAAGGGATTAAGTCACTCAATTCAAAGCATGATCGCGGAATTATCAGGCAAGGCCGAGAACATAAAAAAATTAATCACCAGTTACTACCACATTCAAAATTGATTTATGGAAGTGCATCACCATCCACACGTTGAGAAAAAAGGATTCAAAGAATATTTTTTAGAATTCATCATGATATTTCTTGCCGTAACACTGGGATTTTTTGCGGAGAGCTACCGTGAATATCTGAATAACCGTTCAAAAGAAAATGAATATATGGCTTCTCTTATCGCAGATCTTAAAACTGATACCGCTTCATTAAATTCAAGCATCCATACACTGATACCTTATCATTTAAAATGGATGGATTCCACAAGGTATTTGTTACAAATGGATAATCATACCGGAACGGACGGGAGGGTTTACCAGGCATTAATAGTTGGAACGGCATGGACCTACGATTTCCATTTTTCAGAAAGAACATTATCTCAACTGCACAGTACCGGTTTTTCTCTGATAAGAAAAAAAGAAGCTATCAATGCAATCAGCAACCTGGAAAGTAATTATAAGCTTTTTTCGCCGGTCATTGATGTGATGCAGAATATGCAGAACGATATTGATATTTCTTCTTACGCATTTTTGGATGGAACCGCTGATTATAGTGCCGGAAAAATTGCATTTCAAAATCCTTTGTTCATAGGTCTTAAACTATCTGATGTGCCGGCAACAGCATTGGTAAAGTGGCAAAACAGAAATGCAATCATGGCATATGCGGACAAACTTGATAAATACAGTTACTACCTGAGAACAGGAATTATAGACGATTATGAAATTTTTGATAAAGAAATTACAGAAACGATAAAGGTCATTCAAAGAGAATATCATCTTCAATAATATAAACAAATGGAAGTACATCACCATCCACACGTGGAAAAGAAAAATTTCAAAGAATATTTTTTCGAGTTCATCATGATATTTCTTGCCATAAGAAGCGAAAAACTGATCAGGGCTAACATGGCGTTTATTGGTGAGAACATGCGGGAACAATTATGCACCATTATTTCAATTTATATCAAATTGTTAGTTCCTTAAAATAATAAAAATGAGTAGCACAAAAACAAGTGAAGGTTTAAAACGTGTAATAGGGGTTTCCGGCCTTTCACTGAATATCATCAACAATACCATTGGAGCAGGCATTTTTGTGCTCCCTGCAATTGTAGCCATTTCTCTCGGCGGTTTCGCGGTCTTTGGCTATTTATTTTGCGGAATTATGATGGCGGCCATCATGTTTTGTTATGCGGAAATTGGCAGCCGCATTACATCTTCCGGAGGTAGTTATGCTTATGTTGAAGCCGCGTTTGGCAGCTTTGCGGGATTCATTATCAACTGGCTTTTCTTTTTTGGATTTGGTGTTTTAGGGGATGCGGCTGTCATTAATATCGTTGCTGATTCATTGGCGGTGATTTTACCTGTTTTCCAAAGTTTATTGGTGCGTGGTTTATTATTTTTTATCCTGATAGGATTCATGGTTTTGGTAAATATCAGGGGCGCTAAGCAAGGCGTTGGTTTTGTAAAACTGATTACCATCATCAAAGTTTTGCCGCTGATTGGCATTCTCATTTTGGGTTTTAGCCATATTAAAACAGCAAACCTGCATTGGGGAGATTTGCCGTCTTCCAACACATTTGGTAACACAATTCTTGTTTTATTTTTTGCCTTTTTGGGATTTGAATCAGCACTAAATGTAAGCGGAGAAATAAAAAACCCTAAACGCACCATACCAGTTGGCATTTTGATAGGAGGACTTTTGGTGTTAATTGTTTATTTACTGCTGCAAACTATAACACAGGGAGTTTTGGGAGCAAACATGGAAGCAGTAAAAAATGCACCATTAGCAGCAGTTGCTGAAAAAATTATTGGCCCGGCAGGAGGCATTATTTTGTTAATTGCTGCTGCCATTTCCTGCTTCGGAAACGTAAGCGGTGATGTGCTTTTAGCACCACGTTTATTATTTGCCGGAGCAAAGGACGGAATCTTTCCAAAATTTTTGGGTAAAGTTCATCCCAGGTTTGCTACGCCTTATTGGGCCATTATTATCTATGGCTCTTTGATTTTTATTTTTTCCATTTCGGGTGGTTTTAAACAATTGGCTATCCTTTCAACCGCCGCAATTATGATTATTTATCTCGCTGTTATTTTAGCTACTATTAAATTAAGAAAGAAGAAATCCGCAGGTGCTGAAAAAGGATTCAGAATGCCGGGAGGCCTCACGATTCCGTTTATTGCAATTGTCGCCATCGTTTGGTTACTAACCAGTTTGACTAAATGGGAAATTGGATCAACAATGATTTTTATTGTGGTGACCTGCGTGATTTATTTAGTGATGGAGAAATATAAAAAGAGGAAAACGATTTTGACAGAGACAAAGAAAGATGAGGTAATTGCCGCAGATCAGGACCTGGCCGGATTTTAAAATACACCGGGGCTGCGGCAGAGAAATTAATAACTGAAATTCAAAAACAATACGATTGAAATATGAATTATAAAACAAAAGAAAGAATTATTAAAATCATTATTTATGCCATCATTGGTTTTGCAATTGCTTTTTTCTGGCACAAGATGAAAGAAAAATAAGAATCGAAAAGATGCGAATAAAAACTTAGAAATATAATTAACAATGGAAGTACATCATCATCCGGATCTTCATCACAAGAAGAAAAATTTCAAAGAATATTTTTTGGAATTCTTAATGATATTTCTTGCAGTAACCCTTGGGTTTATTGCTGAAAATATACGTGAAAAAATCACCGAACATCATAGAGCTAAAATTTATGCAGCGGAAATGGTGAATGATCTTGTGTCGGATACAATTCAGCTAAGAAGGTATATCGATTATATGACCAATGCAGATCATAATGTGGATACACTTTTTCAATTGCTTTCGGCGCATGAGCCAAAAGAAATCCCCTCAGGTAAATTATATTGGTATGGATTGTTCGGAGCGGCGACAGAAACCTTTGTGCCAAATGATGCCACTTTTGAGCAAATGAAAAGTTCCGGCTCCCTTAGTTATTTTACACACAGCTCGATTGCAAAAAAAGTAGCGGAATACGACCGGCTTTGCAGATCAATGAAATCAGCTGATAACAGCGATGAAGCCATTTATGTGGAAGTAAGAAAAATAAGAGCGCAGATATTTGAGTTTAAATATAATGCAGTTGCCAATAATATTTACCGCGCCAACCTTGTTTCGTTTGATCAAAAAAGGATTGATTCTTTCTTAATTAGCAATCCTCCATTGCTCACTTATGATAAAACCATTTTCAATGTGTATGAAGAATTAGTTCGGTCAAGGTTTTTTGAATATAAAGTGAGTCATGCAGACAATTTATACCAGCACGCTGTAGCATTGATAGGCGATTTGAAAAAAGAATAAATGGTGAATGAGTGAACAGTGAACGAAGAAATAATTACCCTTTATCTTTTTATTGCTAAAAATCGAAATAAATATTCAATCAATCAGAAATCAAAAACATGGAAGTACATCATCATCCGCACGTAGAAAAGAAAAATTTCAAAGAATATTTTTTGGAATTTTTAATGATATTTCTTGCAGTAACGCTTGGCTTTTTCGCTGAGAATGTGAGAGAGCATTTTGATGAAGAAAAAACCACCAAACAATATCTTGAAGATTTCAGGCAGGAACTACTGCAGAATAAAGATTTGTACCAACGCTATGACAGTTTTTTTGCACAAGAAATACCTGCTACAGACAGCCTGATAAAAATTTTTATAAATAACAAAGAAAACGATGACCTTTCAACAACTGCGCGTCTTATATCTTTCACAAGACAGGTATTTGTTTCAACTATTCGCAAGGCTGCGTATGATCAAATGGTAAATTCGGGAGGCCTGAAATATATTCGTAATGCAGCATTCAGGGATTCACTAACCATTTATGAAGCTGGTGTCCACGACTTCGAAAAATACAATGAGATTGTTGATGACTACCGGTCAGATGCTTTCCCTGACATAAGTTCTATAGAGCCATTGTACAGTATGTCTTCCCTTTTTACGCAAGATACAAATGTAGCGTTAGCGCCATTTGTAACACTCTCTCAAAAAGAAAGAACAGAAATACTGAACTTTTACAGCATCTATTTAGTGCGATATATATCTGACAAGATTATTGCTCATAGATTAAATACAATGAATGATAAACTTATTAAAATGCTGGATATTATGCTAAATAAATGACCTAAACACAATCAAAATGGAAGTACATCATCATCCAAACGTAGAAAAGAAAGGATTCAAAGAATATTTTTTAGAATTCATCATGATATTTCTTGCGGTAACGCTTGGATTTTTTGCAGAAAGTATTCGGGAGAATATTTCAAACCACCACAAGGAAATCAAGTATATGGAAAGCCTGGTGGCAGACCTGCAATCGGATACGTCGCAAACAGATTTGGCAATCAACAGGTGGAAAGAATATAATGCCAACACTGATAGCCTCCTTTTGTGTCTGAAGAAAGACAGGAACCAGGAGAATATTAATACGCTGTATCATTTACTGGGTAATGATTTTTTTCATTTTAATTTGTTCAAATACAATGATAAAACAATTGAAGAATTAAAAAGTTCAGGTGATTTCAGGCTTATAAAAAATGAAAAGATTGCCGATGAGATCATGGCTTATGACCTGGATATGAAATATATTTTGCTCCAGGAACAAGATGTAAAAAATTTAATGATTGACTCGAAACCTATTGAGTCAAAAATTTTTGATTATTCCCAATTGGACGATAAATGGAAGTATAATGAAGGATTGAAATTTACTCAAAAAAACATTGCACATACTTTAATCGCAAGGGATGAGCAAATGTTTGATGAATATTTTAATAAGCTATGGACTTTTCATGCCTTAGCGGCCGTGCATGGGAAACTGTTTGAAGAAGCAAAAGTTGCGGCTACAACATTATTGAAGAATATTCAACAGGAATATCAATTGGGAGCTGAACAGTAAACGAAGGAAGAACGTCAATTTTTGTTTTTTTAAACAGACAATAAATGATGTAAACTCTTTTCATGAGGGCATGGAAGCAAAACGTTTATTGTATAAAAGATATGTATATTTATAAAATCCTTCCCTTCCATTTAAAATCAGATTTTATGCAGCAAGAGTCCATCCACATAAAAGGGTTTTCACATAAGGCTATTGGTGTTCGTGATCCGGCCACTCCAAAAGATTTTTGCATCAAGAAGAAGGGATTGGCTGAAACGACCACCATAACAGGAACCTTCTTTTTCATATCAAATTACAGCAGTTGGCAACTTTTTTCTCCATTAAAAATTAATATGATGAAACCAATATTCATCTTTTTATTAGTAGTAATCTCTTTCAGCACGAAGGCACAGAATGCTGATTCCGCCTGGATCAGGAACAATTATACCAAAAAGGAAGTCTATATTCCCATGCGCGACGGCATACGCTTGTTTACGGCCGTTTACATGCCTAAGGATAGCAGCGCAAAGCATCCGATCCTGATGACGCGCACCCCTTATTCCTGCCAGCCTTATGGCGAGAACAATTTCAGCGATTTCTGGGACAGCTACATAAAAGAGTATTTTAAAGAAGGCTACATATTTGTTGTACAGGATGTGCGCGGGCGATGGATGAGTGAGGGCAAATTTGAAAATGTGCGCCCCTTTAATCTCAACAAAAAAGGAAAAGAGATAGACGAAGCAAGTGACACCTACGATGCCATCGACTGGCTGGTAAAAAATATTCCGGACAATAATGGAAAGGTAGGCATATTTGGCATCTCCTACCCCGGCTTTTATTCGACGATGGCGGCTGCCAGCAACCATCCTGCTTTGAAAGCGGTTAGTCCGCAGGCTCCTGTTACCAACTGGTTTATTGGCGACGACTTTCACCATAACGGCGCCTTTTTTCAAATGGATGCCTTTGATTTTTATTCAGCGCTGGGATTTGCTTTTGGGGTACCGCATCCCAAGCCTGTAGATGTGCCTGCTCCTTCAATCGGGTTTCCGGTGCATGACAATTACCAATTCTACTTAGACGCAGGCACTTTAAAAAATCTGACCAAATATATGGGCGATACCATTGCCTTCTGGAAAGACCTGATGTCGCATCCCAATTACGACAGCTGGTGGCAGGCACGCGATGCGCGCAACGCAACAAAAAACCTGCAACCGGCGATGCTGTGGGTAGGTGGTATGTTTGACGCCGAAGACGATTGGGGTGCATGGAATTCGTACAAAGCGGCAGAACAAAACAATCCTGGGAAGGCTTTTAATAAAATTGTAGAAGGTCCGTGGTATCATACACAATGGGCCAAGAACGACGGAACCCACCACGGCAATATCCAATTTGGTTCCAATACGAGTGAATATTATCAGCAGCATTTTGAGATCCCTTTCTTTAATTATTTTTTATTGGGCAAAGGAGATATTTCCCAAATTGCCGAGGCGAATGTTTTTATTACCGGAGCTAACGAATGGAGATCATTCAAGCAATGGCCACCGGAAAATACCGAAGATCAGCCTTTGTACCTGGAACCTGACGGAAAGCTGGATGGCACCAAACCAACCGCAGCCAACAGCTTTAGTGAATATATCAGTGACCCTGCAAAACCTGTTCCTTATGAGGACTTTGTGCATTTCAACCGTACCAGGACTTACATGACCGACGACCAGCGTTTTGCTTCCCGCAGAACGGATGTGCTGGTGTTTCAATCAGATACTTTGAGAAAGGATGTTACCATTGCAGGCCCTGTCATTGCCGATCTGCTCACCAGTATTTCAACAACAGATGCCGACTTTGTGGTGAAGGTGATTGATGTATATCCTGATTACCTCAGCTACAATGACGTGAACATTTATGCAGAAGAAAACCCGGTGGTTCCGTATCCTTACCCCATGGGAGGCTACCAGATGCTGGTAAGAGCAGAGATATTCCGTGGCCGCTACCGTAAGAGTTTTGAACATCCTTCTCCATTCACTCCCGGCAAGGTGGAAGAAGTAAAATTTGAATTACCATCCGTGGCGCATGATTTTAAAAAAGGCCATAGGATTATGGTACAGATAGAAAGCAGCTGGTTTCCGCTGGTTGACAGAAACCCACAGCAGTTTGTAGATATTTATCATTGCGATGCAAAAGATTTTATCAAGAGCGACATAAAAATCTATCATGACACAAAGAATGCATCGAAGATCATTTTGCCGGTTTTGAAGGAGTAGGGAGTGGTGAGCAGGGAGTGGTGACTAGGGAGCAGGCAGTAAGCAGAAGGCAATGGGCAGTAGACAATGGGAAAAGTGCAAGGTTGAACGTTGAAGGTTCAAGGTGCAAAAGTTTGAGGAAGAACAATGTAATAATCCAACAATAATTGAATAATTGAATAATTGAATAATTCAATAATCAATAATTCAATAATTCAATATCCAATCCCGACCTCTATCTTTGCGGCCCTATGGCTTCCTTACAATTTCAACTACAATATACCGATCCATCAACAAAAGCACGCGCGGGAAAAATCACTACGGATCATGGAGAAATTTTAACGCCGATATTTATGCCTGTCGGTACTGTTGGAAGTGTCAAAGCAGTGACGCAACAGCAATTAATGAATGATGTTCATGCACAAATTATTTTAGGCAACACCTATCATTTGTACATGCGGCCGGGATTGGATGTTTTGGAAGCGGCCGGAGGCTTACATCGTTTTATGAACTGGCCCAAACCGATTCTGACAGACAGCGGCGGCTACCAGGTTTTTTCTTTGAGCGGCACCAGGAAATTAACTGAAGAAGGCGCTCTTTTTCAAAGTCATCTTGATGGCAGCAGGCATTTATTTACCCCCGAAAAAGTAATGGACATCCAAAGAATTATCGGCGGCGATATCATCATGGCTTTTGATGAATGTCCGCCGGGAGCGAGCGAATTTTCTTATGCAAAAAAATCTTTGGAACTCACCAATCGGTGGCTGGACAGGTGTTTTGAAAGATTCAATTCCACGGAAAATAAATATGGTTATTCTCAAAATTTATTTCCGATCGTCCAGGGTGGAATTCATCCGGAACTACGAAAGATGTCGTGCGAATATGTTGCTTCAAAAAATGCAACAGGAAACGCAATTGGCGGATTAAGTGTGGGCGAACCGACTGAAAAAATGTATGAGATATGCCAGCTGTGTTGTGAATTGCTTCCGCAAAATAAACCGCGATATTTAATGGGCGTGGGCACTCCCTGGAATATTCTGGAAGGCATTTCGCTGGGTGTTGATATGTTTGATTGCGTAATGCCAACACGCAATGGCCGCAACGCCATGCTCTTCACCAGCAATGGAATTATCAATATCGACAACAAAAAATGGGAGAAGGATTTTTCACCGATCGATGATGGAATTGATTGTGAAGTGAGCAATTATTACAGCAAGGCCTATCTCCGTCACCTGATGAAATCCAAAGAAATTGTGGGATTGCAAATTGCCAGCATTCACAATCTTGCTTTTTATCTTGACATCGTCACAAAAGCGCGTGAACATATTTTTGATGGAACCTTTTCTTCGTGGAAAAATGAAATCGCTGAAAAATGGCAGCAGAGGTTGTAGTTCACATTCAAGGTTGAAGATTGCTTGCCTTCTCTTATATCTTATGTCTTGTATCTTATATCTTTTTATGTCTTGTATCTTATATCTTTTTTTTAACTTCACGCATTACTTATCTGAACCGGAATAAATATTTTTGTCCATCTTTGAAAAGATTTTTAACAAGTTCTAAATCCTATAGTATGTTTAAATCATTACTGGTTATTTTATTTACATGTTGCACAGGTGGTTTTTTAATGGCACAAAATAATCTGGAAATAAAAGGAACAGGATCTAATATTTATCTTGAACATATTGTTGCTCCAAAAGAAAGTTTTTACAGCATCGGCAGAATGTATAATGTATCTCCAAAAGAGTTGGCCACATTCAATCATCTGAAAGCGGGAAGTGGTTTGGAGATCGGGCAGGATTTAAAAATTCCATTGAATAAAAATAATTTTTTGCAGGAAGGAAAGGCAGCAGGCAATGAAGCGCTGATCCCGGTTTATCACAAGATAGCAAGTGGTGAAACCCTTTACAGGCTTGGAGTTAACTATAACAAAGTTCCTTTAGCTTCTTTAAAAAAATGGAATCACCTTACTTCTGATGGAGTTAGTGTAGGCACGCCGATGATCGTTGGCTATTTAAAAGTTGACAAATCTCTTTCGCCTCTGGCAAAAAGAAATTCAGGCGCTCCGGCAGATGTGGCAGTAAACGAACCAAAAGCTGAAATTCCTGTTTCGCAGCCGGAAGCGATGCCGGAAAAAAGTGAGCCGGTAAAAGAAGCTGCTAAAGCAAAGCCGGAGAATTCCGAAGTTCAGAATACTCAACCAGCAGCGACAGTTGTGCCTGCAAACAATAATCAGAATGTAAAAAGTTCTGAAGGCAGTGGCTATTTTAAAAATTTATACAATCAGCAAAACCAACAAACTTCTACTGTTGATAAAAGCGGAAGCGCCGGAGTTTTTAAATCTACCAGCGGATGGCAGGATGGAAAATATTATTGTTTTAACAATGATGCGCAAGCTGGAAGTATTGTAAAGATCACCAACAATGCCACCGGAAAAACGGTTTATGCAAAAGTGTTGGATGTGATTCCTGATATCAAACAAAACGCAGGATTAGTAATTGTTGTAAGCAATGCAGCTGCGCAGGAATTAGGCGCCGGAGAAAATCAATTTGATTGTGTGGTGAGTTATGGGAAATAACAATTATGGCTTTTAAGAAAGACATTTTCTCTGCCGGTAAACCAACAAATTTGCCGCTTTTCCTTTTTGTATAAGCTTTATATTTTGTGATATTAAATTTGACAGATGATCACATTGCTGCTGTTTATATTGCTTTTTATTTTCTGCTGGCCGCTGGCGATTTTGGCTTTGGTGCTTTATCCGATCGTGTGGCTTTTAATGTTGCCATTCAGGATCATGGGGATTGCAGTGGACGGAATTTTTGCATTTTTCAAAGCGTTGATCATGCTGCCGGCAAGAGTGATTCAGCGGTTGTAATCCTGTACAAAAAAATAAAGAAACTCATTCATAATAATTTCTTATTTCTCTTTATGAAATTTCTTATTCTCTTAAAACAATGATAATTTTACTAAAATTTTAAAAACTATGGATTTATCAAACAGAAATGCTAACATTACCAATATCAGCTACGTTCCTACAGGTGAAGAAACCAGGACCCGCTCGTTCATTGCGAATGTTTTTTTGCTGATGTTTATTGCGCTTGGAGTGTCTGCCTTATTTGCATGGCAGTTCTCAGTAAACGAACAATTATTAGGTTATCTTATCGGGCCAACAGGCTTAACAGGATTAGGAAAAATAACTTTATTCGCACCGCTGGGATTTGTGCTGATCATGTCATTTGCGTATCAAAGGCTTTCTTCTACTGCGTTGATGGCGTTGTTCATTGCTTATGCAATTATAAATGGAATCAGTTTTAGCTTCATTTTACTTGCTTTTACTCCCGGATCAGTTCTGGGATGTTTCCTTTCTGCATCCGCAATGTTTGGCGTGATGGCGGTGATGGGATATACCACCAACCAGGATCTTACCAAATTCGGACGTATTTTAATGATGGGTGTTATTGGAGTTTTAATTGCAATGGTGATCAACTTTTTCTTACATAGCAGTCAACTTGATTATATCATCAGCATCATTGGTGTAATGGTTTTCACGGCTTTGACCGCTTATGATGTTCAGAAATTAAAAAGAATTGGAGAAGGTGTAGAATATGAAGGTGGCGTTGCTGCGAGCGACGTTAAAAAAATGTCTATTCTTGGCGCTCTCACATTGTATCTTGATTTCATCAATATTTTCCTTTTCTTACTTCGTATGTTTGGAAACAGAAGAAGTTAAAACAAGGGATATTATTTTTAAAAAAAAAGACGGTTTAAAAACCGTCTTTTTTTTTATGAATTTATCTTTTGAATTCACGAGCCACCCATAAAGGTGAATTTCATTTTTTGAGTTCTGCTTAAAAAGCTTTCATCCAATTCCAGCAACAAAAAAGCCCCACAAATTTGTGGAGCCTCCTTGTTGTTGCTTTTCATCTTAATGCTTTTCGGGTTTGATCTTTACAGTACCATTCTTTTTTGTTTTGTACTTTTTAATATCCTCTGCATTGTTCTTGTATGGATCAGTTCCATTGTAATCAATAGAATACTTTTCAGCATTGTTGTCAAGTGTTACAGTTGAAGGCAATGTTTGAACTTCTAACCATTGATTGGAAGTGTTATCCTTATACCAATAATTTCCTGTTGCCTGGTCCCAATAAATGTTGGCAGACGGATAATAATAGTATTGGTGGGCAGTAGTAGTGGTGGTAGTTGTTGTTGTGCTGTCTGTTGTCTGTGCTGAAGCAGAGAGCATGCCTCCGCAAATCAGCGTCAATAGAAGGATCTTTTTCATAGTTAACATTTTTTACCCTTAAAAAAACGAAAAACATGCCAAAATGAATTCTTCTGATTTTTTTGCTTAAAAAACCTCTCAAAAGCACTTTGTAACATAAACATTTACAACAGGTTAGTATCAATGTTAATAATATTTTTTTTCTTTATAAATCTGTTGAAAGCGCTTTGAAATTTTCAGTTTTTTTTAAAAATCATGAAGAAACCAAAGCTTCCGGCTTATGAAGGCGGCGATAAAAAAATGCCAGTAAAGTGCAGAGGACGGCAAGAATATACCAAAGGTTTTTAAAGTCGTAATATTCCGCGATCAGCGACCCGGCAAAAGGGCCAACGGCCTGAGCTGAAGCCCACGCAACAGTATACAAAGCAGCATATTGTCCGCGGTTATTTTGCTGGGCTCTTCCAATCCACCACGCATTCATAAAAGGCATTGAAAATATTTCTCCGAAGGTGATAAAGAACATCGACATGATAGCAACTGCTGAAAAATCGAAAGGGGGCAAATTCAACAATAAAAATGACGCAGCAACCAATAACATTCCGCTGGAGATAAAATGAAGTGAAGGTCTTTTCCCTTCCAAAGTGAAGATGGTGATCATTTCAAAAACGCTGATGATAATTCCATTTAAAGCCATCAGAATTCCGATAAAAAAACGCTCAGCCGGAATTTTTCGCGAAAGAAAACAGGAATCGTTGTAAACATTTGAAAGAAGCAAAAAGCAAAAACAAAAGTGAGTATGATAAAAGCAATGTAGGTGCGATCTTTATAAGCAGAATCAACGATAACATTTTTTTCTTTCCTGATTTTTTCAGTTGCTAAATTTCGTGTAGGCGACAATGTCATGTATAATAAAATCGCTGCCAAAAGATTGGAAATACCATCCACCCAAAATAATAAATGATAGTTGATGCTTGCTAAAAATCCTCCCAAAGCACCGCCAACAGCCCATCCTACATTAATGGACAAACGATTTAAAGAATAAGATCTGGTTCTATTTGTCTCTTTACTGTAATGTGCAATCGCAACTGTATTGGCAGGCCTGAAAGATTCATTAAGCATTGCAAGAAAAAATGTAATAATGCAAATGGAAGTGTAAGTGCGCATCTGACCAAGAACGATAAACATAATACCTCCACCAATCAAAGCCATTAATTGAACATAAAAATATCCAATAGTATCCACTAATTTTCCGCCAATCAATGCGCCTGTTATCGCACCTAATCCAAAGATGGTCATCACGAAACCAGCCATGGCAATAGACACACCAAATTTTTGTGTAAGATAGATCGTCATGAATGGAATTACCATCGTTCCCATTCTGTTCACAAGCATTACCAGCGAAAGCCACCATGTGCCTGAAGATAAGCCGCCATAAGCTTTTTTATAAAGAGAAAAAACGCTTTTGATCATATTCTAAAAATAAAATATGAAGGTACAAACGAATTTCCTGTAGAAATAAAATCAGAAGAAGTGAATATTTTATGGAGAAAAGAAAAGCAAATTATTTGTACATAATTTCATAATATTCTTCCACCATTCTGTTGCTATCGAATGCAAACTGAACGTCTCTCATTCCATTTTTTATGATCTGACGCCATGTTTCATGATCATTGTAATACAACGGCAAAATTTCATTTTCAAGAATCTCATAGATTTTGTTCATGTCATAATTATCCTGCTCTTCCACATGCATATTGGCATAATCTGCAGGAGGAACCACAAAGCCATTATTGCCATTATTTACAAATTCACAAATCCATCCGTCGTTGGTGCTCAAATTTACAGCGCCGTTCATGGCGGCCGTCATTCCGCTCGTACCGCTTGCTTCGCGCGGTACGCGTGGATTGTTTAACCAAACATCAGCAGCCTGTTTTAAGCGTTTGCTCAAAGCAAGCTCATAGCCGATGCACACTGCAACATTTTTATATTGCTTGCTTAAATTGACCAAATGATTAAAATCGCTGATTGCAGGATAGTCAAGTGGATAAGGCTTTCCAGCCCAGATGATTTGTACAGGATATTTTTTATTATTCAAAAGCGCTTCAAATCTGGTATGATCTCTTGTGATCAATTCCGCTCTTTTATATCCCGCAAATCTTCTTGCCCAAACAATCGTAAGAACATTGGGATCCATTAATTTTCCTGTCTGATCGGCAACGATTGCCAAAGCTCTTTGTTTCAGGTGCCTTTTCCTGTCATCGAACCAATCATCATTGTGTTCCTGTCTTGCACGATATAATTGTTTGTCTGACCAATAGCGCCAGTTTTGCGCATTCGTAATTGCTTTTATTTCACAAATGCCATCATATTTATACCACATCTGGCGGCTCACTTCTCCATGCAATTGCGAAACTCCGTTGGCAATATGTGCAAAGCGAAGAGCAGCAAGAGAATGATTGAAAAGATCATCCGTCATTCCAGTCAGTTCACGAACTTTTTCCAAAGGCATTCCGCAGAAATAGCTCATTTTTTCACAAAGAAAAATATCGTGCTTTTCATTACCGGCTTCTTCAGGAGTATGGGTTGTAAAAACCATCCTTTTTTTTACTTCTTCAAGATTTCCGAATTTTTTATAGAGATAAAATGCAGAGCTTACTGCATGTGCTTCGTTCAGGTGATAAATGTCAGCATTATAATTCATCAGATCCAATAGCTTCGCCCCTCCTACTCCGAGCAAAATAAATTGTGCCATTTTAGTGGCAGCATTTCCATCATAAAGCCGGTGGCAAATGGTTTGGGAAACATAATCATTTTCAGGATCAATTGTACTCAGTAAAAATAACGGAGCCGTATTAAATGTTTGTGGATTCAGATATAAAACGTTTACCCAAACAGGATGATCATGAATAT
>JBQCIM010000129.1:0-83549 GCA_051953735.1 Ginsengibacter sp.
GCTGTTCTTGAATTATTGAATGAGGGTGCTACCATTCCTTTCATTGCCCGCTACCGAAAGGATAAAACCGGCGCTTTGGATGAAGTACAGATCCAAAAAATTCAGGAAGAAACGAAGCTTCAGCAGGAATTTGCAGACCGAAAAACTTTTATTGAAAGAACAATTACGGAGCAGGGGAAAATGACTGATTCGCTGCAGAAAAAAATAAACTCGGCGACAACTATCAACGAGCTTGAAGATATTTATTTGCCTTATAAACCAAAGCGAAAAACGAAAGCGCAAACCGCACGTGAAAATGGATTGGAACCCCTGGCTTTGCTGCTGTTAGAGCAAAAAAATATCTCACCAAAAAGTGAAGCGGAAAAATTTATTAATGAAAAAATTGCTGATGCTGATACGGCTTTGCAGGGAGCGCGTGATATCATTGCTGAGCTCGTAAATGAAGACGCTGATGTTCGGGCCAAAATGCGAAAATTATTTGAACAATCAGGAACCGTTCAAAGTAAAATTTTAACAGGAAAAGAAGAAACTGGAATCAAGTACAAAGATTATTTTGAATATGCCGAATCTGTTTCAAAAATTCCTTCGCACAGAATGCTTGCGATCATGCGCGGATTTATGGAAGGCTTTTTAAGAATGACGGTTTCTCCGGAAGAAGAAATGGCTTTGTTGAAAATTGAAAACCAGTTTATCAAAGCAGATAATGAATCATCAAATGAAGTGAAAAAAGCGATCAAGGATGCTTATCGAAGATTGTTGCAACCAAGTTTGGAAAGTGAATTTCGCATGGCTTTGAAAACAAAAGCAGACGAAGAAGCGATTAGTGTGTTTGCTGAAAACCTGCGCCAACTATTGCTTTCATCACCTTTGGGGAGTAAAAAAATATTAGCGATCGATCCGGGATATCGCACGGGTTGCAAAGTAGTAGTGTTAGATGAAAAAGGAGAATTGCAGAAAACGGATTTGATTTTTGTTCATGAAAAAAATTTTAAGCTCAATGAAGCGAAAGAAAAAATAAGGTCTTACGTGAAGCAATTTGGTATTGAAGCTTTTGCAATTGGAGATGGAACTGCAGGCCGCGAAACGGAAAAATTTATTAAGGGATTGCAAACCGGATTGCCGGTGTTTTTAGTGAATGAAGACGGTGCTTCAATTTATTCTGCTTCTGAAATCGCACGCGAAGAATTTCCTGATCAGGATATAACCGTTCGTGGCGCGGTTAGCATTGGCAGAAGATTGATGGATCCTTTGGCAGAGCTGGTAAAAATCGATCCAAAGAGTATTGGTGTTGGCCAATATCAGCACGATGTAAATCAATCCAGACTTAAAGAAAAACTGGATCAAACAGTTGTTAGTTGTGTAAATGCTGTTGGAGTAAATTTAAATACAGCAGGTAAACATTTGTTGAGTTATGTAAGTGGCATTGGTCCTTCCATTGCAGAAAATATTGTGAACTACAGAAAAGAAAAAGGAAAATTTTCCAATCGTAAACAATTAAAAGAAGTTGCACGACTGGGTGATAAAGCATATGAACAATGTGCCGGATTTTTGAGAATAAAAAACGGCGATAGCCCTTTGGATGAAAGCGGCGTTCATCCTGAGTCCTATGCGATTGTAGAGCAAATGGCAAAAGACGCAGGCATTAACGTAAAGGAAATTATTGGTAATGAAAATGTGATCAACAAAATTGATTCCCACAAATATGTAAATGAAAATATTGGATTGCATTCTTTGCAGGATATTTTAAAAGAATTGAAAAAACCAGGACTTGATCCGCGTAATGAAGCGCATGCTTTTGAGTTTGCCAACATTTATTCAATTGAAGATGTACAGGTTGGAATGGTTGTTCCGGGACAAGTTACAAATCTGACACGCTTTGGCGCTTTTGTAGATATTGGCGTAAAACAAGATGGCCTTGTTCACGTTTCTGAACTTGCGCATAAATATATTTCTGATCCTGGCGAAGTTTTGAAACTGAATGATAAAGTGATGGTGAAAGTAACAGAAGTGGATCTTGTGAGAAAAAGAATTGCATTATCCATCAAACAAACACAGGAAGCGCCTAAACATGCTGAAAGCCGCTTCAAACAACAGAAGCGCGGAAATACACCTCATAAAAATTATTCTGGAAAATTTGAAAAAGAAAGCACATCAATGGAAGATGCAATGAGTTTGCTGAGAAAGAAATTTGGTAAATAATAAAACAGAACCGTTACATAACAGCCATGTACAAACGTATTATGTCTCCGAAGAATTTTAGAGTAAATCAATAAATAGTTTGGTTTTCTATTTCAGGAAAAAACTCTGCTGCTTGTAATCTTGCAATTTCCATTTATTTTTTTGCCAATAGTTTTGCAAAAAAACTCAGACTCTTTAAAAACTAAATGTTCTCACAGAAAAAAGATATTTCTTTTACATTAATTTACTTTGATGAAGAAATAGAAATTCAAACTTACGAAGGAGAATTCCGCAATTTGATGATACTTATCAATGAGAAAATTTATGTCGAAGATTTTGGGGAATGCAAAGGAATTGGCAGATGTGGTACATGTTTGGTGGAAGTAGAAAATTTAGGATCTGGCGCATCTGTAATGGAAAGAAATGAAAAAAGTACATTGGCAAAATGTGCTGCTCAAAAGCCCAACCTTCGCTTATCGTGCCAAATCATGATCAATTCAGCATTGCGAAATTCACGGATAAAAATTGTAGAAGAAAGAGAAGACGTAAGATGATCAAAAGAGTAGTGAAGCGACAAATAAACGGTTTTTTATTTTCATCCAATGATTGATTCTGCTTATTTTTATTCAAAAAAAATCTCTTGAAACATTTATTCCTTCTATTTATTTTTATTTCGATTTCATTTTTCAGTATGGCTCAGACAAAATCTGAAAACAAAATTCCTGATTACTATACCACCAAAAGAAGTTTCAATGATTCCCTTTTGAAAATTGTTCATGATGTAAATCTTGACGGAACTTATGATGCCGGCGAAGATGGAATGCAAACAATTTCATTTGCGGTCATTGACTTGAATGGACGCAAACCTTTACTGGGTGGCGTTCACATGGATCATTCTATTTATCCTGCATCAGTTTATAAAATGTATGTGGCAATGGAAGTGCTGAAACAGGTGAGCGAAGAAAAATATTCTTTGTATAAATCTTATGTAGTGAAATCACCGAACGATGTAGATCATACTTCACAAATAGACTGGGATCCAAGGCCGTTATTAAAAGATGGTGACACAGTTACTGTCAATTATCTTTTGGATCTGATGATCACACGAAGTGATAATTCTGCGGCCAATTGTATGATCGATATTGCAGGAAGAAAAAACATTAATGAAACGATTGATGAAAACGGATGGAGCGGAAGCGAAGTAACACGAAAATTTTTGTCAAGAAAATTTGAAGATCCGGGTTATGATAGTGTCAGAAGTACCGTTACCAGTGCGTTACACACCGCAGACTTCATGTATAAAATTTATAAAAACGAGTTAGTAAATCCGTGGGTAAGTCAGCAGTTAAAAGTTTTATTAGGGAGACAATTGGATACAACCAAGCTTTCTACCGGTCTTCCTCAAAATGCAATGTTTTATCACAAATCAGGCTGGTGGAGTTATTTTACCAATGATGTGGGAATTGTAGATGACGGACAAATAAAATATATCATTGCTTTATTTACACCAATAACTGAAGAAAAAGTAAGGCCTGCTTTCAAAGAACTTTCCAATCGTGTTTACCGGCTGATTAAAAATATGCATCAGTAAAATATTTTCGTTTGTGCATGGTTGTTATAGATGCTTTTGTAAATTGTTTTAGTCAAAACTGAAAAGATTTTTTTATCAGAATAAGAAATTGATTTATTAGTTGGTTTACTATATATAGGAAAAAAATTGTTGAATTTCTTCGACAAAAGGGATATGTGTCATTTCAAATTTTCTCAAAAATTTTTCGTTTTTGTTTCTTTAACATGGCATTAAACTTGAACATTATACTTATCCCTTAAAAACTTCGTTTCTTTGATAGTATTTTTGACAGATTGACAAGTGAAAAATTATATGAGTAAAAATTATTTTCTGAATGGGCCCGAAGATGAGATGGAATTTATGCCCATGATTCCTATACACGAAGACAATGATCAAGCCGATGAACAACCGATCCCTGCTGAATTACCGCTGCTTCCATTGAGAAATACAGTGCTTTTTCCCGGTGTTGTAATTCCGATTACCGTTGGACGTGATAAAAGTATTAAGGCTGTAAATGATGCATACAAGACTGACAGATTGGTCGGTGTTGTATCACAAAAAGACAGTTTGGTAGAAGAGCCGAATGTGAGCGATTTGGTAAAAATTGGCACCATCGCTAAAATTCTAAAATTGATCAAAATGCCCGATGGCGGAACAACTGTCATTATCCAGGGCAAGAAAAGATTTCAGATAGATGAGGTAACATCAGAAGAGCCTTATTTCAAAGCGAAAGTTACCGTTCTTATTGATGATGAATTAAAAGATGATAATGATTTTGACGCAATGGTTTCTTCGATCAAAGAACTGGCAACCCAGATCATACAACTCTCGCCCAATATGCCTTCTGAGGCAACTATCATTTTAAAAAATATTGAAAACCCGGCGTTTCTGATTCATTTTGTCAGCAGCAATCTCAATAGTAATGTTTTGGAAAAACAAAAATTGCTGGAGATCCAAAGCATTAAATCAAGAGCGGAAGTTTTATTGAATTTATTGCAGACCGAATTGCAATATGCCGAGTTGAAAAATAAGGTAACGAACAAAACCCGCGCTGAGCTTGACAAGCAGCAGAAAGATTATTTTTTGCAGCAACAACTCAAAGCCATTAAAGAGGAATTGGGTGGCGATAATGTGGCCGAGGTAAAAGAAATGCAGAAAAAAGCTGAGACTAAAAAGTGGCCTGCCGCTGCAAAAGAAATGTTTGCGAAAGGTGTTGAAAAACTGGAGCGCATGCATCCTTCGACACCTGATTATTCAGTGATTTATAATCATTTGGATCTGATGCTGGATTTGCCGTGGGAAGAATATACCAAAGACCAATACGATTTTAAAAAGGCTAAAAAAATTCTTGATCATGATCATTATGGAATGGAAAAGATCAAGGAAAGGATTTTGGAATACCTGGCTGTTTTAAAATTGAAAGGCGATATGAAAAGTCCGATCCTTTGCTTTGTTGGCCCTCCGGGAATCGGGAAAACATCTTTGGGAAAAAGCATTGCAAATGCCATCAACAGAAAATATGTAAGAGTAAGTCTTGGCGGTTTGCATGATGAAAGTGAAATCCGCGGCCATCGCAAAACATACATCGGCGCGATGCCGGGAAGAATTTTGCAGTCTATCCGAAAAGTAAAATCTTCAAATCCGGTAATGATCTTGGATGAAATTGATAAAGTCGGAACCGATTTTCGCGGCGATCCTTCTTCAGCTCTACTGGAAGTGTTGGATCCTGAGCAAAACAATAATTTTTACGACAATTATTTGGAGCTTGAATATGATTTGAGCAAAGTACTTTTTATTGCCACAGCCAATAATTTGCAAAATATTCAGCCTGCTTTACGCGATCGTCTGGAAATCATTGATCTGAGCGGATATGCGATAGAAGAAAAAATTCAAATTGCGAAAAGACATTTGATTCCTAAACAAAAAGAGGCACACGGATTGAAAGATGTTTCTTTTAAAATCAGCGATGCTGTTTTGGAAAAAATAATTGCCGATTTTACAAGGGAAAGTGGCGTGCGTGAGCTTGACAGGCAACTCGCGGCTGTTATGCGCAAACTGGCGAGGGAATATGCGGAAAAAGGAAAACTGAAACCGACAGTAAGCATCAGTGATGTAGAAAAGATCATGGGGAAATCGAGGTACAGCAATGAAGTGTATAAGACAGCCAACATGGCCGGCGTGGCTGTTGGCCTTGCATGGACTTATGTAGGCGGCGATATTTTGTTTATTGAATCTACAACAAGCGATAATGGAAAAGGCGATTTGAAACTCACTGGAAATCTGGGAAATGTGATGAAGGAAAGTGCTTCCACTGCATTGAGTTATTTGCAATCAAATGCCAAAAAATATGGCATTGATCCAGAAATCTTTTACAAAAAAAATGTTCACATTCATGTTCCCGAAGGAGCAGTTCCAAAAGATGGCCCAAGTGCAGGAGTTACAATGATGACAGCGTTGGCATCTTCATTTACAGGAAGAAGAGTAAAACCATATATGGCGATGACCGGAGAAATTACTTTGCGCGGCCAGGTGCTTCCGGTTGGAGGGATTAAAGAAAAAATTCTGGCAGCAAAAAGATCAGGAATCCGTGAAATCATTATGAGCGCTCAAAATGAAAAAGACGTAACTGAAATCAATCCAAGTTATATCAAAGGATTAAAAGTTAATTATGTAAAAACGATGCAGCAGGTTTTGGATCTGGCATTGGTTTAAGAAATAAATTTTCTTCCAAAAAACCTTTATCATCTAAAAATGATAAAGGTTTTTTTATTTCTAAATAAAAAATCACTTTAAATGTTTCTTTACGGAACGAATCAATATTCCTACTAAAATCCTCGTTTAATTCTCTTATTTTCTTCCTAAATTTTTAAAATATGTTTATTTTGAACAAGAAAATGATAAAATCGTTGTAGTGTTTGTTTAAGAAGTGCAATTACTTTGTGTAATTATTTAAAAAGTTTTCGAACTAATTGCAGTTTAAGTGTCAGAAAAATTAAATATTTATAAAAGGGAATTAAAAAAGCATCTGTATTTCTCAAAGATGTTGTCTTGTGCTGATCTCAGCGTTTTGACAAATAAAAGCGTTCCGTTTATTACTCGCTTTTTGAATGAATTAATAGAAGAAGGAAGTGTAGTAGAAACTGGCTATGCAAATTCAACAGGCGGCCGCCGTCCCCAGATGTATTCTTTAAAACCGGACCTGCATTACATTGTTTCAGTTGCTGTAGATCAGTTGATTACCAGCATTTGCCTCATGGACATGCAAAACAATATTATCGGTGATCTGGTAAAAGTGAATTTGCCATTGCAAAACAATGGTAATGCACTTGAGCAATTAAGAAATGCTTTGGTAGAATTTGTAGGAAATTCCACAATTCCTAAAGAAAAAATCGCCGGCATTGGCATCAGCATGCCGGGGTTTGTGGACGTAAAGAAAGGCATCAACCATTCTTTTTTTCCTTCAGGCGATGAAAGCATTGTAAGTTTTATCCGTAAAGAAATTGATATTCCTGTTTTGATCGATAATGATTCCAGTCTCATCGGGCTTGCTGAATTAAGAATGGGAACTGGCAGAAATCATAATAATGTAATGGTGATCAATATCGGCTGGGGCGTTGGTTTGGGAATGATCCTGAATGCCGGTTTGTTTCGCGGACATAATGGATTTGCAGGAGAATTTAGCCACATTCCTGTTTTTAAAAACAACAAGATCTGCAGTTGTGGCAAAACCGGATGCCTGGAAACAGAAACTTCTCTACTGGTAATTGTGGAAAAAGCGATTGAAGGATTAAAGAACGGAAGAATGTCAGTGCTCAATAATTTTTCTTTCGAGAATGTGGAAGAATCCTGTAACGCAATCATTGATGCGGCTTCCAAAGGCGACACATTTGCTGTTGAACTTTTTTCAGAAGCAGGATATAATCTCGGTTTGGGAATTTCAATTTTGATCACATTGATGAATCCGGAATTGATTGTTTTGAGCGGGAGAGGAGCAGCTGCAGGAAAACTTTGGCTGGCACCAATTCAACAGGCCATCAATGAACATTGCATTCCCAAAATTGCTGAAGACACAGAAATTAAAATTTCAAATTTTGGCCAGAAAGTTAATTTACTGGGAGCAGCAGCATTGGTAATGGAAAATTTTGATGCTCCTTCTCTAACAGAAAATAAAACATTGAAAATACAGGAATACAAAAAAATAAAAACTGCTTAATCGAAGAAGAACATGAAAATAAACAACCCTAATCTTTTAAAGAAAAAAACAAATGCAATGAAAAAGTTTACTAAAAAACTATTGCTCTTTTCGTTTTTCTTCCTATCCGCAATGATCACTTTTGCGCAGGAAAGAACGATTACAGGAACAATAAAAGACAACAGCGGAGCACCGGTTGCCAACGCCTCTGTGATTGTAAAAGGAACGAACAATGGCGCCGCTTCAGATGCCAATGGCAATTTCAGTATAGAAGTTACAGGAGCAAATCCGGTTTTGGAGATCAGTTCTGTAAATTTTAAAACGACTGAAGTTGCGGTTGGCAAGCAAACTCACGTAGAAATTTCACTTGAAAAAGGGACTGCTGCCTTACAAGAAGTAGTAGTGACAGCTCTTGGAATTGAAAGGAATAAGAAATCATTAGGTTATTCTGTTCAACAAGTTTCAGGACAAACTTTGACTGAAGCAAGAGAGCCAAATCTTGTAAATGATCTTACAGGAAAGGTTTCGGGTTTACAGGTAGTGCGTTCTGGTAATGGTCCAGGCGGTTCTTCCCAAATTCTGTTACGTGGAAATAATTCATTCACTGGCTCTTCTCAGCCGCTGATTGTGGTCGACGGAGTTCCGATGGATAATTCTACAGGTCGTGTAGGTATTGGAGCTACTAACGATTTCTGGAATCCGTCTCTTGACATGGGTAATGGATTGAGTGATATCAATGCCGATGACATTGCATCTATCAGTGTATTGAAAGGACCTGCTGCTGCAGCTCTCTATGGTTCTCTTGGTGGTAACGGAGTTATTTTAATTACAACCAAAACCGGAAGAAAACAGCCGGGACTTGGAGTTACCGTTTCTTCATCCGTTGGTTTTGAAAGCATTTTCACCAACCCTGAATTGCAGAACACTTATGCACAGGGAACAAACGGCTTATATGACTCTACTTCTACGTCAAGCTGGGGACCTAAGGTCAATGGACAACAGGTAATAGACTGGAACGGCAAACCAGTTACATTGCACTCTTACGATAATGTTGGAAATTTCTTTAAGAATGGAGTTGTTTCGAACCAAAATGTGTCTTTTCAACAACAGTTTAATTCAACTTCAGTTTATGCTTCTTATAATCGTTTTGATGATAAAAGCATTATCCCGGGAGCCAAACTTTCCCGTAACAATCTGACCGCACGTGCTGTTACAAAATTTGGCAACAATGATCATTGGACTTTAGATACAAAAGTTCAATACATCGAAGCAACTGCAAATAATCGTTCACTCGAAGGCCAAAACGGAAGCATCTTTGCTACAATTTACAACCTGCCGAGAACACTTAATATTCAGAATTTTGAAAACCCGCTGGATTCAAACAAGAATATGTTTTGGTGGCAAAAAGGAACTGGTATGAACCCTTATTGGGCTGCTAAATATAATCTGAATAGTGACACACGCAACCGCTATCTTTTATATGCAACATTGAGACATCAGTTTACTTCATGGTTGACAGCTGAAGCAACTGCAGGTGCAGATATGTACAATACAAATACGGAAGCAAAAACATACGCAGGGAGCCCTTCTAATAACAGCTATTCAATTGGAAAGCAAACTTATCAGCAAACTAATTACAGTGGAATGATCACAGCCAAAAAGGACAATCTGTTTGGTAAATTGGGTGGTTCAGTGATGGTCGGCGGAAACTTGATGGCATGGCAAAATAGTGCAATCAGCATTAGCGCTAACCCTCTCAGAGTTCCAGATTTATTCTCTGTTGGCAATTCAGTAGGCCAACCAGGAGTTAGCCAGATTTACAGCCAGAAAAAAATAAATTCACTTTATGGTTCATTAGGCTTAAACTACGACAGCTATTTATTTTTAGACGCTACATGGCGTAACGACTGGACTTCAGCGCTCGCTCCTAATCATAACTCTTATTTTTACCCATCCGTAAGTCTTTCTTATGTGTTTAGCGAAATGATGAAAAATTTACCATCATGGTTTAGCTATGGTAAATTAAGAGCAACTTATGCTGAAGCGGGAAGTGATATGGATCCATACCAGATTTACAATACCTATTCCATCGGCACTGACCCGAATGGAAACACAACTGCTTCCAGGGGAGGAACATTGTACAATGACAGTGTGAAAAATCAGTTGATGAAATCTTATGAAGGAGGATTAGAACTTCATTTCTTCCAGGATAGATTAGGTTTGGATGTTACAGTTTATAAACAAAACACTTTTAATCAGTTAGTAGCGCTTCCAATGGATCCATTAAGTGGCTATAGTTCTTTTATTATCAACGCAGGAAACGTTCAAAATAGTGGTGTGGAAATAACTGCGAATGCACGTATTCTTACCAATCCCAAAGGATTTAACTGGAACACTACGTTGAATTATTCTCATAATAAAAATACCGTTCCATATATTTATCCGGGAATCAATAAATACCAGCTTGGCGGATTTGATGTTATCCAGGTACTGGCAGTTGCCGGTCAACAATTTGGTGAAATATATGGTACTAAATTGCTAAGAGTAACTGATCAAAAAGATCCAAATTATGGTCAGCTCGTCCTGACTGCAAACGGACTTCCTCAGGCAACTACTGATATCACTGCCCTTGGCAACCAACAGGCAGATGCTTTGATTGGATGGAACAACTCATTTTCTTACAAAGGTTTTGGTCTTTCCTTACAGGTTGACGCGAGAATCGGTGGTAAAATGTTCTCTCAAACATTAGATAATATGGAAAGAAATGGTACTGCTGCAATAACAGCAGCAGGTGGAAGAGATTCTATGCTTGTTAAAGGAGTGGTTATGGATGCGAACACCAACCAATATGTTCCAAACACCACACGCATTTCAACCCAGCAATATTGGGGAGCAACTGCAGGCAGAGGAAATACTGGTATAACAGAAACCAATCTTTACGACGCTACCAACGTAAGACTGAGAAATGTTCAGTTGAGTTATACATTCCCTAAAAAAATGTTGGAAAAATCTTTTATCCAAAAAGCGATTGTATCTGTTTCGTGCAACAACGTATGGCTGATCACAAGCCACATGCATGGATTGGATCCGGAATCATCTTATGCAACAGGAACTAATGCCTACGGATTTGAAAATGGTAGTGCTCCAACAACACGTACATTTTACATCAACCTTTCATTAGGGCTCTGATCATTAACCTTTTTAATTTAATATAATGAAACATATTTTTAAAAAAACAAGCTTGATAGCAGCTACAATCCTGGTATTTACAGGTTGTAAGAAGATCACAGACATCAATACCAGTCCAACGGCAGCAAGTGTTGACCAGACTCAGGTAGAATATTTTATTGATAATTCCATTATTCACGCACAGATGAATCCGGGAGTATCGGAAAGGGCTTTCGTACTCTATTGGGTGCCAGGTGGCCGTCAGATAGCAGATGCTGACGGTGCTACCTTCTCTGTTGCTGATTACAACGATGAATGGATCGGAGAATATTACGACAATCAATCGGGCGCTTTGAACACAATCAACAGTGCTATAGATGTGGCTACTCAGCAAATTGCGGCGGGTACTCAAAAATTCTATACCAACAACCTGATCCAGGTTTCAAGGATCTGGAGAGCTTACCTGATCAGCGAGATGAGCGACAATTTCGGACCAATGCCCACTATAGCTTTTCAGGGTAAAAACCCGGAATTTCAGGATGTAAAAAGCGTTTATTATTATATCCTTGACGAGCTGAAAGATGCGACTTCAAAATTAGACCTCACTACTGCAGCCTTGCCTTCAGTAGTCAAAAATGAAGATCCTGCTTACGGATTTGATTTTGCAAAATGGCAAGCTTATGGAAATTCACTCCGCCTTCGTCTTGCAATGAGGTTGTCTGAAGTAGATCCTTCAAAGGCACAGTCTGAATTTGAAGATGCAGCGCAAGGTTCTCTTCTTACCGATGCATCTCAAACCTTTCAGATACAGGAGAAGCCAGGATGGGACGACCTTTCAGGAATGTACTCCCGCTGCTGGTATCAATTACCTGAATCGGTTACGCTGAACAATCTTGTGGTGAATTTGGGAAGTGTTACTTCTGCTCAGCAAATTCCTTCAGTGGTAACCGATGCAAGTGCACAAGCTGCTGCAATAGCAAATATCAAACCGGCAGATTATGCAGGACAATATTACCCGGTTCAAATGACCACCAAAACAAATAATCCATTCTCAGCTTATTGGTTAGATGGTTTACCTCAAAATATTGATCCAAGAGCTTACCAGATATTTTATATGCCAGGTAACAGCAATGATCCATCTTACCCAAGCGGAACTTGCGGTGCAGTTGGTTCAAATACCGTTGGTTATGTAAAAGATATTAACGGTAACAAGATCAAAAGTATTGATGCTAAATTTACCTGGAACGGAACTCCTGATGGAAACTGGGGACCAAAAGGTGGAGTAGTTGACGGATTATTCCAGGCGATCAATATAGGTGCTACCACCAGCATGGTGCCCTCTTTAAAAAATCAATTCAGAACTCAGACCGCTAAAAGAGTTTTCTTTGGTCCATGGGAAACTTACTTCCTTCTGGCTGAAGGAGCAGTGAGAGGCTGGGCTACACCAATTGACGGAAAAACTGCTTACGAAACCGGTATCTCTAAGAGTTTTGATTATTGGGGTGTTTCTCAATACCTGGCCACATACCTGGCTTCTACTGATTACAACAATGATGGTACATCAGTTAATTGGGACAATACAACTGAACCTGGTGATTCTCATCAAATGACTTATGTAGATGGAATTACAGGAACTGCGGGAACTGTAAGTATCGCTTATCCAAAAAATACACTTTACAAAAACGGAACCGTAAGAAATGATCATCTTACAAAAATCATTACTCAGAAATTTATTGCGCAAACTCCATGGTTGCCTTTGGAAACATGGAGCGATCATAGAAGACTTGGCTTGCCATTCTTTGAAAATGTAGTTCTTGAGGCGCCGATACAGACTTTGCCGGCGCTTAATAATTCAAATTACATGACCAGCAACCAACAGTTCTTCCCGCAAAGAATGAAATATCCTTCCGGATTGCAAAACAGCAACGTGAACGGTTATAATCAGGCGCTAAGTGAACTTGGTGGCCCTGATGCAACGCTTACTCCACTGTGGTGGGCGCAGCACTAACATTGTGTTTAGTTAAAGTTTTCTCATAATCAAGTATGATGGCCAGTCCCTAAAAAGACTGGCTATCTTTTTTTCATTTACAGTCAATGGACAAATACTTTCATATTTTATTTTTAAAAATGGAGAAAAGATTCTGATTTATTTGTTGCTTTACTGTTTTATGATAATATTTTTTCTGAGAAAGATAATTTTGGAGAAGAACGAATCTTTTCAATCGTTTACTTTGAAAAGATTTTTTAAAATCCTCGCTTCAATTTCTAATCGATTTATTTTTGTCAGATGAAGGAAAGAATTTTACTTTTTTTGTTATTGTTTTTTACAATTTTAACCTCAGCACAGAAGAAGAATTTTGTAAAAATTCTTCCGACTGATTCTCCTGAAGATATCATCAGAAAAGCGGCCAATGTGGTTCCTTCACCAAGACAATTGCGTTGGCAAAAACTGGAACTTACCGCTTTCTTCCATTTTGGTGTTAATACTTTTACCGATAGCGAATGGGGAACCGGAAAAGAAGATCCGAAAATTTTTAACCCTACTTCCCTCAATGCCGGTCAATGGGTGAAAACCGCTAAGGACGCAGGTTTTAAGCAAGTGATACTTACAGCAAAACATCATGATGGGTTTTGTTTGTGGCCTTCTAAATACACTGAGCATTCTGTAAAAAACAGTGCGTGGAAAAATGGAAAAGGTGATGTGGTAAAAGAAGTTGCTGAGGCCTGTAAAAAATATAAAATAGGTTTTGGAATTTATCTTTCTCCATGGGATAGAAATTCTCCTCTGTACGGTACGGAAGCATACAATGATTATTTTGTAAACCAACTTACGGAGTTGCTTACTCATTATGGCCGCATTGATGAAGTGTGGTTTGATGGTGCCAATGGCGAAGGACCAAATGGGAAAAAGCAAGTGTATGATTTTGATCGTTGGTATAAAGTCATCCGCAAATTACAACCGGCTGCAGTGATTGCGATCATGGCTCCTGATGTTCGGTGGGTAGGAACTGAAAGTGGCTATGGGCGCGAAACTGAGTGGAGTGTTGTTCCGATAAATAATCTTAATACTAACACAATCGCTTCTAATTCACAACAAACAATTGCTTTCAAACCGCAGGGCGATATGACTGGTGATGATCTCGGAAGTCGTGATAAAATCATAGATGCAAAAGGACTTGCCTGGTATCCTGCAGAAACTGATGTGTCAATAAGACCAGGATGGTTTTATCATGAGAAACAAAATAATGAAATAAAATCTCCTGAAAAATTACTTGATATTTATTTTCATTCAGTAGGAAGAAACAGTGTGCTGCTGATGAATATTCCTCCTGATAAAGAAGGTTTGATCAATAATGCTGACATCAAAGTTTTGAAAAAATGGAAACAATTACGAGATGATATTTTTTCTAAAAATCTTGCCGAAGGTTCAAAAATTACTTCTCACCATGGAATCCGGACAAATGCACTTTTGGATAAAAATTATGACAGCTATTGGACAACAAAAAATGCTGATACTTCGGCTGTCATTGAGTTACAACTAAAGAAAGCTGAAACTATTAATGTGCTAATGTTGCAGGAAAATATTTCTGTCGGGCAAAGAATTGAAAAATTTGATCTTGAATATTGGGATGGAAATTCATGGCAGAAAGCTGCTGAAGGAACTACGGTGGGTTACAAAAGATTGTTACAATTCCCAACGGTTACAACAAATAAAGTGCGAATAAAAATTCTATCTTCAAGACTCAATCCAACTCTTTCAGAATTAGGTTTGTTCTATGAAAAATAAAAAAAAGATCAAATTGTCTGTTTACTGCCAGAAACATTTTCATAGAATTTAAACATAAATATTTTAGTATGAACATAAATAAAAGATTGCTGATCATTCTCATTTTATTGCTTCCATTTTTTGGAATTGCGCAACAAAAGATCAGCATTATTCCGCAGCCGGTAAGCCTTACAGTGGAAGACGGACATTTTACGATTGATAAAAACACGGCAATTATTTTCAACACTAAAGAAAATGACTTGCGTCATACCGCCGATTTTTTCAATGCCTTTATAAAAAATGTTTCAGGAAATGTTTTGCCATTCAATCAGAAGAAAAATAAATCAATCATTCTTGAAATAAAAAAAACTGCTACGATTGGTAATGAAGGTTACCTGTTAGATGTGTCGGCGTCTTCTCTGAAAATTACCGCCAATTCAAAAGCAGGAATTATTTATGGAATGCAATCTGTTTTTCAAACACTTCCTCAGATACGCACCAATGCTGCATTAGAAGTGCCTTGCATGAAAGTTACGGATTATCCGGCTTTCAAATGGCGCGGAATGCATCTCGATGTTTGCCGGCATTTTTTTTCAGCTGACATGATCAAAGAATACATTGATCTTTTATCTGAATATAAATTCAATACTTTTCATTGGCATCTTACTGACGACCAGGGTTGGAGATTGGAAATAAAAAAATATCCGAAACTTACTTCTGTCGGTGCATGGCGTGCGGATCGTCGTGGAATTCCATGGAGCGAAAGCCAGCCAACTCAGCCGGGCGAGCCAGCATCTTATGGCGGATATTATACACAAGAGCAGGTTCGTGATATTGTTGCTTATGCCAAAGAAAGAAATATTACCATCGTTCCTGAAATAGAGATGCCGGGACATTCGGAAGCAGCGATTACAGCTTATCCGTGGTTATCTTGCACACAACAACCGCAAACGACAATTACCGGCGGTGTTTATCCTCCAAACTATCAATCTAATTATTGTCCGGCAAACGACAGCGTGTTTACTTTTTTGGAAAATGTATTGACAGAAGTGATGCAATTGTTTCCTTCAAAATACATTCATGTCGGCGGCGATGAAGTGGATAAAACTCCATGGAAAAATGATCCGCGTTGCCAGGCTTTGATGAAGAAATTGGGCGACACAAGTGTAGATCAGCTGCAGAGTTATTTTATCAAAAGAATAGAAAAATTTTTGATTGCACATCACAGAAAATTGATTGGCTGGGATGAAATTTTGGAAGGCGGATTGGCCCCGGAAGCAACTGTAATGAGTTGGCGTGGAGAAACCGGCGGAATCAAAGCTGCAAAGATGAAACATGATGTGGTGATGACACCTGGAACACCACTTTACTTTGATCATTACCAGGCTGGCCCTGCCGGCGAACCTCCTGCCATTGGCGGTTTCAACACTTTAAAAATGGTGTATGACTATTACCCGATTCCGAAAGAATTGGATTCAACTGATGCAAAATATGTATTGGGTGCGCAGGCGAATGTTTGGGCAGAATTTATTTCTTCGCGCGAACATTTGGAGTATATGGTTTTGCCGAGAATGCTGGCACTTGCAGAAGTTTTATGGACGCCAAAAAATGAAAAAAATTATGTTGATTTTTATGATCGTCTGCAAAAACAGTTTGTAGCTTTTGAAGAAAAAGGATTTCATTATTGCCCGGGAAATTTTACTGTTGCGATAAATCCGGTTTCACAAAATGGAAAATTATCGGTGACACTTTCTTCAGAAATTCCAGACTCGAAAATTTATTTCACAACTGATGGAAGCGATCCGGACGCGGCAAGTAACCTGTATATCAATCCGATTGAAATCGATTCATCATTAACCTTAAAAGCTGTGATTGTAGAAAATGGAAAAGTGATGGGCGTAAAACCTGCTGAACAAAAATTTGTGATGCACAAAGCGATTGGCAGAAATGTAACTTATGTAAATCCGCCAAGCAAATATTATCCCGCTGATGGGCCAAATACTTTGACGGATGGCGTAAGAGGAACAACTGCTCCTGGCAAGTATTGGCACGGGTTTGACGGCGATGATTTGATTGCAACAATTGATATGGGAGAGGAAACTTCGGTTCGAAAAATTACGATCGGTTGTCTTCAAAGTTATCGTGATTGGATTTTTCTACCACAATCAGTCACTTTGTCAATTTCCGATGATGGTAAAAATTTTACTGATTTAGGAACTGTTCAGAATACAATTTCTCCAAATGAAAAAAGTGCTATCATACAAGATTTTACCATTAATTTTCCGGAACAAAAAGCCAGGTACATTCGTGTTACTGCGAAAAATATTGGTGTTTGTCCGAAAGGACATCCCGGAGAAGGGCAACCAGCGTGGATATTTGCAGACGAGATAATGGTGCAGTAAACGAAGTTTTAAGAACGATTTTTATTTAAACCTGATTGAAATTAATTAAAAAAAATAGAAATGATCAAAAAAAATCTCCTCTTATTAGTGCTTGCATTTTGCATTAATATTTTTTCTGTCAATGCACAACAATCTGCAGATGTAAAAACAGATCTGGCGCCCACACCACCGATGGGCTGGATGACATGGAACTATTTCGGCACCGATATTAATGAAAATATTATTCGCCAAATAGCAGATGCAATGGTGGAAAACGGAATGGTAAAAGCCGGCTACGATCACATCATGATCGATGATGGCTGGCAGGGTGGAAGAGACAACAAAAACAATATCATTCCTGATCCGAAAAAATTTCCTTCAGGCATAAAAGCACTTGCAGATTATGTCCATTCGAAAGGAATTAAATTGGGAATCTATTCAGATGCAGCGCAACTTACATGCGCGGGGTATACTGCCAGCCTTGGTTTTGAAGATCAAGATGCAAAAACTTTTGCTTCATGGGGAATTGATTATTTAAAATATGATTATTGTCATGCGCCTTCTGACTCAAACACTGCAAAGATTCGTTATAAAAAAATGGCTGATGCACTTCGAAACAGCGGAAGGCCAATAACATTCAGCATTTGCGAATGGGGCGGAAGGCAGCCGTGGTTTTGGGCGGCGAAAGCAGGTGGCCAATTATGGAGAACAACCGGTGATGTAAGAGATTCCTGGAAAAGCCTGATGTATAATCTTGACATCAATGCAAAACTGGATGCTTTTGCCGGACCAGGTCATTGGAATGATCCTGACATGCTCATCGTTGGATTGCGCGGAAGCAAAGGCCCTGCAGGCGATTTGGGTGGAAGTGGTTGCAACGATATCGAATACCAAAGCAACATGAGCCTTTGGTGCATCATGGCTTCTCCATTAATTGCAACAAACGATGTGAGAAATATGAATGAAGAAACCAAAAGGATTTTGTTGAATGACGAAGCGATTGCTATTGATCAGGATATTTTGGGCAAACAGGGAGAAAGAAAAATTGCAGACAGCGTTTGGAATATTTTTGTAAAACCATTGTCCAACGGCGATTATGCCATTGCGATTTTAAACAGAAGTAGTTCCACACAAAATGCCTCTGTTGATTTTAAAGAACTTGGCCTTGAAGGTAAATTGGAGATCCGCGATCTATGGCAGCATAAAATTATTGGTAAAAAGGAAAAAACCTGGAAAGGGAAAGTGTTGAGTCATGAAACCAAATTATTCAGATTGAAGAAGGTCTCCTGATTTTTAATGAAAAAAATTTCGTCATTATTTGTTGGTTTACTGTCAACGATCACTTTGTTTGCTCAATCAGATTTGCAATTAAAGTTTGATTCGCCTGCTTCACATTTTACACAATCTATTCCATTGGGTAATGGCCGGCTTGGTGCGATGGTTTTTGGAAATCCTGATCATGAAAGAATTGTGTTGAACGAAAAGTCAATGTGGTCGGGAGGTGTACAGGATCCAAACCGTCATGATGCGCATTTGTACCTGCCAAAGATTCAACAACTTTTGCAGCAGGGAAAGAATAAAGAGGCGCAGGAATTATTACAACAACATTTTATTGCTGCCGGAAAAGGTTCAGGTTTTGGAAATGGAGCGAATGTGAAATTTGGTTGTTATCAGATATTATCTGATTTATTTCTTGATTGGAAAGATACCGGGATTGACTTTACTGATTACAAAAGAACATTGCAAATTGATTCAGCGTTAGCGATTACTAAATGGAAAAGAAACGATGTGAATTATAAAGAAGAAGTTTGGGTAAGTGCGCCTCAGCAAGTGATCATCATTCATCTTATTTCCGACAAAAACAATTCATTAAATTTTGATCTTTTTCTGAACAGGAAAGAACGGGCAACTTTTTCATCTGCCGGAAATTCAATCACCATGAAAGGACAACTGAATGGGGGCAATGGCGATGCGGGAATTAATTTTGCGGCTTATGCAAAAGTGATTGCACCCAATGGGAAAGTAACAGCAGTTGATAATGGATTAACGATTCAGGGCGATAAAGAATGTACGGTCATTATTGGTGGAGCCACAGATTTGAACTGGCCAAATGTTGAAAAACGCGGCCCTGCTCCATTGCCCATCGCGATGAAAAAAGTAAATGAGGCATCCAAATTTTCTGCAAAAAAATTACTCGAAAATCATGTGAAAGATTTTCAATCTTTTTTCAATCGATGTTCTTTAAAATTTACTTCCGAGGAAAATGATTCCATCAAAAATCTCAGCACTGCTGACAGGTTGATTCGTTTTGCAAACGGAAGCAATGATGTGAATTTGCCCGCTTTGTATTTTAATTTTGGCCGCTATCTGCTGATCTCAAGCTCTCGTTCCGAAGGACTTCCCGCTAATTTGCAAGGCTTATGGGCGGAAGAATATCAAACACCATGGAATGGGGATTATCATCTGAATATTAATGTGGAAATGAATTACTGGCCAGCGGAAGTAACCAATCTTCCGGATTGTCATTTGCCTTTAATTCATTTTACAGAACAGCTGGTAAAGCCAGGAGAAAAAACTTCCAAAGCATATTATTATGGAAAAGGGTGGGTCGCTCATGTGATCAGCAATCCCTGGAAATTTACAGCACCGGGAGAAGGAGCAGATTGGGGTTCAACTTTGACTGGCGGCGCCTGGCTTTGTGAACATTTATGGCAGCACTATATTTTCAATCCCGATAAAAAATATTTAAAAGAAATTTATCCTGTTTTAAAAGGTGCTGCGGAATTTTATACAAGCATTTTAATTACGGATCCAAAAACAAATTGGCTGGTGACCGCTCCATCTAACTCTCCTGAAAATACTTATATCATGCTCGATGGTTTTCATGGACAAACTACAATGGGACCAACAATGGATATGCAGATTGGAAGAGAATTATTAAGTAATACGATTGGTGCTGCAAATATTTTAGAAGTTGATAAAAAGTTTGCAGATTCTCTGGAAGAAATAAAATCACGTTTGGCACCGGATCGGATTAGTCCGACAACAGATGGCATTCAGGAATGGATCCGTGATTACAAAGAAGAAGAGCCACATCACCGGCATATTTCACAATTGTATGGACTTTATCCTTATGATGAGATCAATAATCGAACACCCGATTTAAAAGCAGCAGCAGAAAAAACTTTGATCAGGAGAGGAGATGAAGGAACGGGATGGTCACGGGCATGGAAAGTGAATTTCTGGGCAAGATTGGGAAATGGAGATCATGCGCTTAAAGTGTTGAAAGGTTTGCTTCAACCGGCTTTTAGAATGGACAGCGGTTATAGAATGACCGGTGCCGGCACTTACCCAAATTTATTTTGTGCTCATCCTCCTTTTCAGATTGACGGAAATTTTGGTGGAACAGCAGCCATCGCTGAAATGCTTTTACAAAGCAATGGGAAACATTTTGTGATCCGTTTTTTACCGGCATTGCCAACTGATAAAAATTGGCAAAATGGAAGCATAACAGGCATGTGTACACGAAATGGTTTTGAAGTAAATTTTAATTGGGAAAATGGCAAATTAGAAACAGCAACAATTATTTCTAAAAACGGTAATAATTGTTTCCTGGAATTACCGCAAGGTTTACACATTTATGATTCTTCCGGGAAAGAGATGAAGGTGAAACAAATGAGAAATCAGATGGTTCGATTCACGACCAAAAAAGGAGAAAAATATTTTATTCATTAAATTTTGGAATGCTGGCAGCTTTTTTGAAGAAAATTCTAAAAAAAATTATGTCAAAAACAACATGGGAGCCGCATACAGAGCACGGCGATTTAAGCAGTAAGGATAAAAAAGATTTACCGGATAGTGTTTTTGCTTTTCCAAAAGAGCGCAAAGAACCAATTACAGATGCTTCGCATGTAAGAAATGCGTTAGCAAGATTCGATCAGGTAAAAGGTGTTTCTGATGAAGAACGGGATCTTGCATTTGCTAATATTAAAAAAGCTGCAAAACACTATCATGTTAATATTGAAGAAAAAAACTGGCATGAGCTAGGCAAAAAACCACACACGAAAAATTCTTCAAAGTAATTAACTGATGTATGATCTTTTGAAAATGAACGAATAATACATTCGCAGCAAAAATTCTTTATTTCTGCTCAGGCAGGGCACAAAAATTGTGGCACTTTTTTTATAGTTTATTATCAGTTTTAAATTTTAAAGCCAGCCCGATGAATAAACTTAAAATAAATATCGCATTGAATGATGTGTCGTTGACAGCCAACTTCAATCAGCCAAATGAGCCTGCAGCATTGGTAATTTTTTCTCATGGAAGTGGTAGTAGTCGTCTAAGTCCAAGAAATAATTATGTCGCTAATATTCTAAATCAACATCGTATCAGCACTTTGCTTGTAGATCTTTTAACTCCTGAGGAAGAGGAAGTGTATGAAAACCGGTTTAATATTGATCTGTTAACTGATCGTTTGATAAGAGTTACGGAAAAAGTGCTCGAACAATTTGCATTTGACGATTTGCCAATGGGCTTTTTTGGAGCCAGCACCGGAGCCGCTTCTGCATTGAATGCGGCTGCTTTTCTTGAATCTTCCATCAAGGCAGTGGTAAGCCGTGGTGGCCGCCCGGATCTTGCGAAAAACCTGGAAAAAGTAAAAGCACCTACTTTGCTTATTGTTGGTTCATTAGATACGCAGGTAATTAATCTAAATGAGCATGCATATAATCACCTTGGAGGCGAAAAACAAATTGAAATAATTTCAGGAGCTTCTCACTTGTTTGAAGAGCCCGGTGCATTGGAAAATGTGGCCGGGAAAGCAGCCGATTGGTTTGATGTACATCTTTGCCATACGATTGCAGAACAGCAAACCCATTAAAACTCTGTTATGCTTTTTGTTGATAGAATTGACGCAGCGCAGCGACTTGCCCAAAAGCTTCAAAAATACAAAGGTAAGGGAGGAGTAGTGTTGGCAGTTCCGCGTGGCGGCGTTCCAATCGGTTATTATATTGCTATACAAATCGGCTTTGAGCTTGATTTGCTAATGACAAAAAAATTAGGCCATCCTTCCAATGAAGAATTTGCTATTGGCGCTGTGGGCCTTGAAGGAAGTATTATTGAAGAACAAAATGGTATTTCCCCTGAATATATTAAAACTGAAACCGCTAAAATCCGCCAACAACTAAAAGAAAGGTATCAAAAGTTTATGGGTGAATCAAAGCCCATGAATATCGAAGGGAAAGTGGCTATTATTGTTGATGATGGTATTGCTACCGGCCGAACCGTTCTGGCTACTTTAAAGATACTTCGGGATAAAAATCCTGAAAAATTAGTTGTTGCGGTTCCTGTTGCATCAGAACAAGCGGCTGAAAGAATTAGCAAAGAAGTGGATGAATTTATTTCCCTGTATACTCCTTTTCATTTTTACGGAGTAGGAAGATTTTACCAGGATTTTTCACAAACAACAGATGAAGAAGTGATTGCCTTTTTAAATGAAACCAGGGAAAAAGCCTGAAAAAACGTACGGATTTTAGATCTTCAAGACAGTTTTTTTAAGCCTGATTTTTCAGTTTTTTCAGTTTTACAGCTTGATTTTTGAAGAAATTAATAAAAAAATATTTTGTACTTTTTTGATTACAAGTGTTTTAATTCAATTTGTGTTTTTGGCAATGTTTTTGCTCTTTTATAGGTACAAACTAAAATTGAAAAACCAATTTAGTTAGTTCAATAGCCTATACCACCGCATCCAATTTTTATGATTGATTCGACTAAAAAATCCTGATTTTAGAAGAACTACCAGTTTTAAGTTATTATTGAAGAACCTAAGAACTTGGGCAACGAAAGTTGCCCTTTTTGTTTGCAGTAAACTAGCAAATTTTTATAATTTTTATTTTGAAAGAGCGTTAAAAAGCCATCTTTGGAATTGACGCAATCAGTCTTTGTGTATATTCTTTTTTGGGGTTGAAATAAATGTCATCTGAAGAACCACTTTCTTCAATTTTTCCTTTATTCATCACCATAATGCGATCGCTGATATAATGAACAACTCCAAGATCATGAGAAATAAAAATGCACGTAAATCCAAGTTCTGCTCTTAAATCATTCAGCAGATTTAGCACCTGCGCCTGTACGCTCACATCAAGTGCAGAAACACTTTCATCACAAATGATAAAATCAGGATTTAGCCCAAGCGCGCGTGCAATACAAATTCTTTGTCGCTGGCCGCCACTGAATTCGTGAGGATAACGATTAAAATATTCGGGCTTCAAATCCACTTTTTCCAGCAGATCCACCACCTTTTCTTTTCGTTGTTTATCTGAAGAAAGGATGGAATGAATTTTCATTGGTTCATTGATGGCATCGCCGATAGTAAGCCGCGGATTGAGAGAGCCATAAGGGTCCTGGAAAATGATCTGTATGTCTTTTCTCATTTTTCGGAATTCATCAGCGGGAATTGCAGCAATATTTTTTCCATTGAAAAAAATATTTCCTGAAGTTGGCTCAATTAGTCTGATCAATGTGCGGCCTAAAGTGGTTTTGCCACAGCCGCTTTCACCGACCAGTCCAAGAGTCTCCCCCTTTTTAACGGTAAAACTTACATCATCAACGGCTTTAAATTCCTTTAAGATTTTTCCTAAAAAGCTTTTCTTCACGGGAAAATAAACATTCAGATTCTCAACCTTCAATAAGGGAGAATCGCTGATAAAAGCTGCAGTTTCCTGTTTATTCTTAACTGCTACCTGATCTTTATTCTTTGTGGTTCCAGTTAAAAAATCGCTGATAACAGGAAGCCTTTTTCCCTTGGAGGATGCATCAGGTCGGCACGCCAGCAAAGCTTTTGTGTAAGGATGTTTTGGTTGTAAAAAGATTTGCTTTACAGTTCCGGTTTCCACTACTTCACCTTTATACATCACAATTACTTTATCCGCGATTTCAGCAACAAGGCCAAGATCGTGGGTAATGTAAATGACACTCATGTTTTGCTCAACCTGCAATTCTTTTATTAATTGTAAAATTGTTTTCTGAACGGTAACATCAAGTGCGGTAGTTGGTTCATCCGCGATCAGCAAAGAAGGACGGCAACTGATCGCCATCGCAATCATCACTCTTTGTTTTTGCCCGCCACTTATCTCATGAGGATAGCGATGAAGGATAGCCGAAGGCTCCGGCAATTTAACCCTCCGAAATAATTCAATTACTTTTTCCTGTGCATCTTTTTTTGAAATCCGTTGGTGAATTCTCATCGCTTCTATTACCTGCTCGCCACATGTTTTTACCGGATTCAGCGAAGTCATTGGCTCCTGGAAGATCATCGATATCTTGTTTCCCCTGATCTTTCTCAGTTCTTTTTCATTAATTTTTAAAAGATCAATAGCCGTTTCATTTTCTGAAAAAAGAATTTCGCCGGCTTTATACTTCGCAGGAGGTGAGGGCAATAACTGCAAAACAGATAGCGAAGTCACGGTTTTCCCCGAACCTGATTCTCCGACAATGGCAACAGTTTCGCCACGATCAATCTCAAAAGAAATATTTTTTAAGGCAGATGTAGTTCCTGAGTCTGTAACGAAATCAACGCTTAGGTTATTTATTTGAAGAAGAGGCAAGGGGAGTGGTGATTTTTGGGTCAATATTTAGATAAAAAAAATCAATATTCAATAATTATGATGAAGCTAATAATGCAATAATTTGATAATTCAATAATTAATAATTCAAAACTTCAAATGCCTTACTGTAAGTCCATTGTTGATCAGTTGTTTTAAAGATTCAATGCCGATCTTTAAATGCATTTCCACAAACTGCGCTGTTACACTCGCGTCGCTTTCACTCGTTTTCACTCCTTCCGGAATCATCGGCGAATCACTTACAAGCAATAAAGCGCCGGTAGGAATTTTATTATAAAAACCAACAATAAATATCGTTGCAGTTTCCATGTCTACCGCATAAGCACGGATTTTTCTAAGGTAACTTTTGAAAACCTCATCGTGTTCCCAAACACGCCTGTTGGTAGTATAAACAGTTCCTGTCCAATAATCCACAGAATGATCACGGATCGTTGTCGAAATCGCTTTTTGCAATGCAAATGCCGGCAATGCCGGAACTTCCGGAGGAAAATAATCATTCGAAGTTCCTTCTCCTCTGATTGCAGCGATCGGAAGGATCAGATCTCCGATTTTATTTCTCTTTTTTAATCCTCCACATTTACCTAAAAATAAAACTGCTTTAGGTTCTATTGCGCTAAGCAAATCCATTACAGTCGCCGCTCCGGGACTTCCCATTCCAAAGTTGATAATAGTAATATCTCCGGCCGTTGCGCATTCCATTGCCTTTTCTACGCCAACGACCGCAACATTATGAATATCAGCAAACATTTTTACATAATTGCTGAAATTGGTAAGCAAAATATACTCTCCAAAATTGGATAATTTTTCTCCCGTGTACCTCGGTAGCCAGTTGTTGACTATTTCTTTTTTTGTTTTCATATCTAATCTCTCTGTTTTTTAACTATCGCTAAAAATAACGATTTTAAATTTTTACATTGCAGATTTTCTAAACGACACGTAAAATTTTACAAACCAGCCATGATAAAAATTGAATTTCCTGTAGAAAAACCAAAAATAAGAGAACCAAAAGGAGTTAAAGAGATTTTTGATGTCATCAGGAAAAAATGGCTGGTATTGACGCCGGAGGAGTGGGTCAGACAAAATATTTTGTTGTTTCTTTTAATAAAAAAAAATTATCCTGCATCATTGATTGCAGTTGAAAAAGAAATAAAATTAGGAGAGCTAAAAAAACGTTGCGACATCGTGGTTTACAACCGAAATTCACAATCCTGGATGATCATTGAATGTAAAGAGATAAATGTTTCACTTTCTGAAAAAACATTGGAACAAATCCTGCGTTATCATATTTCAGTGCCTGCAAAATTTCTTATTATTTCTAATGGAAATTATTCTTTTGGTTTCCAAAAAATAGACAAACATTTTGTTGAGATCAATAATTTCCCTGAGTTTGAAGCTTGAATTTTAGTAAATAAAAAGCCCGTCAATCAGATTTGACGGGCATAATATTTATAAAAATTGAATTTATTTTTCGAGAGATGCTACGCTTTTTGTCAGCTTGCTCTTTAAATTAGCCGCTTTGTTTTTATGAATAATTCCTCTTTTTGCCAACTTGTCAATTTTTGAACTCAGTTCAGGCAAACCTTCTAAAGCTACAGCTTTTGTATCTATTGCTTTAAAATCGCGGATTGCGTTACGGGTAGTTTTTCCCTGGTAACGGTTACGCTCGTTGCGTTTGGTTGATTTACGTACACTTTTCTTGGTTGCTGAATGGTTTGCCATTAATTAAATTTTTTTGGGCTGCAAAGATAAGGATATTCTTTTAAAAAAAGCAGGTGTTTTTTAAATTATTTGCCTCTGGTTTTGTTATTTGTCCATATTGAAAAATGAGATTATTTGTTGATTTACTGTTAACTCTTAGGTGTAACTAATTTCAACAACAAGCATACTGTGATAGCAGCCCGGGATTCATTATTCGAGCATGCTTTAATTTGATTTGTTCGACTGTATCAAAACCGGCACATACACTGTATCAAAACCGAACACTTATATTTTTTTACGCTTCATAAACTGCTGAAAAGCAGGAGGTAAATAAGTGGCACTAATTTTTAATCAACAATACCAGGAGATTGACATATTGATCGAAAAATTAATAATCCAAATGGTTTCTTTTCAAAAAAATAAAAATAACTCTTTAAAAAGATTGTGCACATGTTTAAAAATTACTTCAAGATCGCTCTCAGAAACCTGCAACGGAATAAGATCTATTCCTTCATAAATATTGCAGGATTAAGTCTTGGACTGGCTTGTGCCATGCTCATCATTCTGTATGTAAAAGATGAAGTAAGCTTTGATCGTTTCCATAAAAATGTAAATCATATTTACCGGATTGTATCTATTGATTACTTCCAGGGAAAAGAGCATAAAGATCCTGTTACCGGTTATTTACAAGGCCCACGGTTTACACAAAATGTACCGGGTATAGAAAAGTTTGTCCGCATACAGGAAGGCACAGAAGATATTAAAACCGGCACTGAAGTTCAACCACAGGAACTGCTTTATGTTGATTCATCTTTCTTCAGTGTATTTACATTTCCTTTAATTCACGGCAATCCGAATACCTGTTTGAAAGAGCCTCATTCAGTGGTGATTACAGAAAAAGAAGCGAGAAAACGTTTTGGAACAACGGATGCTTTAGGCAAAACGATCCTTTTAAAAACCGACAGCACTTTCACACCTTATAGTGTTTCGGCAATTGCCAGAAATATTCCGCAGAATTCGTCCATCCAGTTTGATATGTTGTTGCCATTTAAAGAAAGTGAAGCAGATGCGCAGAACAAAGAAAACTGGTTCAACTTTTTTCTTAACACGTTTGTCGTTTTATCACCAAACGCAAAAATGGCTTCTGTTGAAAAAAGCATGCAGCAGTATTATGTAAAGGATGCTTCGCAGATCTTCGGAGAAATGAAAAAGCAATTTGGCCTTGATGCAAATCTTCCTATGGGATCCTATCATCTGCAGCCTTTTATTGATATTCATATGAGCACTGATCTTCCCGCACAAAACGGATTAGAGAAAGGAAGCAATCCGATTTACTCGTACATTTTATCTGGCATCGCTTTGTTTGTTTTGCTGATCGCCTGCATCAATTTTGTGAATCTTACCGTCGCACGTTCTGTAAAAAGAGCAAAGGAAATTGGTATTCGTAAAGTAGTTGGAAGCAGCCGTAAACAATTGATATTCCAGTTTTTGGGCGAATCATTTTTATTGTGTTTTATAGCATTCGCATTTGCAATTATATTGGTGAAATTGATCCTGCCTGTGTTCAATCAACTTGCTAATAAGCAACTTGCCATTTCTTATTTATTTGATGTCAAACTAATTTTGGTTTATGTCATCTTATTTTTTCTTACTTCATTTCTTGCAGGCTTTTATCCTGCGGTCATACTTTCAGGATACCAGCCTACAGCAACGCTATACAGCGGTTTCAACCTGAGTGGAAAAAATTATTTACAGAAATCTCTTGTGGTATTACAGTTTGCGCTGGCATCTTTTTTAATCATTGGAACGTTTGTGATTTATTCTCAGTTTAATTTTCTTACCAACACGAATTTAGGATACGATGACAGCAATATTGTTGAGGTTTCAAAAGACATTCGGTCTCACCAGGAGGCATCCGTATTTAAAAATGAACTTTTGAAAAATCCGGATATTATTGATGTAGCATCAAAAAATGGTGGAACCTGGAGCACTATCGCAAAACTCGCCAACGATTCTTCCATACAATTCAGTTACGAAACCGTGGATGAAAGTTATATCCCGATGATGAAAATTCAACTTTTACAGGGAAGGAATTTTTCAAAAGATCATCCTGCTGATTCAATCAATTCTATAATTGTGAATGAAGCATTTGTAAAACAGGCGGGATGGAAGGATCCAATCGGGAAAACAGTAAATTTCTTTTTCAATAAAGAATTATACTCTGTGATTGGTGTGATAAAAGATTATCATTATGAACCGCTCAATAAAAAAATTGGGCCACAGCTTTTCACCATGAAAAACTCGAATAATTTTGGTATCTATGATATCAAGATAAAACCCGGAACAGCTGCTGCCAGCTTGAAATTTATTCATCAAAAGTTTAAAGATTTATATCCGATTTCGCCATACAGTTATGTTTTTAAGGATGAGCAAAACCGAAAAAATTATGAAGCAGAAGCAAAATGGAAACAGATCATGTTGTTTGCAGCACTCTTCACCATTTTTATTTCTTGTATTGGTTTGTTTGGTTTGTCTGTTCTTTCTGCGGAAAAAAGAACGAAAGAAATTGGTATCCGAAAAGTGCTCGGTGCTTCTGTAACCAGCGTTGTTACCACACTTTCAAAAGATTTTTTAAAGCTTGTACTTATCGCAATGATCATTGCAATTCCTGCTGCATGGCTCACTGCCGGCAAATGGCTGGAAAATTATCCATACCGCATTTCTTTAACGTGGTGGATGTTTGCGTCAGCAACACTTTTGGTGATTTTGATTGCATTGGCAACCATTAGTTTCCAGGCAATCAAAGCTGCAATCGCCAATCCTGTGAAAAGTTTGAGAACTGAATAATGCACATAAAAAATTGTAAGTAAAATTTCGTTTACTGTAAAAGAATAAACTAATAATAATGCTAAAGAATTATTTTAAAATCGCCTGGCGAAACCTCATGAAGAACAAAGTTTTTTCTTTCATCAATATCCTTGGTTTGTCAACGGGCCTTACTTGTTGCATGCTGATCACTTTGTACATTCTGAATGAAACCAGTTATGATCGTTATCAAAAAAATGCTGATAATATTTACCAGGTTGGAACAGAATTCAAAGGCCTTGGGAATTTTAAAAAACTTCCGAATACTCCTGCGGCGATGGGGGAAATTATGAAATCCGTTTTTCCTGAAATTCAGCAAACCACAAGATTGGTACGATTGTTCAATGAAGACAAAACATTATTGCAATACACTCCGCAAAATCAAGCTACGAAATCCTTTTACGAAACAAAAGGTTACCTGGCTGATTCTACTTTTTTCAGAATGTTTACTTACAATTTCATTGAAGGAAATCCCGCAACTGCATTGAGCAATCCTAATTCAGTAGTGCTTAGTGAAGAAATTGCGAAAAAGATTTTTGGTGATCAGCCGGCATTAAATAAAGTGATTCATATCAGCAGCAGCACCAACGGTGATCATGATTTCCAGGTGACAGGAGTTTTTAAACCGATCAACAAACCTTCACACATTGACGGAAGATTTTTCTTGAGCGCGATGGGTGGGAGTGTAGCAGACATGATAAAAAACGCGGGTACTAATCTTGCCAACAACAACATGTACTTCACTTATTTGCAGCTTGCGCCTGGCTCTGATCCAAAGAAATTAGAAGCGCAGTTTCCGGCATTTGTTGACAAATACGCCGGCAAGGATCTGAAGGCGGTTGGTTTTGAAAAAGCGCAATACCTGGTTGCATTAAAAGACATTCACCTGCATTCAGGATCGGACAATGATGTTACGCCAAGCGGCAGCGTAACTTATTTATACATTCTTGCTTCCATTGCCTTATTCACGTTGCTAATCGCTTGTATCAATTTCATGAATCTCGCTACAGCCCGTTCTTCCAAGCGTTCTTCGGAAGTGGGAATCCGGAAAGTTTTAGGCGCAGAAAAGAAATTTCTAATCGCCCAGTTTTTAGGCGAGTCGGTGATGATGAGCCTGGTTGCTTTTGTTTTTGCAATAATATTCACCGAGCTTTTAATTCCTGCATTCAACGGGCTTTCAGGAAAAAATCTTTCACTTAATTTTTCAAATATTGGTATCGCTATCGTTTTTCTATTGTTGTCAATTCTTACAGGTTTGCTGGCTGGAAGTTATCCTGCGTTTTATTTATCTTCTTTCAATCCCGCAAAAGTTCTGAAAGGAAAATTCTCCAATTCACTGGCAGCGGTTTCTTTGCGAAAAGGTTTGGTGATCTTTCAGTTTGTAATTTCTGTGGTATTAATTATTGCTTCTGTTGTGATTGCGCAGCAAATGAAATATTTGCGTTCTGCTGATTTAGGTTTTGACCAGGAAAGACAAATTGTAATTCCATTGCGCAGTGACAATGCAAAAAAGATCTATTTTGCTTTTAAAGACGATTTGCTGAAACAATCTGCTATCGCTAATGTTGGCGCTTCGGCTTTTTATCCGGGCATTACCAATTATGCTGACAATGTTTTGTACAAACAAGGCGAAAGCATGCAGCAGGGAAAAGACATTCGCATGAATTATGTAGATACACGGTTTTTGCAAACATTAAAAATTGAACCTGTTGCCGGAAGATTATTTTCTGAGGATTTTCCTTCAGATACCACCGATGCTATCATCATTAATGAGAAGGCAATCAAGCAACTTGGTTTTGCTTCGCCGCAGGAAGCAATAGGGAAAAAATTATATTCCGATTTCCAGGGTAAAAATTACAGTTATGATATTGTAGGAGTTGTAAAAGATTTTCACTACGAAGATCTTCACCTGCCAATCACGCCTTATGGATTTCAACTTTCCATGCAGCCTCAATACAATTACATGATCGTTCATGCAAAGCCCGGAAACATCAATAACATTCTTGGTTCTATCAAAAACAGCTGGCACAATTTAAATCCGTCAGAGCCTTTTGAATACAGTTTTTTGGATAAAGATTTTCAAAAAAATTATGATGCTGAAAATCGTTTGTCTGCCATCGTTGGTTATTTTACAGCGATTGCCATTCTCATTTCCTGTTTGGGTTTGTTTGGATTAGCAACCTTTAGTGCGGAACAACGCATCAAAGAGATCGGCGTACGAAAGACGCTGGGAGCCAGTGTTTCAAGCATCGTGGCGCTGTTGTCAAAAGATTTTTTAAAGCTTGTCGGTATAGCTGTTTTGATCGCATCGCCGCTCGCGTGGCTTGCAATGAACAAATGGCTGGACAGTTTTGCGTATCGTATTCGCATCAATTGGAGTGTATTTGTGATCACTACTCTTTTGGCATTGCTGATTGCATTAATTACCATCAGTTTCCAGGCAATAAAAGCAGCGCTTGCCAATCCGGTGGAGAGCTTGAGAAGTGAGTGATTAAAATTTGAGAATAAAAAACAATTTATTTGTTTGTTTACTAACGGCCATGCACAAACGTAAATAACTTAGAACTAAATCATGTTTAAAAATTATTTCAAAACCGCCTTCCGCAACCTGCGAAAACACAAATTGTATTCTGCCATTAATATCTTCGGGTTAACTGTTGGTTTGGCGGCTTGTCTTTTAATTGGCGTTTATATCAATCATGAATTGAGCTATGACGAATTCAATGTAAATGCAGATCGCATCGTTCGGGCAACGATGGAATATAAGAACTCCGGAACCGTGAACTTTACAGCCAACACAGGCACCAAGCCGGGGCCGCAATTCAAAAGAACTTTTCCTTCGATTGAAGAATACGTCCGGACTTATATTACGCATCGTGTGATAAAAAACGGCGATAAAGTTTTCGATGAATCAAATGTGCTTTATGCAGATCAGCCTTTCTTTAAAATATTTTCTTTTCCAATTATCGAGGGAAACGCAGCAACCGCGTTGAATGCGCCTGATAAAATAGTGATCACAAAATCAATGGCGAAAAAATATTTTGGAAACCAGGACGCAATAAATAAAACTTTAAGTATCGGAGATAAAGATTTCAGGGTTTCGGCGATATGTGAAGACGTTTCACAGAACTCGCAAATAAAATTTGATTTTGCAACACAATTTGCCAATCTTAATAACGTAAAAGATGAAACATGGTGGACGGCTAACTGGATCACTTATTTTTTAGTGAAAGATAAAAAAGGCATTTCTCAATTGCAGCGACAGATCAACAGTTATATGAAAACGCCGGAAGTAAGAGCAGACGCCGGGCTTGAAGGAAATGATTACCTGGCTTACCATTTAGAACCATTTACTAAAGTTCATTTATATTCAAAACTTCCGGGTTTTGAACCCAATAGCAGCATCACTTATATTTATATGCTCGCTTTGATCGCGTTATTAATTCTGATTATCGCGTGTGCCAATTATACCAATCTCGCAACCGCGCAATCAGCAGGTAGAAGCGGAGAGATCGGTATGCGCAAAGTGATGGGCGCTTCTAAAAGACAGGTATTTTTTCAGTTCATCAGCGAATCATCAGTCATTACTTTTTTGGCTGCGGCGCTTGCTTTTTTGCTCAGTGTATTTTTAATTCCTTATTTCAATGAGGTTACAGGAAAACATTTTACGACTGATATTTTAATGCAGCCAGTGCCTGTTATTGCATTAATCTTATTCACTGTTGCAGTTAGTTTTTTTGCAGGAATGTATCCGGCTTTGGTTTTATCCGGAACTCAAATTATGGGAGTATTAAAGAAAGGATTTTCTTTTACAGGAGGAAATAATTTGCTTCGCAAAACTTTGATCGTTGCACAGTTTGGGATCTCCATTTTCCTGATTATTTACACCGTAATTATTTTGCAGCAGATGCATTTTATGCAAACAAAAAACCTGGGTTACGACAAAGATCACGTAGTTGTTTTACCGATCGGTGGTCAAATGATGAAGAACTTTGAAAGCCTGAAAGCAGCATTTTCACTGGTTCCCGGCGTGGAAGCAGTGACTGCTTCTTATGATACTCCGGAAAATGTTCAATGGGGTGATGGCATAACGGCGGTTGATGAAAAAGGGAAGCATGGTATTTCATTAAATGCAATGCCGGTTGATCTGGATTTTACCAAAACGCTGAAGATGCAAATGATTGCGGGACGTGATTTTCAGCAATCAGATTTTGGAATGATGGACACTGCAATCAATTACAAAAATTATCAGCAGCCATTTATCATTAATGAAACTCTGGCAAAAAAAATTGGTTGGAATCGACAACAATCAATTGGTAAAACCATTGAAAAAGGTACTGTAACCGGGCCTGTTGTGGGAGTTGTAAAAGATTTTAATTTTACCAGTCTTCATAATCCGATCGGGCCGATGCTCATTTTTTTAAATCGGGATTTCTCACGCGATTACATGATCCGCATTAATGGAAATAATGCCAAACAAACTCTTGCCGGGTTAGAAAGTGTGTGGAAGCAACGCATCCCTGAACGTCCTTTCAGTTATCATTTTTTAGATGAGGATTACAACAAATTGTATTTATCAGAACAAAAAATTTCGGGATTGTTTGGCGTTGCCTCTGCGCTTGCGATTGTACTTGCTTGCCTTGGGTTGTTCGGACTTGCCGCATTCACCACTGTACAGCGCACCAAAGAAATTGGCATCAGGAGAGTGCTTGGGGCAAACATCAGCAGCATCACATTATTGATAGCAAAAAACTTTTTACAATTGATAGGAATTGCTATTCTCATCGCCATTCCTTTAGCGTGGTGGGCAGGAAATAAGTGGTTGCAGGATTTTGCCTATCGCATTCCTGTCCAGGCTTATATTTTTATTATTGTAGCATTGATAACAGTTCTGCTCGCTTTGTGCACCGTAAGTTATCATTCTGTAAAAGCCTCTTTGATGAACCCGGTGAAGAGTTTGAGAAGTGAGTAAATTGATGTGCTAATTTACTGATTAGCTAATGTGCTGGTTTGAAAATAAAATTCCTTTTATTTCTTTGCTTACTGTTCATCTCTGATAATATAATAAACACAAGTGGTTACAAAATTCCGGAAATAAGGAATCTTACTGATCAAAGCATTTTGCTTTTTTGGTTTTAAATTGAACTTGTATTCATAAATGGGATTGAATAAATAATCAATTTTTCCTACGACTGCATAATTAGTTTGCTTCACAATTTTTTCGAACCGATCAATAGAAATGCCGGTTTCTTTAATTTCTGCCAGATCATTAATTACGTATTCAGGTTCTTTAAAGAATCTCAAAACACTTTTGTACAAGGACATGGGAAGCAAATGGAAATAAGGCACCTTTCCTAATTTTTTTTGACACAACTGCTGGTGACCGCCAAAAGGCATTTGCCACGGTGGAAATCCAAAAAATATAATTCCATCAGGAGTAAGAAAATCTTTTAATCTTCTTAAAAGCCTTGCCTGGTCATGGATATGTTCGATAACGTCTTTTAAGATTATAATGTCAAACTTTCCCCCCAGGCTTTCAACATCGGTGTCATAAATATCTTTAGCAACAAAAGATAGTTTTCCGTGTTCAATATCATCAGCCAGCCATTTCTTTCCATTTTCAATTCTTGTTTCGTCAAATTCTACTCCAACTCCAACACATCCTTTATCAATAAAAGCTTTTAAAACTCCACCTTCGCCACAGCCAATTTCTAATGCCCGCATTTCTTTTTGAATGGTAAAATGTGCTTCGATAAAAGGCAAAATATATTTCTGTGCGTTTAGTAATTGTATATCGAAATATCTTTTTCTATCAGCATGAAATTCAAACATTGGCAAGATGCTTTTAAAAAATTAAGTGGCGAAATTATGAAAGAAGAATTGCTTTTGGGAACCGTTTATTCCATAAAAAAACCTCTTACAATTTATAAGAGGCTTTTTTATTTTATGAAAAAATGAAAAACAACTACAACTATCTTTTCTTTTTATTTTGTTTTCTTGATCCGAAAATGTTCCCTGCTTTAAATCCGTTTCCTTCAGGGCTTCCAAGACGTGTCATTGCACAACGGAAACCCACAGTGCTGCTGGATTCATCCTGTGACATGAAACGGCGGGCACCGGGAGATAACCAGTAAGGGAAATCATTCCAGCTTCCACCTTTGATAACACGTGATTTATCACTGATCAAGGTGGTAACGCCATATCCATAAGTTACATTTGAAATGGAGTCGCCATCCAGGTAGTTGATCACATCACCTTTCTGATAATTGCGGCGAAGAACAGCTACTGAATCAGGTACTACTTCTTTTTTCAATCTACCCAAAGTATCTCTTACATATTCACCAGACTCATCTTTATAAAATCTTTCAAATTTATTACCACGGAATGGATTTACATCATCTTCATCTAAAGGCGTCATCGGACGATAAACATCCGCAACCCACTCACTCACGTTCCCACTCATATTATACAGGCCGTAACCATTGGGATAAAAAGATTTTACAGGGCCAGGAATCGCAGCGCGATCGTTCAACCCACCAGCAACACCCATCACATCTCCGCTTCCTCTTTTAAAGTTTGCTAAAAATTCTCCCTGCCAGCTTCCACGACGATTGTCACGAAGCCCGTTTACATTTTTGCTCCATGAATAAACCTGTTGGTTGGAAAGAACTTCCTCACCATGATTTTTTTCTTTGGTACGTGGTTTAGGGTTTTGAGCAATAACGCCATATGCGGCATATTCCCATTCTGCTTCTGTTGGAAGGCGATAACCAGGTAACAAAATTCCATCTTCCAGTGTTACCACTTTTCTTGGTCTGCCGCTTACATCTTTTAATGCACCTTTTTTAGGAGCAGTTTTATTATTGATAAGATCAGCGTTCATGATGTAAGTGTCTGTATTAAAGGTAGCATCACCACCGCCGCCTTTCATAGCTGCAACAGGCTCTCTTTTATTCAAATAGCCTTTATCAATTAATATTTTTTCATTTACCCTGTCAGTTCTCCAAATACAAAAATCGTGTGCCTGTTCCCAGGTAACACCTACAACAGGATAATAATTATAGGCAGGATAACGGAAGTAGTATTCTACATAAGGTTCATTATAAGCCAGTTCACTTCTCCAAACCAACGTATCGGGAAGCGCCATTCTCATGACCGTGGTATCTGCATCGAACGTATTAGACAACCAATAAAGATATTCGCGATAGTGAACATTGGCTACTTCTGTTTCGTCAATATAAAATGAATTCACACTTACTCTGCGCGGAACGTTGTTCCAATCCCCCATTACATCTTCTTCCTTAGAACCCATAACAAAAGTACCACCCTGAATGAAAACCAGTCCGGGGCCGGTTTTTTGTTCGTTGGCCTTTAATACATGGAAGTTGCCGTAATTTTTATCGTCATAATTCCATCCTGTAACGGCAGATTGGTCTTTCTTTTTACCGAAAATGCCTCCGTTTTTACAGGAAGGGAAGGCTATCAACGCGGCCAGTGCTATCAGGGTAAGTTTACTGGCAGAGAATGTTTTTAACATGTACGTTCGTTTTGCAGATTAAATAACGAAAGGTTTTCTTTCTTATTGTGAAAGGGGCTTTTGTTATGCGAATATAATTACTTTATTTGGTTTTGATTTGTGAACAAAACCAAAATTTTCTCTTAAAACATTTTTTTTAAATCTAATGATAAATGTAAAAGTCATCCTACCATTCTCTTCTGAATTAGCGGACTTCTAAATGTGAAATTTCATTAAACCGATTCATTTCCGGTTAAAAAACGCCATACAAAAGCCAAATAACAGAAATGAGAAACCGGTGTAAAAATTCAGCTTGTTATCCAAAGACTGTGAAACGAGGCCGCCAATGATCAGGATGAGCGAGATAATAACGAAGAAGATGCCAATAACAAATCCGAGGTTGTTTAATTTTTTGTACATGGCACTTTATTTAAAAGAAAATGATGTTTAAAATGATAGTGATAGCAATTAATATCAAACCCAGTGGAACGACTTTAAGATACCATTTATCCTGGTGATAAGACGGCTTTACAGTTAAAGAATATACAAGTCCCACCAGTTCATTTTCAGGTTTTGGTTTTGTACACAAACTTACAATAATGGTTGTGAAAAAATTTGCGATCCATGAAACAGATGCTACGATAAAAGCCTGACCCATTCCACTATGAATTTCATACAATGGATAAATCCACCCACCTTTTCCTTCTGCGAGTGTAAGGCCATGAGTAACTGCCGCGGCAAGTGTGCCGGCGAGAAGACCAAAGAACGCACCATGCCCGGTTGTTCGTTTCCAAAACATGCCCAATAAAAAAGTTGCAAATAACGGTCCGTTTACAAAACTGAAAACCAATTGCAGAAAATCATTAATGTTATTGAAGCTCCTGGCAATGTATGCCGTAATTATTGATAAAAGTATTCCTGCTACAGTTACCATTTTGCCAACGATCAGATAATGCCTGTCTGATTTATGTTTTACAAAATAAGACTGGTAAATATCATAAGTAAATACTGAATTAAATGCTGTCACATTACCGGCCATGCCACTCATGAAGGAGGCAATAAGTGCGGTAATACCAACGCCAAGCAACCCCGTGGGATAATAATAAGCAATAAGTGAAGGAAGCGCCATCGTATAATCAAGGCCGCCTTTTCCATCGGATGGAATGGCAAACCCTTTTGAAGCCAAAGCCGGCTGCATTAATGCAATGGCAATAACTCCGGGTAATACAACAATCAGTGGCATGAACATTTTAGGAATGGCGGCAATGATGGGAGTTCGTTGTGCGGCATTCATATTTTTTGCCATCATCGCCCTTTGCACTACCAGGAAATCGGTGCACCAATATCCGAAAGACATGACAAAGCCTAATCCAAATATCAATGACATAAAATTGATTCCCATCGGATTTGTGTCTGCATGGCCCATATATTTCCATGCATGCGTTAATTCCGGCTGAAGCACTGTTTTTATATTCGACCAGCCACCTGCATCATGCAAGGCTACAATAACCAACGGCGAGAGGCCAAGAACGATTAAAAAAAACTGGAGAACCTCATTATAAACTGCACTGGTCAAACCACCGAGGAATGTATAGATCATAACAATACCCGCAGCAAGCCAGATAGAAACATCAAAATCCCAATGCAAAATCACTTCCAGCAGTTTTGCCAAAGCATATAAAGAAATGCCCGAGGAAAAAATGGTCATTACAGCAAATGTAATCGCATTCAATCCTCTTGTTTTTTCATCAAAACGCAGTTTTAAAAATTCAGGAACACTTCTCGCTTTGCTGCCATAATAAAAAGGCATCATAAAAACGCCGAGAAAAACCATCGCGAATATGGCGCCTACCCAATAAAAATGAACGGTCATGATTCCATACTTTGCCCCGGAAGCTACCATTCCTATTACTTCCTGTGCGCCAAGGTTGGCAGAGATAAAAGCGAGGCTGGTGATCCATAAAGGAATATTTCTTCCGCTCGACAAAAAATCATTGCTTGATTTGATTCTTCTTTTTATGATAAATCCGACAGCTATTACAAAAAGAAAATAAACGATGATGATCAGGTAATCGGCAATGTGAAGGCTCATATTTTATTTTGTTAGTAAAGCAACAAATAATTAAATATATACAATTAAAAATTCTTCAGTATTCAAAAACTGTTTGGGCTGGAAATAAAAACGGCAACTATTCAGAAAAAACAGGAAATTAGCATAATCATTAATAACAACAAAAATGATTTTTATGCAAAATCAGCAACAAGGCCTTACTTCAAAAGAAATTAATCCGTTAGGAAGCCTCGACGAATGGGAAGACGATGTGTTGGAAAGATATCCTGATCCTGAAGAGGAAACCTTCAATAAAACCAAAGATGAGTTCCGGAATTATGAAAATCCTGTAAGAGATACGGTGAAAGAATTTTATCGTTTAAACCATACTTACCAAACCTATGATTTTGTAAAAGAAAAGAAAAACAATTATCTGCAGTTCAATAAAAAAGAAATGCCGGTTTGGCAGGCATTTGATTTTCTGAATCAATTAGTAGATGATTCTGATCCGGATACTGACCTGGATCAGTTGCAGCATTTGTTACAAACATCAGAATCTATCCGCCATGATGGCCATCCCGACTGGATGATCCTCTCCGGGCTGATGCATGATATGGGAAAAGTGCTTTGCCTTTTTGGTGAACCGCAATGGGCTGTTGTTGGTGATACTTTTCCGGTTGGATGTGCCTATTCTGATAAAATAGTTTACCCTGAGTTTTTTAAAAATAATCCTGATTACAGCAATCCTGAATATAACAGTCAGTATGGAGTTTATGAAAAAGGATGTGGTTTAAGAAATGTTCAAATGTCGTGGGGACATGATGAATATGTATATCAAATGCTTAAAGATTATCTTCCGGAAGAAGGTTTGTACATGCTTCGTTTTCACTCATTTTACGCATGGCATCGGGAAGGCGAATATGATTACCTGATGGACGACCACGACAGGGAAATGCTGAAGTGGGTAAAGCTTTTTAATCCTTACGATTTGTATTCCAAAAGTCCGAATCCTCCAAACCTTCAGGAATTAAAACCTTACTATGAAGATTTAATTAAAAAATATTTGCCTGAAACATTAAAGTTTTGAGTGTGATGACCATTAGGGCCGCCTTCATTTTATTCAAATTATTTTTATGGAAAATGAACCCATTTGTGAACACATCAAAAAGATAAAAGAATTAAAGCTGCCTAAAGCATTGGTATGTGAAGAATGTATAAAAACAGGAAGCGATTGGGTACATTTAAGAACCTGCCAAACATGTGGAGTTACCCTTTGCTGCGACTCTTCGCCGAATACCCACATGACAAAGCACAATCATCATACGCATCATCCTGTAGTTATTTCTGCAGAGCCGGGAGAAAAATGGATGTGGTGTTATGAGGATGAAGTCTTTGTGGAGTATGAATAAAAAACAGTTACCTAAAAATCTTTCTATTTATTTTTCCATACATCAGTATATTCATCCGAATGCCGTCTGAATTGTGCAAAAACATAAGGACAAAGAGCGATCACTTTCAATTTATTTTTTCTCGCATAATTTGCCATTTCTTCTAATAATTTTTTGCCCAATCCTTTTCCTTCAGCAGTTTTCAGCACCTCTGTATGATAAACTGTGAGATCATTTCCGGAAATATTGATTACCATCTCAGCCACCTGTTGTCCATTTTCTGAGATGTAAAAATTGCCATTACCTTTTTCGTCTAAATTTAATTTTACGCTCTCCATGAATTTATAAATTTATCAAATAGAAATTCGCATTATTACTTTGTTCACTGTGAAAAATTGTTTGGGTTTGGACCATATTCCACCTCTAAAAGTTCTCTATCCCATTTTGCAAGATTGGCACCGGTATGATACGTGCTGTTTAAAAATTCGAGTAGTTTTTCTTCCGAATTTGAAGATTGCTGCACTGCCGAATAAGGCAAAATAAACTCACGAAACGTTGTGTTATAATAGGCTTCCTCAGGTTTTACTTTCGTGCTTTTATATCCTTCAGGTTCCGGGTACAAATAGCAATAAAATGCAGGTTCAGTAAGGCCTTCACTTCCTGTCCAGAAGCCACAACTGCTTACTTCACGACAATATGCTTCTTCTGCTACCCAATCGGGCATGCCCGGAATTCCTCCAGGGTGCTGAGGCGCTCTTCTTCCTGAAAAAAATGAAAGTGCCAAATCAAAACTTCCCCAGAAAAAATGGATAGGACTGCACTTGCCTTTAAATTCACTCCGAAAATTCATGAAAACATTCTGTATAGAGAGCAGGGCTTTATGAAACGCAATAACCTGTTCATCATCGTAAGTTTTATGAACATTGTCTTTTTCGAATGGAATCGGATTCTCAAGTTCTACAGGAACCGGTCTTATTATTAAATCAATTTTTAATTCTTTTAGCAACTCGAAGATCTTATGATAAAAGTCAGCAACAGAAATGCCATGAAGATCAAATTTTTTTAATTCGCCTTTGCTTGTTGTAATTTTTAAATAATGATCGATAAAATCGAAATCAATTTGAAAATTCTGGTCTTTGTAAGGCATTATTTGCGTTGTCAAACCAGAGGGTACAATATGTAAAGTGATATGCCATGAATGATTGATCCAGGGCAGCATGGCCAGTTTTATTTTCCCAACAATCTGTGTCCACATGTGCAGCGTTTCAAAAGTATCTTTTCCTTTTTGATAAGACAGAACAGGCCATTGTTGTTGCATGATATTCGCTGTTTAAATTGACCTTAAAAAGCAAAGATAACAAAGATGATCGCGATCAAAAGAAGTAACAGCTGATCAAACTGGTCAGATTTCAAATAAAAAAACCTGTAAGGTTTTTACGCCTTACAGGTTCCGCCAATTAACAATAAACTGATTAACTCTCTTTTACTCCTTCCACCAATACAGTTGCTTTGTTATTGATCACCTCTACAAATCCACCCTGAATCGTATAGAGAGTAGTCGCGTTTTTATCTTTTAAAATCTTTAGTCGGCCTGCTTTTAATGCGCTTACAATTGGTGCATGTTTGTCGAGCACTTCAAATACGCCGCTAATGCCTGGAAGCTGTACTCCATAAACATCTCCGCTAAAAATTTTCTTATCCGGTGTTAATATTTCTAAATTCATGTTTTTTAATTAGCTGATTAGCTAATTAGCTAAATTAGCTAATTAAGAATTTGCCGCTTCCATCATTTTTTTACCTTTTGCAATTGCATCATCCAGATTTCCTACCAGGTTGAATGCTGCTTCAGGATATTCATCCACCTCGCCGTCCATGATTGCATTAAATCCTCGGATGGTATCTTCAATAGAAACCAACACACCTTTTAAACCTGTAAATTGCTCAGCCACATGAAATGGTTGAGAAAGGAAACGTTGTACACGACGGGCACGGCTTACCGTTAATTTATCTTCATCGCTCAACTCATCCAAACCAAGAATCGCAATAATATCCTGTAATTCTTTATAACGTTGTAAAGTGAGTTTTACCCGGTTAGCACATGCATAGTGCTCTTCACCAACAATGGCAGGAGTCAAAATTCTGGATGTAGAATCAAGAGGATCCACGGCCGGATAAATTCCTAAGTCAGCGATCTTTCTGCTCAATACGGTTGTTGCATCCAAATGCGCGAAAGTGGTTGCAGGAGCCGGATCTGTTAAGTCATCCGCAGGCACATAAACCGCCTGAACGGATGTAATAGAACCGTTTCTTGTAGATGTAATTCTTTCCTGCATCAATCCCATTTCTGTAGCCAAAGTTGGCTGATATCCCACGGCGCTCGGCATACGTCCAAGCAATGCAGATACTTCAGAACCAGCTTGTGTAAACCGGAAGATGTTATCTACGAAAAACAAAATATCTTTTCCTTTCCCGGTTCCTTCTCCGTCCCGGAAATATTCTGCAACGGTCAATCCGCTCAAAGCCACACGCGCTCTTGCTCCCGGTGGTTCATTCATTTGTCCGAACACAAAGGTTGCTTTTGATTCTTTCAGTTGATCCATATTTACTGCATCAAGATCCCATCCGCCTTCTTCCATGCTATGAATGAATTTATCACCGTATTTCATAATGCCTGCTTCAATCATTTCACGCATCAGGTCATTTCCTTCACGGGTTCTTTCTCCAACGCCTGCAAATACTGACAATCCACTGTAAGCTTTCGCAATATTGTTGATCAATTCCTGGATCAATACGGTTTTTCCCACACCGGCACCACCGAACAAACCAATCTTTCCGCCTTTTGCATAAGGCTCGATCAGGTCAATCACTTTGATTCCTGTAAATAATATTTCAGTTGCAGTACTTAAATTTTCGAATAACGGCGGTTTAGCATGAATCGGACGACCATTCTTTTTACTTACCGGCGGCAAACCGTCAATTGCATCACCGGTTACATTGAACAAACGTCCTTTGATGGCATCACCGGTTGGCATCATGATGGGCGCACCAGTGTCAACTACGTCCATTCCACGTTTCAGACCTTCAGTGCTGTCCATTGCGATGGTACGAACACTGTCTTCACCCAAATGTTGCTGAACTTCCAAAACAAGTTTGTCGCCGTTTTCCCTGGTAAGTTCCAAAGCGTTAAATATCTCAGGGAGTTTATTTTCATTTTCAAAATGAACGTCAACAACCGCTCCGATGATTTGTTTTATTTTTCCGGTATTTGCCATAAAATTTTTATTAAAAAAGTGCTTATTTCAATTTGGCGGCAAAGGTAAGATGATACGGTCAAAAAGACAACAATAGAAAAAGTTTTATTTCAGTTTTTACATGTAAATATTTACAAAAACAAAAATCGGTTTATTTGTAGGTTTACCATAAAATGAAAATACTTTCCCGGTGCAAATGAAGGTATTTACCGCTTTAAAAATTTCTTCATTCCTTTCGTCGCAATTTTTAGTGCTTTTGTCTCATTTTGTGGAAAAAGAAAAAATATCTTTCTATGTTTGGAAAGAAAAGTTACTATTTCAAATGGGAAAACCCTGGTATTCAAATAAATGGACAACGGTTCTTATTCATGCTGCCTGTTGGGTCATCTTATTTTCATTGCCGGCATTATTGCGCCCATCGCACAATCCGAATGACATAAATATGGTTAAAGCCTTGAATACAAAGGTGATCTTTTTTATTTCGCGGGTAAGCGATATTTTGTTCATCTCTTTTTTCTATCTCAATGCTTTTCTCTTCATTCCCCGTTTTTTATATAAAAGAAAATACCTGCTTTATGCGTTGGAAATAATTTTTTATTTTGCTTTTTATGTCGCCACGATGTGGATGTTATGGAGCAATCTTACAAAAATGAATTTTACTTTCAACGCGCATTTTGTTGTCAGTTTTTTTCTGTTCATGTTCATTTTTGCGTGCAGTATTGCTTATAAAACGATACGCGACAAATTTATCCAGGACAGACTGGCGAAAGAGAAAGAGACGGAGCATCTTAAAACAGAATTGTCTTTGCTTCGCTCACAGGCAAGTCCTCATTTTATGTTCAATGTGTTGAACAATATGGTCGCGCTCGCACGAAAACAATCCAACGAACTGGAGCCTTCTTTGATCAAATTTTCGTCGCTGATGCGTTACATGCTTTATGAAAATGAGGAAGAAAAAGTTTCGCTGGAGAATGAAGAAGAATATCTTCAAAGCTATATTGACTTGCAGCAACAAAGGCTGAGTAAAAAAGTAATAGTTACCGTGAACATGTGCAAGGGCGATAAGTCGTATCAAATAGATCCGATGTTGCTGATCCCTTTTGTAGAAAACGCTTTCAAACATGGAACCGGGTTTATAGAAAATCCACACATTGATATAGAGTTAAAAGCAAAAGATAATATTCTTTATTTTCGTGTGAGCAATAAATACGATCCCGTTTCAAAGCAAATAAAAGACAAGGCAAGTGGTATTGGACTCGTAAATGTCAGACGAAGGCTGGATCTTTTATATCCAGGAAAATATACCCTTAATATCACAAAGGCAAACCAGATGTTCACTGTTTCTTTACAAATAAATCTAAGCCGGTGATTCATTGCCTCGCCATAGACGATGAGCCATTAGCATTGGAATTGCTGGTAGATAATATCAGTAAAGTGCCTTTTTTGAAATTGATTGCCGGCTGCGATAATGTGATGGACGCCATGAAAGAAATGCAGCAGCAATCCGTTGAGCTTATTTTTTTAGATATTCAGATGCCCGGGCTTACAGGCCTTCAGTTTATAGAAAGCATGACTGAAAAACCGATGATCATCCTTATCACGGCTTATAAACAATATGCTTTGGAAGGTTACAATCTGGACGTGACGGATTATCTTCTGAAACCTGTGTCTCTCGACCGGTTTATGAAAGCGTGCAACAAAGCAAAGCAATTATTTGAATTAAAATCAACACGGAAAACTACTGCTAAACCGGAATATATCTTTGTAAATGCAGATTACAGTATGGTTAAAATAACGCTTGCTGACATCATTTATATTGAAGGGTTGAAGGATTATATCAGTTTTCATTTGAACAGCACCAAACATCCGCTGGTAACGAGGATGTCAATGAAAACCATTGAAGAGCAATTGCCGTCATCCACATTTATCCGTATTCATAAATCTTATATTGTTTCCATTTCTTTTATAACAGCAATAAGAAAATCAAGCATATTTATTAATTCACTGGAACTGCCGCTCAGCGATACTTACAGGCATAATGTTTCTCCACTTACCGGAAATTTTTAAGGTCTCTTGCCGGTTGCCCAAAATATTTTCAGTATTTCGTCGCAGGATTTTAGCCGCTCATCTCATTTACTAAAAAACAGATTTTGCCGGAAAGTAGTTTTGCTTTTCAAATTAAAATAAAATGAAAAAAATAATACTTGCGGCCTTAATTTTTGTTGCCGCTCATGCATATGCACAATATCCAAAAGCAATGCCTGCGGCCATAAAAAACAGTGGCCACTTATATGGCAAGATCACTGCAGCGGATGGAAAACCTATAGAAGGCGCATCAGTTTTGTTGCTTCACCAGCAAATGGACTCGGCAACCAAAAAAATGAAAATGTTGCTGGTAACCGGTGTCATCACGCAAAATAATGGTGATTTCAACTTTACCGGCGTACCGGTAATGGGAAAGCTGCAATTGCGCGCTAGCAACAGTGGTTATAAAACGCTTGTACAAGATGTCTCATTTAAGCCAGGTCCCGGATTTTCAACTGATAAAGATCTTGGAAATTTAAAGCTGGAAACTGATGCAAAAGTGTTAGCCGGAGTAACGGTTGTGGGTTCGGCGCCGGCTTTGAAAATGGATATTGATAAAAAAGTTTTTAATGTTGAAAAGAATATCGTAAGCGCCGGTGGAACTGCTGTGGATGTGATGCGAAACGTACCCTCTGTGCAGGTAGATATTGATGGAAATGTAAAACTGAGAAATGCAACGCCACAGATTTATGTAGATGGCCGTCCAACCACTTTAACTCTCGATCAGATACCGGCAGATGCGATTCAAAGTGTGGAAGTGATCACAAACCCTTCTGCTAAATATGATGCTTCCGGTGGCAATGCGGGAATCTTAAATATTGTTTTGAAAAAGAACAAAGCGAGTGGCTATAATGGAAATATTTCTGCCGGAGTTGACAGCCGCGGAGCGATAAACGGAGGCGCTAATTTTAATGTAAGGCAAAATAAATTCAACTTTTCAGCGGCCGGAATGTTGCATGAAATAAAAGGCAATACCACAGGAACTACTGACCGTACGAATCTGGGAGATACTTTGACAAAAGTTTCTCAAACAGATATCAGTAAAATGAACGGAGCATTTGTTTTTGGGAAACTGGGCCTTGATTATTATGTGACCAACCGCGCTACTATTTCACTCGGCCTTATTAAAGTGCATGGGAAATTTGACCCCAATGAAACGATTCATTCTACTACTGATAGCTTGTTAGATAGCGGGATAAAAAGCGCCAACAGTGTTCGCTACACCTCGGGTTCCAGAACATTTAATGCAAACGGATTGCAGTTGGATTATGTTTATAATTTTCCAAAAGATGGAGAACAACTTACTGCCAACGGTAATTATTTTTCAGGAGCAAACGATGGAAGTTCTTTATATACCACTAATTATTTGAATGGAAACTCCATTGGTGGTACACAACTGCAACAGGTTTCCAATGATGGGAAAATAAAATTCCTTACCGTGCAGACTGATTATGCTTTACCTTTTGGCAAACAAAAACAATCGAAACTGGAAGCAGGATTGAGATTTCAACAACACCAGGTTGCGCAGAACAATGATAATTTTGCCGGAACAAACCCTTCGAATCTTGTAAAAATTCCGGCAGGTACTAACGATTATAAAAGCACTGACAATGTTTTTGCAGCCTACGCAAGCGTGAAAAGCAGCATTAAGAATTTTGGATACGAGGTGGGTGTAAGAGCAGAAAGTTCGAATTATAATGGTGAGCTGACCACCACTGACGAGCAATTCAGCAATAAATACCCGGTAAGCTTGTTCCCGTCTTTATTCCTGAGCCAGAAATTGAAAAACAACCAGGAATTGCAATTTAGCGCGACACGCCGGATCAACAGGCCAAACTTTTTCCAACTAATTCCTTTTACTGACTATACCGATAGTTTAAATATTACCCGTGGTAACCCTGCCCTCGTACCTGAATTCACCAATTCTTTCGAGATGAGTTACAGCAAAAGTTTCAAGGGCGGAAATAGCTTGCTCGGTTCCATTTACTACAAACATTCCAATAACCTGATCACCCGTTATCTTAGTCCCGGAACCAATCCGTTTACCGGAAAAAGCGATATTATCAATACGTATATCAATGCCAATTCCAGTTACTCTTATGGAGCAGAAATAACATCGATCAATAAGCTGACCAAGTGGTGGGATCTTACAACCAATGTCAATGTTTACCAGTCGAAGATCAACACGTCCAATGTTCCCGGAAGTGTTTCGCAGGATGCGCTTATGAGTTGGTTTGGCAAATTGAACAGCAACTTTAAACTGCCTGCTAATTTCACCATACAATTGTCTGCAGATTATCAGAGCAAAACAAATCTGCCTATTAATAACAACCAGGGCGGCCCGGGTAGCGGCGGACCTTTTGGGCAGGCACAAAGTTCTTCACAAGGTTATATTAAATCCTTCTGGGGAACTGATATTGCTGTGAAGAAAAGCTTTTTGAAAAACAATGCCGCTTCGCTAAGCGTAAGCATAAATGATATTTTCCGCACACGAATCCAGGATCAGTATTCTGTAAGCCCTTATTTTGTGCAGAATTACAGCCGTTTAAACAATCCGCAAATCGTTCGCATAAACTTTACCTATCATTTTGGAAAAATGGATGTGAACTTATTCAAACGCCAGAATACAAAAGCAAATGCCGCGCAGGATATGATGCAAATGGCACAGTAGGCAAATGCTGAAGGCAAATCAAAAGAAAGATTTTACACGTAATTTAATTGTGTAAAATCTTTTCTTTTTTTTCGCAAGCAGGTTTGGTAAAAACGAAGGATTTCCTAAAATTAATATTCACGTTTTATCGTAACTTTATTTGTTTCAAAATACCTTTTCATGAATTTTAAAAAACGGAAAAAGAATGAGTTTGATTTTGAAACATGGATAGAAAACACAGATGGAGGAAGGATTTATTCTTTTGAAATAAAAGGAAAACACGGTTGGAAGGCATTGTATTTAAAAGAAGTTGATCGTGAAGAAATAACTTTGAGGTTTTGGCAGGAGGTATATGATGAAAATAATATTTTAAGAGAAATTCATGAAAAATATCCTGTTGATAAGGGGCATAAAAAATTATAAACATGATTACAAAAAAAACTATCGCAGATAAATTATTAGCCTATTTGAAACATCAGATTTCTTTGACAGAACTGGCAGATTGGGCGGAAAAATCTCTAATCGATTCTTCTTATGAAGATGACGATTCCCATACGATTCGAAATGTATTGGCTCAACTTGGATTAGCAGATGTAAAATCGTTTGGCCTTGAATGGAGAGATTGCGAAGAGATGATGGAAAAATTAGGCTTTAAATTGGAGGTAAATGCTTTGGAAATCGCATAAGCTACCTTTTCCGAACAATAATACTTCTCTCCTTAAAATATTTTCCCACAACCGGCATTCTTTGAAACTCTTTCCATTCCACATTCAAGACAAACCAGATATAGAGGAACAAGAGAAGGGTTGCAGAAATGAGATTGCCAATAGTTCCTTTTAAGAAATGAGTGAATGCTTGATGAATAAAAAATAAAAGGACAACAATAACAATATAGGCACATAGTTTTTTCCATGCATAAGGTATTCGGTATTCCTTTTGTCCTATAATAAAACACAAAACCATCATCGTAAGATAACAAAGAAAAGTAGCCCATGCAGAAGCATAAAATCCATAGGCGGGAATGAAAATGTAATTTACAAGAATGGTTATGAGTGTGCCGGCCAAAGTAATATAAGCGCCGGTACTTGTTTTATTTTTTAGTTTATACCAAATAGACAAATTGTAATAAACTCCCAAAAACATGTTTGCCAAAAGCAATACAGGAACGACCTTCAGTCCTGACCAGTAAGCAGGTGCAATAAAATGTTTCCAAATGTTTAAGTATAAAACTACTGCCAGAAACATGACGGTAATAACAATCACAAAAAATTTCATGACTCTGGCATAAACCTTTTCAGGATTTTGCCCCTCCGCCTGCTTAAAGAAAAAAGGTTCTGCTCCTAATCTGAAAGCTTGTATAAAAAGTGTAATTAGTATCGCCAACTTATAACAGGCAGAATAGATCCCAACTTGTTGCTCTTTAAAAATAACCGTACCCGGCTGCCACCATCTTAGCATCAGACGATCAAAAACTTCATTTACCATTCCTCCCATTCCAACAATAATTAGCGGTAAAGAATAAATGATCATTTCTTTCCACAAGGCGAAATTAAATTTCCATTTTATCGCTGAAATTTCGCTGCTTAATAGAACTAAAGTGAATACTGATTGTATCAAATTCGCAATCATCACATAAACAATCGGGTTAACTGTTGGATTATAAATAAAAATCAGGAAGGAATTAGAAACCGTATGAGAATGTGAGGGGCAGTAACCGACAAAAAACCAGGTAAAGAAAATATTTATCAGGATTCCGCCTACCTTTATTAAGGCATATTTTCGTGGCCTTTGTTCCTGTCTCAGTTTTGCGAAAGGAATGATGCCTAAAGCATCAAAAGCAATAATAAAAATACTTACATACGCAATTGCAGGCACATCTGATAACCCTACAATTCCTGCAAACGACTTTCTTGTAAACCACAATATCGTGGTAAATATTAAAGTAGAAAAAATCAGGGAAATAGCTGAAGTGCTGTATAAAGTATCCTTGTATTCTCGGCGGGAAGCAAAACGAAAATAAGCGGTTTCAAATCCATAAACAAATATTACGTTCAGAACAGGTACTGCTGCGTAAATCAAACTCATCTTACCATAATCACTTATCCTCGTAAGTGTGTAAGTGAGGAACGGAGTTAGGAGGTAATTAATGAACCGGGCAGCGATGGAACTTACTCCATACCACATCGTTTGTCCTGCTAATTTTTTTACGCTGCTCAAAAAATATTGGGTTTAAAAAGGGGCAAATTTAATCGTATAAAATGTAAAATTGAAAAACGCTTTATTTATTGATCTACTGTAAAAGAAGGTTGGAAAGCCATTAATTTTCATCAAAAAAATTGGTTACTTTTTTTCTTCCCAATTTGATGGTCCCTTTTTCTTTTTTCATTTTAATTCTTTTGACCTTTGAAGCTTTTGTCGGTTTGGTCGGTTTGCGTTTCTTTCTTTTGATCAACGCATTGTTTAGCAGTAAATGAAGTTTTACGATCACTTCTTCTTTATTGCCCAGTTGGGTTCTTTCGCTCTGGCTTTTCACTAAAAGAAATCCGTCGTTGGTAATTTTATTGGCGAGATTTTGAAGGATCATTTCTTTTTGTTTGTCGGTGAGAATTTGTGAAGAAGCAATGTGAAATCTGCCTTCCACCATCGTTTCCACTTTGTTTACATTCTGTCCTCCTTTGCCACCGCTGCGTGCTGTATTGAATTCTATTTCGTTCAGTACGTTTATCATTGGATAAAAATACGATTTTGTGTTAAAGGAGGTTAACCGTTTAAACTTTTTTCTTGGTTTGAAAATTATTTTATTGAAAGCCCTGGCACCAATAAATTCGTAATTTGTAGCGCTAATTTTTATAAGAGAGAAAAAAAATACATTTTTGCATATAACAGATAGTAAATGAAGCTAAAAGAAATATACCCATCCCTCTGCGAAAGAAAGAAAAATGGACAAAAATCTTTTGCTGTTTTGATTGATCCCGACAAGGTAAATGATGAGAAAATGCTGCAATTAATTCAGCTGGCTGTCATCGCAAAAGTGGATTATTTCCTGGTAGGAGGAAGTTTGGTTATTTCAAATTATTTAGATCAATGTGTTCAGATCATTAAGCAAAACTGTTCCATTCCTGTTTTACTTTTTCCGGGAAGTTCGGCACAGGTTTCCAAATACGCCGATGCACTTCTTTATCTTTCGCTCATCAGCGGAAGAAATCCTGAATTATTAATCGGTCAACATGTAGTGAGCGCTCCGGCAATCAGGCAAAGCGGCCTCGAAATTATCAGTACAGGCTACATGGTAATTGATGGCGGCGCACCCACAACCGTTTCTTATATTTCCAATGCTGCTCCGTTGCCTGCAGACAAAAATGAAATCGCTATGTGCACTGCGATGGCCGGAGAAATGCTGGGCATGAAGATCATTTATATGGATGCCGGAAGCGGTGCTAAAAGGCCAATTACAGAAAGTATGATCTCACAGGTTTCTCACTCTATCGAAATCCCTTTGATCATTGGCGGAGGAATCACCGATCCTGAAAAAGCTTATCTAAATTGCAAAGCCGGAGCCGACATCATCGTTGTAGGAAATGCGATAGAAAAAGATGAATCGCTGATCATGGAAATGGCTTCTGCTGTGCATTCCATGCCCGTGAAAGTGGCTTAGCTGATCTTGTTTTCCGATAATCCGTCCTTTGAGAAACATAACTGCCGGAAACATTCAGCAAGGGAAAAATAGATCTCATTATTAAACATAGAATTGTGGGAACCGAATGATGTGGAATACGAAAAGTTAGGAAAACAGCTTGGAAGTCAAACAACGAAATAGCAGCAGGCTCAATTAAAATCTTCAAAATTATCGACATGCTTGGCAATGAAAAGTTGAAAGCTTTTGTGTCAACCACCAATGCTGACAAAGCGAAATCTTTTTACCAGGATTGTTTAGGTTTAAAATTATTATCAGCCGATTTTTATGCTTTAGAGTTTGAGGTTAATGGAAATTTATTAAGAGTTTCAATTGTTAAGGAATTAAAACCACAGCCATTTACTGTTTTGGGTTGGAATGTTGACGATATTGTTTCAATTATAAAATCTCTGAATAATAAAAATATTTTTTGTGAAAAGTATGAATTTTTGGAGCAAAATGATTTAGGTATCTGGACTTCTCCAAACGGTTCAAAAGTTGCGTGGTTTAAGGATTCTGACGGTAATGTTCTTTCATTGACAGAACAACAATTTACAACGGATTGAGATGAAATACTTTCTGTGTAAACAGAGCTTTACAATGAAAAACGAAGTTAGCATAATTCAAAATTTTTTTACGTTTAAAGCAAATGCATGAAAAGAGTTTTCAGTATTGACTTTGCAAGAGGAGTGGTAATGATCATTATGGCCTTAGATCATGTACGTGACATGATGCACGTCAATTCAATTGCCCAAAGCCCGACTGATTTGTCCACGACGAGTCCGGCTCTTTTTTTTACAAGATGGATCACTTATTTGTGTGCGCCGATCTTCGTTTTCCTTGCCGGAACCTCAGCTTATATTTCTTTAAAAAATAAAGGCGATCTTTTGCAGAGCAAGCGATTTTTATTAACCCGTGGACTGTGGCTGATCTTGCTGGAATTTACGCTTGTCAATTTTGGATTATTTTTTGACCCACGTTTTCATACTTTGATTTTTGAAGTGATTGCAACAATCGGTTTCGGTTTCATCATCCTCAGTTTATTGCTGAAAGTAAAATCAAAAAATATTGCCTTGATTGGATTGGCGATCATTTTTTTACACAATCTTCTTTCATTGATTCCTTTCGATAATGGTTCAACCATCAAAACAATTTATTCGCTTTTGTTTAGCCTCACTGCAATTCCACTTTCACCACATATAACTTTTGTAATGGCTTATCCGCCAATTCCGTGGCTTGGAATTATGCTGGTCGGTTATGCTACGGGAAAATTGTTTGAATTGCCTGAAGCAAAAAGAAGTCAAATATTTTTAAGGATTGGATGCGCGGCTTTGTTGTTGTTTGTCATTCTCAGGTTTATCAATATTTATGGCGATCCTGTTCGTTGGGCTTCTCAAAAAAGCGTAGTGTTTACTTTTCTATCTTTTATAAATGTGACCAAATATCCGCCATCGCTTTTATTTTGCCTTGTTACTTTAGGGATCATGTTCCTGATTTTTGTATTTGCTAAAAAAGTGAAACATCAATGGATGAACATCGCTGCTGTTTATGGAAAAGTTCCTTTCTTTTATTTCCTGGTGCATTTTTATTTGATTCATATTTTGCTCATCGCATTGTTATTTTCGCAGGGCTTCCATTGGCATGATTTCGATTTTGCATCAGGCACTTTTGGCCGGCCCAAAGGAGTTCAAAGTGGCATTCCTCTTTGGGCGGTTTATTTGATCTGGATCAGCGTTGTTATTGCATTATACAGACCTTGTCTTTGGTATGGAAAATATAAAACCGCCAACAAAAACAAATATTGGTGGCTGCGGTATATCTAATTTTAAAAGGTCATTCCATTATCCATTAAAAAAATATCTTTTTGAGTTTTTCATATTAATTTTATTTGGGCAATACCATTCAGTGATATGTGTATAGTATCAATTATTCAGTTTTTTATTTTTTAAAATTTATTTTATCAACTTTCAAAACAAAAATCATGGCTTCAAAATCAGCAACAGATTTCGTTAAAGAAGCGAAACAGCAAATTGAAAATCTTACACCACAACAGGTAAAAGAAGAATTATCAAAAGGCGATGTAAATCTTATTGACATCCGCGAAAGCGAGGAATTGAAGAATGGTAAAATCCCAGGTGCAGTAAATGCGCCGAGAGGAATGTTGGAATTTTATGCTGATTCAACCCTTCCTTACTACCGCCCGGAATTTGACAAAAACAAAAGAATTATCCTGCATTGCGCTTCGGGCGGCCGTTCTGCTTTGGCTGTGAAAACTTTAAAAGAAATGGGCTATGAAAATATTGCACACCTGGACGGTGGTTTAAAAGCATGGGTAGAAGCAGGAATGGAGGTGGAATAAAATAAAAATTAACCTAGCAAAAATAAAGCAGACCAATTTTCAGGTCTGCTTTCAGTTACAACTTATTTGTGCAAAACAAATTAACTCCAGGAATGGATTCGTGCCCGTTTACATTGTTGCTGTAAAGACTCACATCCCAAATTGATAGGATAAATACAATACCACCTACGATGAAGAAATTCCACTGATCTGGCGCACCGGCAAATCCTAAAGCCCGCGGAGAAATCTATCTACTTTTTTGCATAGCGAAATTTGCGTAAAAGCCAAAAAATTTGATTTAAAATCTCTGCAGTAAACAAATAAATAAAAGCCTTTTGTAAATTCTTACATGGCTTTGAAAGCATTTATTATTTGTGATTGTTTTTTCGAAAAGTTTAAGACAAAAAGTGGTCCTCTAAAATATAAAACGCTTTTATTTATTCATTTACTATGTGCCAAAAAATTGTCATAAAGGCTTAATACTGTCGCAGGAGAAAATCTTTTTATTGTTCTTTCAAAAAAGAGTTTAAATTTAATTTTCCTTTCTGACAAAGGAACTTCTTCCACTCCCTGCGTAACTGGTCATAAAATCCAAAATCAATCGGTTGATAACTTCGCACCGGAATAAAAAATGATTTTATGAATACAGACAATCCTGCTACTATTGACGAATCAAAGATTCCGCTTAAAAGAAGTTTTGGTTTAACTACAGCAATTTTACTGGTTGCCGGTATTATAATCGGTTCGGGCGTGTTTAAAAAAATAGCGCCGATGTCTGCAGCTTTAATGGATAAAAATTATATTCTGCTGGCGTGGTTGCTGGCAGGAATTATTACTTTACTGGGAGCTTTCAATGTTGCAGGCCTTGCTACTATGACGGATGAATCAGGAGGCATTTACGAATATCTGCGCCTGTCTTTTGGTAATTTCTTTTCCTTTATCTCGGGATGGACGGCATTTCTGATTGGAGGTAGCGGCAGCATTGCAGCGCTTGCATTTATTTTTGCTGAATCAGTAAATTACCTTGTTCCATTGCCCCATTTATTTTCTTCATGGCAAAACATTTCCGTCGGAAATTTTGTATTTCCTTTTGCAAGCGCCGGGATAAAAATGCTGGCGGTTTTGGCGATTCTGCTTCTCACCGGAGTGAATATTCTTGGCGCAAAAAAAGGTGGCAATTTGAATAATCTGCTTACTGCTTCCAAAATAGGTGGGATACTTTTATTGATTGTTGCGGGATTATCTTTTAGTCACGCACTTCCAACTACAAATTCGTCAACAGTGTCAGTAAGTACAAATATTTTCAGCGGTATTCTCGCTGCGATGCTTAGCGCTTTTTGGGCTTATGATGGCTGGTTTTTGGCGGGCAATGTGAGCGGTGAAATAAAAAATCCGAAAAGAAATGTACCTATTTCCCTTGTTGGAGGTGTTGGAATTTCAATCATTTTATATGTTTTACTAAATGAAGCTTTTATGCATGTTTTGCCCTTGTCTGTATTGGCAAATATCAGTGAAGACAACATTGCAGCGCTGGAAGTAGCCGGTGCTATTGCAGGAAATGTGGGTGTGGTAGCGATTGCTTTGTTGATTGTTGTTTGCACTTTTGGTGCACTAAATGCAATCATTATCGCATATCCCAGGTTGTATTATCGCCTGGCGCAGGAAAAGTTTTTCCCAAAAAGTTTTTCTTTTGTTCATCCGCGTTTTCGCACGCCATATTTAGGATTGATTTATTCAATGATATGGAGTTGCGTGCTGGTGATATCCGGCACATTTGATACCGTTACTAATATGATTATTTTCATTGAATTTTTCTTTTCAGGTCTAATGGCAGTTGCTGTGATAAAAATGAAACGAAAAGGAAAAATAACTGCGCATGTAATTCTTTATCCATTGTCGCCCATCATATTTGTTTTATTTTCTCTTGCACTTCTTATCAATACATTCATCGTGATGCCGAAGCAATCTGCAACTGGTTTACTGTTTATCCTGAGTGGTGTTCCGGTTTATTTTTATTATAAGAAAAGAAAGAAAATAACGGAAATAACACCTGAAATAACAGAGGTAACAACTTTTGAAAAAGAGTGAAATTGAAAAAAAACGCCAGTTCCGAATTAAACAAAATAAGAACCGTAAAAAATTGGTGGTTCACTGTATTAAAACCAGCTCTCAAAGCAAATCAGAAACAAAATGGAAGTACATCACCATCCGGATCTTCATCATAAAAGGAAAAATTTTAAAGAATATTTTTTTGAATTCTTAATGATATTTCTTGCAGTAACGCTTGGCTTTATTGCCGAGAATATTCGTGAACGTTTGAGTGATAACGCGAAAGAAAAAGAATACATTCAATCGCTTGTAGAAGACCTTAAAGTTGACCAGCAAATTTTATCACAAAACATTTCATCCATTCAATCGGGTATTTCAATGATGGATAGCATGATTATTATTTTAGATAATGGTGCATTGCTTTCAAACAACACAGGAGAATTATATTATCTCGCCAGATTATCACCGCGACTGCAGCCCTTAGCTATCAATGATAAAACTTTTGAACAATTAAAAAATTCAGGCAATTTCAGGCTCATTAAAAGTATCAGCGCTTCTAATAAAATCATGAATTACTATAACACGGTTCCATTGGTGCGCTTGCTTGAATCAATCAATGAAACAGAGTTTACTCAATATAAAACTGTTGCAGCAAAAATTTTTAATCCGGAAATTTTTATCAGCACAGAAGGCAATGGTAATGAAATAAAAAGAATAAACGGTAATCCGCCGTTACGAACAAGGGATAAGGAATTATTACAGGAACTATCTGTCTTTGCTGTTTACATGCACGGAACTAAAAAAGGAGTTTTAGATGCAGATGAAAAAATGAAACAGGCTGGTGCAGAGTTGATTGACTTTTTACAAAAAGAATATTATCTGAAAAACCAGTGAAAAAAATAGAAATCACAAAGCTTCAAATTGCTTAAGCCAAATTGCAATAAACTAAAAGTACAAAATAAGAATTCGGGATAAATGTTTGTCCACTCACTTTCCAAACTCTTCATCCAATAGCTCAAAGCGCGCGTCGTCGGTTGCTTGTACGTCTTTTGATTCCACATTAATATTCATCACATCAGGAGAAGGATCATCCGTTTTTGCCGCGTTCCATTGAGGAAGCCCGGCTCCATTTGGACTTCCGTAGATAATAAAATTTGCAAAAAAATCCTGCATCGTTTTCGAAACTTTGTAATCATCTTCTGTCCAGGCATAATCATCCACGAGGTAAAGATTGCCCATGCAATATTCAATTTCAGATGCATGCGGAGCGCCGATCAATGTTAGCATTTTATTTTGATCATTCTTTTTTTGTGTGCCACCAGCTAATCCAGGTGTCGCATTTTTATCAACCAAAGGCGGACGAATTCTGCTGAACAAATAACGATAAACTGGAGCTGAACTATTCTTTCTTTGCAGGTCAAACCATTTCCATGTGCTGTAAGTAATAAAGTTTTCAGAAGCAAGATCAGTGGCCGATTGCTCTACTTCTTTTTCCGTAGAATGGGGATATAATTTTAAAACTTTTTCATAATCTTTTGGATAAGCTTTTTTTACTTTTTCAATAAAATTTGCTTCTGTATAAGGCTGTCCCTGCATAAAAGCCATTCCGGGGATTTCAGCAGAATTCCAGCCCACCAGCAGCGGAATTTTTGCCTGTTTTTTTGCGTTAAAAATTTCAGGAAGCGAGGCAGGTAAAAAATATCCATCAATTACCAAAGGGAAACCAAATCTCTTTGATTCGTTATAAATTTCATATACTTCGCGTGTGCTTAATTTTCTTAATTCAGCAAGCGTTGGATAACCCGCTTTTTTTGCAAAATCCAAACCTGTTTTTTCTGCTTCAGCCAGTGGAACTGGCGGCAGTGTTGGTTTTATGGCTGCTCCGCTTTCGCCAATCGCTCCTGCAATCAGATTTTTTGACAAAGGAGAAGCCATCAGCAAACTGACAGAAATAGAACCGGCGGATTCACCTGCAATCGTAACTTTTTTTGGATCGCCGCCAAAAGCGCTGATATTTTTTTTAACCCATTCCAAAGCGGCAACCTGGTCGAGCATTCCATAATTTCCTGAAGCTTTGTAAGGAGATTCTTTACTCAACTCAGGCAACGCCAAAAATCCAAAAATATTCAGCCGATAATTGGCTGTTACTACCACCATCCCTTTTTTTGCCATACTTTCTCCATCATATCTCGGCTCTGATGCATCACCGGCAACAAAACCGCCTCCATAAAAATAAACCAGTACCGGAAGATTTTTGGTATTTCGTTTCGCAGGCGTCCATACATTCAGATAAAGACAATCTTCACTTAAGCCATCAGAGCGGCTTTTCATATCGCCAAATACATTTGCCTGAACCGGCCTTGGGCCAAATTTTTTTGTAATTTTCACACCTTTCCAATTGTCTAATGGCTGTGGAGCTCTCCACCGAAGATCTCCAACAGGCGGCTTTGCAAAAGGAATTCCGAAGTAAAACTGCATCCCCGTTTTGGTATCATAATTGCCTTCGATAATCCCATTGGCCGTTTTAGTCTGGATCGCTAAAAAGTTATTTTGTTGCTGGGCAAAAATCGTAGCAGAAAATAATAGAACTACAAAAGCTAAAAGGTATTTCTTATTCATTTTCAAATGATTGATTAGAAAAGAACAAATTAAAAATATTTTTCCAATAATGTAAAAAATGAAACTAAAAAGACAAAAAGAAACTATTTCTTTGTTCACTGCACGGCGTTTTTATTTTATCATCAAACCATTTAGCGGATTAATTTTTGAATGACAACTACGATTATCATAACCTTTTGCACTATTTTACTGGTTGCCTATATTTTTGATCTGAGCGCAAAACTTACCAGGATTCCGGCTGTTATTTTGTTATTGGCTTTAGGATGGATCGGAAGGCAACTTACCTATATTTTTCAAATTCAACTTCCGGATTTTACCGCAGTTTTGCCTGTTCTGGGAACCGTTGGCCTCATCCTCATTGTATTGGAAGGCGCTTTGGAATTAAAGTTGAACCGATCAAAATTGTCACTTGTTGGTAAATCATTTTTTGGTGCATTGGTTCCAATGCTTTGCCTCGCATTTTTATTTGCTTATTTGTTGCGATTCTTTGCACCTGCTTCTTTTAAAGACAGTCTTGGAAATGTAATCCCGCTTTGCGTTATCAGCAGTTCTATTGCCATTTCAAGCGTTAAAAATCTTGCTTCTGCCGACAAAGAATTTGTGATCTATGAAAGCAGTTTTTCAGATATTCTCGGTGTATTGTTTTTTAATTTTATTATTCTGAATAATTATGTAAACGGCCATTCATTTGCCACTTTTGGATTACAGATTCTTGCCATTACTTTTATTTCTTTGATTGCTATCATTTTGCTTGCATTATTATTAAGCAAGATCGATCACAACATCAAGTTTGTTCCGATCATTTTGCTGGTCATTTTAATTTATACGATCTCGCATCATTATCAGCTTCCTGCTTTAATCTTTATTTTATTATTCGGAATTTTTTTAGGCAATCTGGATGAATTAAAGCGCTTCAGATGGTTCAGAAAAGTGAAGCCTGATGAACTGGATCAGGAAATGAAAAAATTTAAAGAATTGACGATTGAAGCGGCTTTCATGCTTCGTTCACTATTCTTTTTATTATTTGGGTATATGATTGAAACCAAAGAATTATTGAATGTAGAAACATTGGTTTGGTCGCTGGCGATCGTTGTTATAATTTTCATTGTTCGCATTATCCAATTATGGATTTCGAAACTTCCATTGATTCCACTGCTTTTTATTGCACCACGCGGATTGGTCACCATTTTATTATTTCTTTCCATTTTGCCCGCAAAGCAGATTCCATTTATAAATAAATCGCTGATCATCCAGGTAATTGTAGCTACTTCGCTCATTATGATGATTGGATTATTGCTTACCAAAAAGGACGCTGAAAGTGAAGAAAAAGAATTGCAGGAGCCCGCGGAAAGCACGAAGAAATTACAGTAAAAAAATATTTATTATCTTTTCCTATTTTTACTTTTTCAGCTCGAAATTTTAGCTTTAAGTTTCTACAAATTCCCACTTACAGCCTTCCGTTTAAGTTTTTATTATTGTAATTTTGCTTATAGAATTATGAACACAACAGCACCATTTAAGATTGAATCTGACCAGGCAGAAATGATGATTGATGATGGAAACAATTGCCAGTTGGTGGTTTGGAATGATGAAGTCAATACTTTTGAATGGGTGATTGAAACGCTGATAGATGTTTGTCACCATACACCTGAACAGGCCGAGCAATCAGCGATGATCATTCATACGAAAGGAAAATATGCAGTCAAAGAAGGTTCTTACAACACCTTAAAACCGATGTGCGACGCGATTACAGAGCGCGGTATTGGAGCCACAGTAGAAGAGCTTTCTGAAAGATAATCGTCATTATTCATTTTATAATTTTCCGGTTTTGCAGGAAGAAGCGATCTATGATTTTCCGGATGTAAATTCTACAGAAAATGACCTGATTGCCATTGGTGGAAATCTCTCTTTTGGGACTCTACTAAATGCATATCGAAAAGGAATTTTTCCATGGTTCAATCCCGGCGAAATCATTCAATGGTTTTCTCCTGATCCCCGCTTTGTTCTTTTCCCTGAAAAACTAAAGATCAGTCACAGTATGAGAAATGTTTTTAATAAACATCTTTTTAAATTCACTGTCGATGACGCTTTTGCTGATGTTATCGAAAATTGCCGCCGCATAAAAAGAGATGGCGAAACAGGAAGCTGGATTGGAAATGAAATTGAAAAAGCGTATAAGAATCTATTTGAAAAAGGGATTGCTCACAGCGCCGAAGCATGGCAAAATAATGAGCTGGTTGGCGGTCTTTATGGTGTGTTGTTAGGAAAAGTTTTTTTTGGCGAAAGTATGTTTGCTAAAAAAAGCAATGCGAGCAAATTCGCTTTTATCAATTGGGTAAACATCTTACAAAAAAATAAAATTGAATTAATTGATTGCCAGGTTTATTCAAAACATTTGGAAAGCCTTGGCGCCCAATTTATTTCAAGAAAAGAGTTTAACCAGTTATTGGAAAAATGGATTTGAAAATATTTCTGTTTAACGCAATCTCCTTGCGGATTTCGGGTAAAATCAGTTAATTTTATTTTTTTAAAATAAAGCTGCTTGAAACCCCGAAAACTCCTGTCCTTTATTCTGTTTTTATTAATTTCTATTCATGGTTTTTCACAACAAAATCCGGCAGCTCTTTCCAACTTCAGAAGTAAAAAAATTTCTACTAAGATTAACCCGTTGATCCTTGATAGCAACAGCATCGTTCCTAATACTTTTACCATCATTGGGATTCCGCCAGATGCTTATCACCTCGATTTTGTAGATGCAACAATTTTATGGAATGCGCATAATTTGCCTGACAGTGTTTTAATTTCTTACCGCGTTTTTCCTTATAAATTCAATGCTATCACAAGGCGTTTTAATTACGACAGCATTCGTTTTAATTTCGCAATGGAAAAGCCTTACACTTTAAAGAATAACCAGTTTCAAAATAAAATAATTGATTTTGGAAACATCAATTACAATGGAAGTTTTGGGCGGGGAATTACGATTGGAAATAACCAGGACGCTGTTGTAAGTTCTTCTTTAAATCTTCAGCTAAATGGTTTTATCGGTGACAGTTTGGAATTGACTGCGGCCATCAGTGATAACAATATTCCTATTCAGCCGGAAGGAAATACGCAAAACATCCGTGACTTTGATCGCATTTTTATGCAAATTAAAAAGCATGACTGGCAGGCGAATTTTGGCGACATTGATATCCGCCAAAGTCAGAATTATTTTCTGAATTTTTCAAAAAGATTGCAAGGCGCTTCTTTTCAAACAGATAATCGAATCAGTAAAAATATCAGTAATTCTTTTCTGGCAAGTGGAGCAATCGCCAAAGGGAATTATATGAAAGATGTCATTCAACCAATCGACGGAAACCAGGGTCCCTACAAGCTTTACGGTGCTAACAACGAATTGTATTTTGCTGTCCTAGCCGGAACAGAAAAAGTTTTTTTAGATGGAGAATTGCTTACACGAGGCGAAGACAGGGATTATATTATTGATTACAACACTGCTGAATTGACCTTTACAGTAAAACGGTTAATTACCAAAGACAGCAGAATACAAGTAGAGTTTGAATATTCCAATCAGAATTATTTGAACTCAATGATGTATGCAAATGATGAGATCAATATCAACAATAAGCTGAAAGTGAGTATTGGCGTATATTCCAATGCCGATGCAAAAAATTCTTCCATCAACCAAACCCTTACTACAGAACAAAAACAATTTTTATCCCAGATTGGATCCAATGTTGACAGTGCCACTTATCCTAATGCAATGCTGGATACTTTTGCTGTTAATAAAATTTTATATAAAAAAGTTGATACAACGATCAATGGAAATCACGATACGATTTATGTTTATTCTGCAAATCAAAAAGATAGTTTGTACCAGCTTTCTTTTACCAATGTAGTAATGGGAAAAGGAAATTATACAGCGGTAAATAATGGCAATGCAAACGGCCGTGTTTTTCAATATGTCGCTCCCGCAAATGGTGTGAAGCAGGGCGATTGGGAACCGGTGGTGTTATTAATTCCTCCAAAAAAACATGACATCATCACGGCTGCTGCTCAATATTTTTTTAATAAAAATTCTTCTTTAAAAGCTGAGATGGCTTTGAGTAATTATGATATAAATACTTTTTCAACAAAGGGAAAAGAAAATGATAAAGGCGTTGCTGCCAAAGTGAATTATACAATGCAACAAAAAGTTTTTGGAAACATAAAACCAGGATTGACTTTGCAAACGAATGTAGGATATGAATATGTTCAGGATAAATTTAAACCAATAGAAACTTTGCGAAATGTTGAATTCAACAGGGATTGGAGCCTGCCTTTTGATGCACCGGCTGCAACAGAAAATTTGATTGACGCTTCTTTGCAAATCAATGATAGTAAAAACAATTTTTTAAAATACCAATTCACTAATTACAACCGAAGCGACAATTACGACGGAGTTAGAAATTCTGTTGAGAATATAATGAGCATCAAAGGCTGGCATTTTAATAATAAGTTTTACATCACCAATATCAACAGCATTATTCAAACCGGTTCTTATGTGCGCCCCTCTGTTGATGTTTACAAAACCTTTTCCGAATTAAAAGATATAAAGATTGGCGGCGGATATTCTTCTGAAAACAATCAGCAGCTGGAAAGAAAAACAGATACATTAATGCCGATCAGTTTTGCTTTCAACACGTGGCAAATCTATATAAAGTCTTCTGAGAAAAAAATGAACAAATGGGGAATCACGTATTCTGAAAGAGAAAACAAAATTCCTTTCCAAAGGTCATTGCTCGCGCAGGATAAAAGTCAGAATGTAAACTTAATGACAGAGCTGATGAACAATGAACACCAACAGTTCAGATTGAATGTTACTTATCGCAAATTGAGTGTGATCAACAAAGGGTATTCAAACGAGCAGAGCGATGAAAGCCTTTTGGGACGGGCAGAATATGCTGTCAATGAATGGAAAGGTTTTGTGCAGGGAAATGTTTTGTATGAGATTGGTTCAGGCCAGGAACAAAAACGTGAATACACTTATATTGAAGTGCCGGCAGGACAAGGTTATTACACATGGAACGATTATAACAAAGATGGAATTCCGCAGCTGAATGAATTTGAAGTAGCCATTTATGATGATCAAAAAAGATGGATCAGAGTTTTTACTCCAACGAACGAATATGTAAAAGCCAATTACATTCAGTTCAACTATAACTTTAGTCTAAATCCTGATTTGATCATCGACAGAAATACTGACAAAAGATTTTTGAAATTTATCAAAAAATTCAGCACCACTTCTTCTTTACAAATCAACAAAAAAGACATCAGCAATGGCAGTTTTGAATTCAATCCTTTTAGTAAGAATCTCGTCGATACTTCACTAATCACGCTCACTTCTTTTTTGAGTAACACGATTTATTTTAACCGCAAAAATTCTGTTTGGGGAATTGATGTTACACATCGTTTGAATAATTCAAAAGCACTTTTAAATTATGGGTTTGAAAGCAATTCTTTACGTGATCTAACCATCAAAGGAAGATGGAACCTGAATCGTTCAATCGCAACATCTTTTACCAATAAATATGATCGGACTCAATTGATCACTCCATCTTTTGCCAACAGAAATTATCGCGTAGATGAAGTTTCTGCTGAGCCTTCAGTCAGTTATATTTACAAAAGTGATTTTCGTGTAAGCCTTATCTACACTTATGATACGAAGCAAAATAAAATCGGCGCTTTCGAAAAAGCAGTCAACAATCAACTGGCTGCCGAAGTGAAATACAATGTGCTTTCCAACTCAACGATCAATGCAAGATTTTCTTTGAATAATATTAATTATAATGGTGATCCTAACAGCACAGTTGGATATATTTTACTGGATGGATTGTTGCCAGGAAAAAATTATTTATGGAATCTTGATTTGACAAAAAGGCTTGCAGGAAATATTGAATTGAATGTGCAATACGAAGGAAGAAAGCCAGGAAATAATTCTGTGGTTCATACAGGAAGAGTTTCCCTGAGAGCGATTTTTTAAATTGCAGTGGACAAAGAAATAATCAGATTTTTATTACGCTCTATTGTCCATATCCGGCAATCACATTTATTGTAAGTGCTATCATGATGGTATTAAAACCAAAAGAAACCAATCCATGCAACAGCGCCAGCTTTCTGAATCTTTTAGATGTGATTTCAACATCAGAAACCTGGAAGGTCATCCCCAATACAAAAGAAAAATAAGCAAAATCAATGTATTCAGGCGTCGAATCATCCGGGAATTCCAAACCACCATTATGAGTTTTTGGAATTGTTGGATGATCACCATAATAGATATGTGCGTATCGAAGTGTAAAAATCGTATGTATCAAAAACCAGGAAAAGATCATTCCTGCAATGGCAATCGGCAATCTCCAATTCATTCCATGATTGCCGGCATGTTTAGTAACCAGCAATAGCAAAACAGCAAGAATGCTTGCCAATGTTGAAACCAATACGACAATAAAAATGATCGAACTTGTTTGATCCTGAACCCGCGCCTGTTCGCGTATCTGGTCGGAAGAGGTGCTCAAAAACGAAACCCAGCTCATAGCAAGCATACAAACGCTGAAAGTATCCCATCCAATCATTGTGTGAGTGAGAAGATCAATGTTTTTTATTTCAACAATAAAGTAAACAGTAACAGAAATGACGATACAGATAAAAAGTTTTTGAAAAGAATTGATCCTGTCGAAAAGTGGAAATCTTTTTTTATTGTGTACTTTTTTTGAATCCATAAATGTGTTTGATTTACCAAATGTAGAAACAATTGAAAGGATTGTTTATTTAAAAAATAAAAAGGATTTCTAAAAATTGGCCGGTTAACACGTTTGGGAGTTTACCGGCCTTAAAATATAAATTTAATCTTTTATTAACGCGAAACTTTCGGTCCTCCAAATTGATAAAAGACATCAAATTGGAAAACATTACTTCTTGCTTTGGCTGCCGAGGATTTGTAAATATTACTGATTCCAAAATTATATCTTGCATCAAATCCGAGCCCTGTGGATGTCAGATAACTGATTCCTGCGGGAATTGAAAATACTGCTCCATTTAATTCGTTTTTAATATCTGTTGAAACAGAACTCACTTTGCTTTTAGCGCTCATTAAAAATCCAACCTGCGGCCCTGCTTGTAATCTGAAACCGTTGCTGAACATATATTGTATCAATACAGGAACATTGATGTAACCAAGATCAGTGCTCACATTGCTGTTTGATTTACTATGTACGCCTTCAGCTGAATAATACACTTCCGGTTGAAAAGCCCAGAAATTACTTCCAGTATGTATGTGTGCCAGTAAACCAGCATTAAATCCGATTTTACTTTGCATATCTGAATTGTCTTTATAGCTCAGGGAAGAGGCGTTCAATCCTGCTTTTATTCCAAAATGAGCAGTCTGTGCTTTTGCATTCAACATTATCAAAAATGCCGTCGCAAAAATGATTGTCTTTTTCATAAAAGTCGATTTAAAAATTAATAAATAATTAATCGATTACGGGTGAAACAAAAGCCATACCCCTTTTTAAAAACGGTCATCTGGTTTATCTTTGCGAATTATTTTATCCGCCTTTTAAAAGGTTTGACTCATCCTGTAAATGTCTCAAATAAACCCGGGTAAAATAAAAAGTCATGGCATTATTACATAATCGTGTTTCTCAAAAAGAACTGAAAAAATTATTATTTGAGGAAAAGGAACCACGAACCACACTTTCGTTTTACCGGTATGCATTTATTGAAGATCCTGCTGCTTTTCGAAATGAATTTTATAAAAATCTGAATGAATTAAAAGCATTCGGAAGGATCTATGTGGCTCATGAAGGCATCAACGCGCAGATGAGTGTTCCACAATCAAACTTTGAAAAATTTAAAGACTATCTTAATTCAATTTCTTTCTTAACAGATGTTCGCTTGAATATTGCTGTTGATGATGATGGGAAAAGTTTTTGGGTCTTGAAAGTAAAAGTGAGAAATAAGATCGTTGCTGATGGAATTAACGATCCCAACTTTGACATGAGAAAAAAAGGGAAATATGTGGATGCAGATTCTTTTAATAAACTTACTTCCGATCCTGAAACAATTGTTGTTGATATGCGAAATCATTATGAATTTGAAGTTGGCCATTTTCAAAATGCAATTGAAATTCCTTCTGATACTTTCAGGCAGCAGCTTCCTATGGCAGTTGATCTACTGAAAGAAAAAAAAGATAAGAATATAATTATGTATTGCACTGGTGGAATTCGTTGTGAAAAGGCCAGTGCGTATATGTTGCACAATGGTTTCCAAAATGTGTATCACCTCGAGGGTGGAATTATTCAATATGCGAATAAAGTAAAAGAAGAAAATCTCCCGAATAAATTTTTGGGAAAAAACTTTGTGTTTGATGGAAGGCTGGGAGAGAAGATTGGAGAAGAAATAATCAGTCATTGCCATCAATGTGGCGCACCCTGCGATACACACACGAACTGCGCAAATGAAGCGTGCCACCTGCTTTTCATTCAATGCGAATCATGTGCAAAAAAATATGAAGGTTGTTGTTCCGAAGAATGTCAATCTGTAAACCATTTATCAGAAGAAGAGAAAAAACAAAAACGTAAAGGTAAAAAAAATGGCATTATGATCTTTAATAAGTCAAGACAAAGGATGAATAGTTTGATGAAAAATAATGCTGATTAAAGATCTTGTTAATCGTTATTCTGAGATCCATTTTGTTTTTTCATTCACTGAAGCACGCTTCGATAAAGGATTTGAAAGAATTTTTGGATAACCAATATAAAAGAATCCGATCAGTTTATCTTTTGGCTCGAGACCAAAATATGGCTTTGCTTCTTCGAGATAAGTAATTCCTCCTGTTGATAAATAACCACCAAGTCCATATGCAGCAACGCTTAGATAAATATTTTCAATCGCACAGGCAGTGGCAATAATTTCTTCCTCTTCCGGAATATTTATTTCAGTTGTTCTCTTCATTCCAATTGCGATAATGTGAGAAGACATTAAAGGATATTCTTTCAGATTTTTCAATTTCTTTTCTTTGAAATTTTCTCCTGCGAAATCTGTATAAATTTCTGTTTGCAATTTGGAAAAAGTTTCCAATCCTTTTCCACTGAAAACCGTGAAGCGCCACGGTTGTGTAAGTTTATGAGTAGGAGCACGGTTGGCATTTTCGAGAATTTGAAAAACAATTTCATCAGGTATTTTCTTTCCACTTTCAAATTGATAAGGATAAACGCTACGCCTGTTCTGAATCACTTCATTAAACTCTTTTGTATTGTATTTATTTTCCATAAATTATTTTAAAAAATCAAGCAGCGCAAATGTACAAATTGGATAATTGTACATACGTTAATTACAATTGATTTAATTTGCAAAATCTAATTGAAAGTTGAATGTTTGAACTTTTATCGAAAAGTATTAATGAACATATTTCTCTGACTGAGGAGGAATTTAATTTTTGCAAAACTCTTTTCATTCCAAAAAAATTACGCAAACGTCAGTATCTTTTGCAGGAAGGTGATGTTTGTAAATACACTGCTTTCGTGGAGCGTGGTTTGCTCCGCACTTACATTATTGATGAAAAGGGAAACGAGCCGATTCTGCAATTTTCGGCAGAAGGTTGGTGGATCGCTGATCTTTATAGTTTTCTTACCAATGAGCCTTCCCGGTTTAATATTGAAGCGCTTGAGGAATGCGAATTGTTGTTAATTACAAAATCCTCATGGGACATTTTGCTTCAAAAAATTCCAGTATTTGAGCGCTATTTCAGAATTTTAATTCAGAACAATTTAATCGCAACTCAGAGAAGACTTATCAGCTCTTTTAGTGAAACCGCTGAAGAAAAATATACAAAACTCATAAACAATTTTCCGGGATGTATTCAAAGAGTTCCACTCCACATGGTCGCTTCTTATCTTGGAATTACACCTGAAACTTTAAGCCGTATTCGCAGCCAGCTTGCTTCAAGAAAATGATTGTAAAATCAGGCTTTCATACCTTTACTTTTGATCTAAAAAATAAAATGACTTATTGATGAAAGTTTTTATCACAAGATTGATTCCGGAAGTTGGATTACAAAAATTGAGAGATGCAGGAATAGAAATTGAGCAATGGAATGAAAAAAGAGAATTGACACAGGAAGAATTAATTGAACATTGTCAACATTGTGATGCGCTGCTGGCAGCGGGTTACAACAAAATGGATGCACACTTCCTGAATGAATGCAAGAACTTAAAAGTGATCGCTTTGCATTCAGTTGGTTATGATAATGTTGATATTGCAGAGGCTGATAAATTAAAAATTCCTGTTGGAAATACTCCGGGAATTTTGAGTGGACCAACAGCTGATGTAGCTTTTTTGCTCATGCTTTCCGTTTCGCGAAAAGCTTTTTATTTGCACGATAAAATTGTGAAAGGCGATTGGAAATTTTTTGAACCAACAGCCAATCTTGGCATTCAACTGGATGGAAAAACTTTGGGAATATTTGGATTAGGAAATATCGGTTTTGAAATGGCAAAACGCTGTGTTGGCGCTTATCACATGAAAGTCATCTATCATAATCGTCATCGAAATCTTGCAGCAGAAAATGAATTGAATGCACAATTCGTTTCATTTGATGAACTATTAAAAAACAGTGATGTTCTTTCAGTTCATAGCAATTTGTCTCCTTCAACAAGAGGGAAATTTGATAGATCTGCTTTTGAAAAAATGAAGCGAACTTCCATTTTTATCAATACTGCAAGAGGTGCAATGCACAACGAAAATGATCTTATAGAAGCATTACAAAACGAAACTATTTGGGGAGCAGGTCTGGATGTTACCAATCCTGAACCAATGAAAAAGGACAATCCTTTGTTGACCATGCCAAATGCAGCAGTTCTTCCTCACATTGGCAGTGCAACTGTTGAGACAAGAAATGCCATGGCATCCATTGCTGCAGAAAATATTATTGCCGGATTAAATGGAAAGCGTCTTCCTTTTCCTGTAAATCCTGAAGTTTATGATCAGTAATATTTTATTCAGTAAACAAAGAAATATCTGTGTTTTCTTTTTTGCTTTTTAAGAAACTATTTCTTCGATGATGCAAAATTGTTGCTCTACAGTGAGTGATGCATCATATAAAGTTTTAAAAAAATCGTTTCCCCATTTTCCATAAAAGAGCATAAAGTTTTCCGTACGTTCCTGCAATCCATCATTAGGAAATAAGGAGGAAAATATTTTGTTCAATTGATTTTTTTGATCAGTAAATTTTCTTTTTTCTGCGCGGAACATTTTCTTTTCCAGGGAAGATAATTTTTTCATTTGCTTTTTTTCCAAAGCTAGTACGTGTTCTTCAAGCGTAGTGTCAATGCGCTTTACAACCTCTTTGAGCTGGTAATAAATATTTTCAAATTCCTTTTTTTCATTGACAAGATTTAAAGGATTTGAACTTTCTTTTTCTACTAATTCATTCAGTAAATTTTCTTTTCCTTTAAAAAATTCTACTGCAAAAAGATTTAATTTTTTTAACAGCAAATGAAACTTCTCGTCAATGATCAAAAAAGAATTTCTAACGATCAAAACAGGATAGGGAACAGAATAATTTTTAAACAGATCTTTCAGTTGGAGCCAATAAGCAAGCTCACCGCCACCGCCGATCCACGCAACATCCGGCAAAATTATTTCCTGGAATAATCCACGCAGAATCACATTTGGACTAAAGCGTTCCGGATGTTCATTCAATTCTTTTTTGATTGCTTCTTTTGAAAAAACGATATCAGTATCATGCACGACAAAATGATCATTCACAGGAACAATTCTGTTCCTTAAATTATCTTTCAGATAAAATAAATTGATCTCCCGGGGATAAGCTTGCGCTTTATAATTCTGTGATAATTTTTCAGAAGATTTGTTCACAATTTCTGATGAAGTGTGATTAAAAATGTCATCTTCAAAAACTGAAACCATTTCTTTTTTGAACGCGGCATTATCAGGCAATAAGACCAATAAGCCATATTGCTTAAAGAGATAATGAACGAATAAGAACGTTGCCTGCTCTATTGTTTCGTCTTTTGTAAAAGATCTTTTCAATAATTCAATAACCTCGTTTCCGAATTTTTCGACAGACAATCTTCCGGCGATTTTATCAATTAACTGAAGAAGATTATTATCAATTTTCATTCTTCCAACCGCACCCGTTTGCCTGGTTTCCCAGGTATATTTTTGTCCATCAATTACGATATGATTCAATTCTTCCAGATCCGCATCCTCACTTCCCATAAAAAAAACAGGAACGAAATTATATTCAGGTAATTCTTTTTTTAAAGAATCGGCCAGCTTTACTGTATGCAAAATTTTGTACACGAAATAAAGATGGCCGGTGAAAATATTTGGCTGATGCGCAGTACAGACCGTAAAAGTGTTTTCACTCAAAAGCGCGTGAATGTTCGCTTTTATTGTTTCGCAATCTTCGAAGTTTTCGTATTGTTTAGTAAAATGATCAACGAGCAATTCGCGATTGGTATTAAATTTTTTTCTTTCGGCAATTGAAGATTTTATTCCTTCCAAATTTACAGGGTGTTCAAAAAAATCTTTTAATTCGGGAACTGCATTGATGTAATCAATAACAATTTTTGTAAACTTTTTTGTTTGCGAATACGGAATATATTGTGATTGAAATTTTGCCAAAGCGTTTGAAGTTTAACGACAAAGATAGAAGGAAAATAGAAAGTTTATTTCTCGGAAAAATCTGGTAGAGATTAAGCTGTTTTGAGAATATCAACACATTTTTCCAAACTTTCTTCCCAGGAGGGAATTTCAATTTGCAATAGCTCTTTAATTTTTGAAGTATCTAAAACTGAATACAGTGGCCGTTTCGCAGGAGTTGGATAGGAAGACGTTGGGATTGGATTTATTTTACAATTATTATTAACTAATGATTTTATTATCGCTGCGAACTCGTACCACGTCGAAACACCGCTGTTTGAAAAATTTACCACACCTGAAAATTCTTCTCCTTGTTCAATTCTATCAATAAATTTCATAATTATTTCGGCAAGATCAGCAGCATAAGTCGGCGAACCATATTGATCATTGATCACATTGATTTCGTTTTTTTCTTTGAACAAACGGATCATCGTTTTTACAAAATTATTTCCGAAGGAAGAATAAACCCAGGAAGTGCGAATGACAAGCGTTGAAGGATTTTTTTGTAATGCCAATTCTTCGCCTTTCAATTTTGATGCGCCGTAAACATTAATTGGACCGGTAGGATTTTCTTCTTTTAAAGCCTGATGAACAGTTCCGTCATACACGTAATCTGTAGAAATATGAATGAGTTTGGTTTGATGATCATAACAAACAGTTGCAAGTTCTCCGACCGCATCAGCATTAATCAAAAACGCTTTTTCTTTTTCTGTTTCTGCTTTATCAACGGCTGTGTAAGCAGCGCAATTGATACAATAATCAATTTTATTTTTTTGAAAAAAAGATTTTAGCGATTCTGTATTTTCAATTGGCAATTCTTCTTTTGTAGTAAACAAAAATTGATATTGAGGAAAATCTGAAGAAAGAACCTTTAGTTCAGTTGCAAGTTGGCCATTCGCGCCAGTAATCAATATTGTCGGTATTTCTAAATGCATTATGAAATTGTAGGAAACAAACAAATAAGAAGGATTTTATTTTTACTCATTGCTTGTTACTTTATATTTTTCTCATCCTTTAAAAACAAATCCATAATCACTATTTTCTAACAAAGGATACTGTTGATCTTTTTCAGAAACAGTAATCTTTTCAGAAGGAAGTTGCCAATCAATATTTAGCGAAGGATCGTTCCATGAAATGCCGCCTTCGGTTTCTTTGTGATAGAATTCATCGCATTTATAAAACACTTCTGCAGTTTCGCTGATTACAGAATAACCATGAGCAAAACCTTTCGGCACTAAAAGTTGTTTTTTATTTTCTGCTGAAAGTAAAATCGTATATGCCTGACCGTAAGTTGGAGAATTTTTTCGAATGTCAACAACGGCATCAATAATTTCGCCACTTAAAACCCTTAGAAGTTTGGTTTGTGCAAAAGGATCTTTTTGAAAATGCAATCCACGAACAACACCAAATGAAGATCTGGCCTGATTATCCTGTACAAACCTGATTTCTATTCCTTCTTCACAAAAAATATTTTGATTATAACTTTCAAAAAAATATCCACGGTTATCTTCAAAAACCCTTGGTTCAAAAACTAACAATCCGGGAAAACCGGTTTTAATAAATGGCATTTAAAAAAATTAAAACAGTGCTGCAAATTATTTTTGCGAATATAAATGTTTAAAGTATTCAATCGTTTTTACCAAACCGGTTTCAAACTTAGTTGTAGGTTCATATCCGAGCAAATTTTTAGCGCGTGAAATATCAGCAAGTGAATTACGAATATCTCCTTCACGTGGTTCACGATGAGTGGGTTCTATATCACTTTTCAAATAATCTTTAATGTAGTTGTATAAAAAATTGACCGAATAATTTTCACCAATAGCAACATTGTAAACCTTGTTTTCTGCTTCTTCATTGGTACTTAGCATTCCTCTGACATTGATCTGCACTGCGTTTTCAACAAAAGTAAAATCTCTTGTTTGCTTGCCGTCACCATTGATAAAAGCTGAAGTATTGTTCATAATTGCTTTTACAAAAAGTGGGATCACAGCTGCATAAGGACCATCGGGATCTTGTCGTGGACCAAAAATATTGAAATAACGAAATCCTAAAACAGGAATGTTGTAAGTTTTTGAAAAAACATCGGCATACAATTCATCCGATCTTTTACTCACTGCATATGGCGACAAACAATTGCCGATGCGCTCTTCTTTTTTTGGCAAAGTTGGTTCATCTCCATAAACCGAAGAAGAAGACGCGTAAACAAATTGCTTTACATTATTTTCAACAGCGGCTTTTAAAATATTTACAAACCCACCAACATTTACATCGTTCGTACTTGATGGATCTTTTATAGAACGTGGCACTGAACCTAAAGCAGCCTGGTGACTTACATAATTAATTCCTTCACAAGATTTTCTGCAAAAATCCAAATTCCTAATATCACCTTCCAAGAATTCAAATCCTTTATAACCACGTAATACGTCAAGATTTGATTGAAAACCATTTGCAAAATTATCAATTACTCTGACTTTTCCCGCGCCATTTTTTAATAAATATTCTGCAATATGACTTCCAATGAAACCAGCGCCACCAGTGACTAAGAAGGAAAGTTTACTTAAATCTTCTTTGTGAAATTTGTGCTCCAATTTATTTTATTTTTAAAGGCTCCAATATTTTCGGCTTGAAATTTTTCCACGATAACTTCCTTTCAGATCCGCAACCAATCCATGGGATTTAGTGATGCTCGCAAATGAATTATCGTCCATATTTAAGTAAGCTTTGTGAGGCACGCTAACAATTACGGCGTCATAATCATTTGATAAATCAGGTGTTAATTCAAAGTCATATTCATGCTTCAATTCCTTGCTGTCTGCATGAGGATCGGTAACGTCAACATTTAACGAATAAGATTTTAATTCATGGATTATATCAGCAACTTTGGAATTGCGGATATCGCTTACATTTTCTTTGAAAGTAGCGCCCATTACCAAAACTTTCGCTTCTTTTACATTCCCACTCTCTTTTATAATATGCATCAAAACCTTTCTGGCAACATATCCCGCCATGCCATCATTGATGGAACGACCTGCAAGAATTACCTGTGAATCATAACCGAGTTTTTGAGATTTATAAGTCAGATAATACGGATCAACACCAATACAGTGGCCACCTACAAGCCCTGGCTGAAATTTTAAAAAGTTCCATTTTGTTCCGGCAGCTGCCAGCACTTCAAAGGTATTGATGCCCATTTTATCAAAAATAATGGACAGTTCATTCATCAGAGCAATGTTCAAATCTCTTTGTGTGTTCTCAATAATTTTTGCCGCTTCCGCAACTTTTATGGAAGATGCTTGATGAACGCCAGCCTTAACGACCAACTCATAAACTTTAGCAATCGTTTCCAAACTTTCCTGGTCACATCCGCTCACCACTTTTACAATACTTGCCAAAGTATGTTCTTTATCTCCGGGATTAATTCTTTCCGGGGAATAACCTAATTTGAAATCATCACAAACTTTTAAACCTGATAATTTTTCAATTACAGGAAGGCAATCTTCTTCTGTACACCCCGGATAAACTGTGCTTTCAAAAACTACATAATCTCCTTTCTTCAAAACTTTTCCGATGGTTTCACTCGCTTTAATAACCGGAATTAAATTAGGAACATTATATTCATCAACGGGTGTTGGCACTGCTACGATGAAGAAATTTGCTTCCCGAAGCTTATCAAGGCTGTTGGTAAATTCTATGTCGCAATCAGCAAAGGCAGAAGATTCCAATTCATTGCTTGGATCGATAGCATTCTGCATTAATTTTATTCTGTCTGGATTGATATCAAAACCAATAACGGAAATCTTTTTCGCAAATTCAAGCGCGATCGGCAAACCCACATATCCTAATCCAATCACAGCCAGTTTTTTCTTTTTATCTAATAGTTCCTGGTACATTATTTTATTTTTAGTATACGAATTTTTAAACACGAATTATAGAACACGGATTATAGGACACGGATTATACGAATTGTAAAACACGAATTGCACGAATTCTTTTCGCCATCACTTATCTCTTATCACTCACCTGTCCAATCTCTTCATATCCCAATCTCTTGCTCTCAAACTCTTTTGGCAATTTATACCAATCTTCTTGCGGCAATGATTTGAAATATTCATACGTGATCTTCAAACCTTCAGCACGGCTTACTTTCGGTTTCCAATTTAAAAGTTTTTGTGCTCTTGTAATGTCCGGTTGCCTTTGTTTTGGATCATCCTGCGGCAAAGGTTTATAAACTATCTTTTGGTTTGATCCGGTAAGTTTAATTACCTCTTCTGCAAACTCTTTCAATGTGATCTGATCCGGATTTCCAATGTTTACGGGCTCTGAATAATCGCTCATTAATAAACGGTAAATCCCTTCGATCAGATCATCAACATAACAAAAACTTCTGGTCTGGCTGCCATCTCCAAAAACTGTCAAATCCTCTCCACGCAAAGCCTGACCAATAAAAGCAGGCAATGCTCTTCCATCATTCAATCTCATTCTCGGGCCATAAGTATTGAAGATCCTCACGATCCTTGTCTGCAAACCGTGAAAAGTATGATACGCCGTTGTTATCGCTTCCTGAAAACGCTTCGCTTCGTCATACACTCCACGTGGTCCGATCGGATTTACATTTCCCCAATAATCCTCAGTTTGTGGATGAACTAAAGGATCCCCATAAACTTCGCTGGTGGATGCAACCAATATTCTCGCATTTTTTGCCAATGCAAGTCCAAGGCAATTATGCGTTCCCAGTGAACCAACTTTTAATGTCTGAATCGGGATTTTCAAATAATCAATCGGGCTGGCAGGAGAAGCAAAATGCAAAATGTAATCCAATTTCCCAGGAACGTGGATAAATTTTGAAACATCGCAATGATAAAATTCAAAATTTTTAAGCTGGAAAAGATGTTGAATATTTTTTAAATCGCCTGTGATCAGGTTGTCCATTCCAATTACATGCATTCCTTCTTTCACAAACCGGTCACAAAGATGAGAGCCTAGAAATCCGGCTGCGCCTGTAATTAAAATTCTTTTGTCTGACACTCTTAATTATTTTAATTATTCAATTATTCTATTATTCAATTATTTCAGCTCATTTTCGAATTTTCACATTAGCTAATTGCATATTAGCACATCAGCACATTAATTGATAGCTCTTCTTCCCACACTCACATAATAAAATCCGCAATCTTTCATCTGGTATAATTCAAAAAGATTTCTACCATCGAAAATAGCCGCATTTTTGAGCAGCGATTTCATCTTATTAAAATCCGGAGTTCTGAATTCGCTCCATTCTGTTGCAATCACCAAGGCGTCTGCGTCTCTCAGCGCTTCATATTGATTTTCTGCATAAGCAATTTTGTCGCCAATTTCTTTTTTCACATTTTCCATTGCTTCGGGATCGTAAGCTGTTATTGAAGCTCCTTCATAAATCAAATCTTTAATAATTCTTAAAGCAGGAGCCTCGCGAATATCGTCAGTGTTTGGTTTAAAAGCCAATCCCCACAATGCGATCTTTTTTCCTTTTAAATTATTTTTGAAATATAATTTTATCTTAGGCAAAAGATGCATTTTTTGTTTTTCATTCACCTGCATCACGGCTTCCAGAATTTTAAATTCATAATCCGCCTGGTGAGAAGATTTTGATAAAGCCTGAACGTCTTTTGGAAAACAACTTCCGCCATAACCTATTCCCGGAAATAAAAATCTTCTTCCAATTCTTCCATCACTTCCCATTCCTCTTCGTACCATGTCAACGTCGGCGCCGAGCCTTTCGCACAGTTGAGCAATTTCATTCATGAAGGAAATTTTTGTAGCCAGAAACGAATTGGCAGCATATTTTGTTAGCTCCGCAGATCTTTCGTCCATGAAAATTACCGGGTTTCCCTGACGAACGAACGGAGCATATAATTCTCCCATAAGTTTCTTTGCTTTTTCAGAAGAAGTCCCAATGATCACACGCTCTGGTTTCATGAAATCTTCTACCGCAACTCCCTCACGCAAAAATTCAGGGTTACTAACAACATCAAATAATTTTGGTGCATTTTCAATTCCTGCTGAAGCGGCGCTTTTCAAAATCGTTTCCTTCACTCTGTCGGCAGTTCCAACAGGCACTGTACTTTTATCAACGATCGTTTTATAAGAGCCTTTCTGCAAAAGAGTTCCAATCTTTTCAGCCACTCCCAAAACATATTTCAAATCAGCAAAGCCGTCCCCATCGGGAGGTGTAGGCAGTGCCAGAAAAACGACTTTAGCATTCTTAATTCCTTCCGCAAGGGAAGTAGTAAATTTTAACCGACCTTCTTTTCGGTTTCTTTCAAAAAGTTTTTCAAGTCCCGGTTCAAAAATGGTGATTTGTCCGCCGGATAATTTTTTTACTTTTTCTTCATCAATGTCCACGCAGGTAACATTGTTTCCTGTTTCAGCAAAACAGGTTCCTGTTACCAAGCCTACATATCCGGTTCCGATAACTGCAATATTCATTAGGGTTTATTTACGTATTCTAAAACTTTTTCGGTGATGTAATTCAATTGTTCTTCGTCAAGTTCTGTATGAATTGGCAGAGAAACTACTCTATGCGTAAGCCAGTCAGTTTTTTCCAGTTGGTAATCAGCTGCTCCAAAAGATGCAAACATTTTTTGTTTATGAGCAGGCACAGGATAATAGATCATTGAAGGAACATTATTTTCAGCAAGAAACGCTACAAGTCCATCCCGAAAGCTCTCAGGATTATCAATGTTATCAAGGATCAATGTGTATTGATGAAAAACATGTTTGCAAAAATCAGAACGAAAAGGAGTTTGAATTCTTGCATTTCCAGCAAAGGCCTTATCGTAATGGTCGGCGGCTTTTCTTCTTGCCTCAATATAACTGTCGAGCAATGGCAATTTGATGTTTAAGATCGCTGCCTGCAGTGCATCCAGGCGCGAATTGCAGCCAACCATTTCATGATAATATCTCGTTTTTTGTCCGTGATTCGCAATCATTTTTATTTTTTCTGCAACCCCATCGTCATCGGTACAAAGAGCGCCGCCATCACCATAGCAACCCAGATTTTTGCTAGGGAAAAATGAAGTGCAACCAATATCTCCGATCGTTCCGGTTTTCTTTACCATTCCATCTTTAAAAGTATAATCGCTTCCTATTGCCTGGGCATTATCTTCAATCACAAATAAATGATGCTCTTTAGCAATCGCCATAATTTCCTCCATTTCACAGGATTGTCCATACAAATGAACCGGCACGATCGCTTTTGTTTTTGGTGTAATTGCTTTTCGAATTGCTTCGGGATCTACGCAAAAAGTTTTTTGATTTACTTCAACAAAAACCGGTTTTAATTTCAATAATGCAATTACTTCTGTAGTTGCCACGTATGTGAAAGAAGGCGTTATCACTTCATCACCCGGTTGCACGCCAAGGGCCATCATCGCAATTTGCAATGCATCGGTTCCGTTGGCGCAGGGGATGACATGTTTTGAGCCAAGATAATTCGCAAGATTTTGAGCAAAGCCAGCTACCTGCGGGCCGCCAATAAAAACAGTACTGTCCAAAACTCCTGCAATCGCAGCATCTACCTGATCTTTTATGTTGAGATATTGCGATTTTAAATCAACCATGTGTAAAGGCTTCATAGTAGCTTTTTTTTTAAACGGCAGCAAAGATAGGGATTGGGAGAGGAAAAGAAAAGGGATGGAAGAAATGCAAAAAAGAAGAGATTTAGAGTGAAAGGAGTTTTAAGTGGAATTTGTTTTTTGAGATAAAATTCTTTTAAAATAAAAAATCCCAGAATTTTGGCAAAAACATTCAGATTGTGAACAGCAATTGAAATCCTGATATCAGGAAAGTACAAAGGCAAATTGGAAGAATTCTAATGATATTAAGAGAGAATATCCGACTGCCAGTTTTCTTTCTGATAATCGGGTTGTTTTTAATATTAAAGGGAATCATTACCGTTTAATTATTAAATTGAATTATGAATATCAAATACTATGGATACGGTTCATCGGAACACATGCGGAGTGTGATAAAATTAAATGCACAAAAAATTTAAATCAATGACAATTAAGCCAATAAAAACAAAGAAAGATTATGAGCAGGCTTTAGAAAGGCTCGAAACAATTTTTGATGCAAAAAAAGACTCTTCTGAAGGAGATGAGCTTCAGATACTGAGCATACTTCTTGAAAAGTATGAAGACGAACATTTTCCGGTTGGACTTCCTGATCCAATAGAGGCTATAAAATTCAGGATGGAACAATTCGGTTATAATCAGGCTGAGCTTGCGGAAATCATTGGCCTGAAAAGCCGTGCGAGTGAAATTTTGAATAAAAAAAGAAAATTGTCGCTTGAAATGATAAGGCAACTACATGGCAAATTAAAAATACCTACTGAAGTATTAATTCAACCTTATTGAAATATTTTTTAGATTGTAGAATTCTGACTCATAGTAAACCAACAAATATGCCCTTTCCTATTTTTCCCAAAAAACCTTTGGAATGAAATATGTAGAAGAATGCTTCAAAAAAGTTACATTAAAAGCAAATGACGGCAGAACAACAACGGCTTGAAGAAAATTCGCATAAAAAAATTCCACTTGAACAATGGGGTCCGTATTTAAGTGAACGCCAATGGGGAACGGTGCGCGAAGATTATGGATACTATGGTGATGCATGGAATTATTTTCCTTTCGAGCAGTCTCATTGTCGGGCGTATCTCTGGGGAGAAGATGGTTTGGCAGGAATTTCAGATTATTTTCAAAATCTTTGTTTTGCCGTCGCTTTATGGAATCGAAAAGATCCGGTTTTAAAAGAACGGCTTTACGGATTGGGTAATAAACAAGGAAATCATGGCGAAGATGTGAAGGAATTGTATTATTACCTCGACAATCTTCCGACGCATTATTACATGGAATATTTGTATAAATATCCTCAGCGTGAATTTCCTTACGAGCAATTAAAAACTGAGAATAAATTACGTTCGAAAGATGTTCCTGAATACGAATTACTTGACACCGGAATTTTTGATGACAACGAATATTTTGATGTGCATGTAACTTACGCCAAGCAAGACGCTCACGATATTTTTATTAAAATAACCATTCATAATCGCTACTCAAAAAGCGCAGGAATTACGATTCTGCCAACGCTTTGGTTTTACAATCGTCCAAGTAATGAAAATCTGAAAGAACAACCTGTCATTACATGCATCAATAAAACAACTGTAAAGGCGGCTCATCAGAGAGTTGGAACTTATTATTTTTATTTTCAACCTCCGCGCATCACTTTATTTACCGATAATGTTACGAACACAAAAAAAGTGACAGGTAAACCAAATGAAACTCCTTTTGTAAAAGATGCTTTTCATACAGCCATCATCAAAAGAAAAAATATCGGGAAGCTTCGCAAAAGAAATTATGGAACCAAATTTTCTCCAGTCTATGATTACAGTATCAACGCGGGTGATTCTAAAACCATTTATCTCCGGTTGTCAGATAAAGAAATGGAGAATGCTTTTGAAGAAGGTTTTGAAAATATTTTTTCAAAACGAAAAGAAGAAGCAGATGAATTTTATAATGCCATTCTTCCACATCATATTTCTGAAGACCGTAAAAAAATTCAACGGCAGGCACTGGCAGGATTGCTTTGGAACAAGCAATATTATCATTATGATGTAGAAAAATGGCTGACCACCAGCGATGGAATCACTCCCGTAAATGATGGTAAACTTTTTGGCCGCAATCACGACTGGAAGCATTTAAAAAATCAGAACATTATTTCCATGCCCGACAAATGGGAATATCCGTGGTATGCCGCATGGGATCTGGCTTTTCATTGTATTCCAATGGCCATGTTTGATGCAAGTTTTGCCAAACACCAATTGCTTCTGATCATGCGCGAATGGTACATGAAACCGGACGGACAATTGCCGGCGTATGAATGGCATTTTAGTGATGTCAATCCCCCGGTTCATGCATGGGGAGCATTGCAGGTTTACCGGATCGAAAAAGCTTTAACCGGGAAAGGAGATATTGCTTTTTTAAAAAATATTTTTCATAAACTGATCATCAATTTCACCTGGTGGATCAACAGGAAAGACGCGAGTGGAAATAATATTTTTCATGGCGGATTTTTAGGATTGGATAATATCGGAATTTTTAACCGTAGCATTGAACTTCCCGGAAACCACCGCCTGGAGCAGGCTGACGGCACAAGCTGGATGGGAATGTATGCGCTCAATATGATGGATATTGCTTTGGAGATTGCAGTGGTTGATAACACGTTTGAAGAAATGGCCACCAAATTTTTTGAACACTTTGTGTTGATTGCTGAAGCCTTGAATCAATACGGTTTGTGGAATGAAGAAGACAAATTTTTTTATGATATTCTTGCTTTAACTGATGCTACTCCAATGCATTTGCGCATTCAGTCGATTGTTGGATTAACTACTTTGTTTGCCGTTTCAACAATAGAAAAAAAAGTGCGTGACCTGTTGCCGGATTTTAAAAAAAGAACCAATTGGTTTGAAAATTACCGGCGAAAAAATAATCGTTTCTGGCCAAATGAAGAACGTGCAGAAGGCAATACGGTTTTGCTTTCGCTCGTTCCGCAGGAAAGATTGAAAAATATTTTGAAGCATTTATTGAATGAAGAAGAATTTCTTTCTCCCGGAGGAATCAGGGCTTTATCAAAATTTCACGAAAAAAATCATTATTCGGTAACGATTGAAAATATTGAATATTCTATTCAATATGATCCAGGCGATTCTTCTTCGGATCTTTTCGGTGGAAACTCCAACTGGCGCGGTCCGGTATGGCTTCCGATCAATTATCTGATCATTCAATCGATTAGAAAATACGGAGAATTTTATGGAGATGAATTGATGGTTGAATGCCCAACCGGTTCCGGAAATTTGATGAATCTGAAACAGGTTGCGGATGAATTGGCAAAAAGAGTCATTAGCTTATTTGAAAAAGATGCAACCGGAAAACGGCGAATCAACGGAAAGTATAGTTGGTTTTACGAACAGCCGGAAAATGAAGACCTCATTTTATTTTACGAATATTTTCACGGAGATGACGGACATGGATTGGGCGCCAGCCATCAAACCGGCTGGACTTCTTTAGTAGCCTGCCTTATCAGTGAATTGGCTGATAAAATCTGATGTTTTCCTTCTCAACAACTGCCCAATTGGCACTCCTTTTATTTAGCACAGTTTCTGTACAATATTTACTGAATTTTTGATTTAAAATGTAAAAAAAAAGTATTATGAAAGTAGATATTTGGTCGGACGTAAGATGTCCGTTTTGCTATATTGGTAAAAGAAAATTTGAAATGGCTTTAGATAAATTTCAAAACAAAAATAACATCGAAGTGGAATGGCATAGTTTTGAATTGGATCCAACATTGATAACCAATAAGCATGAAAATCATGTTAAACATCTTTCTGAAGCAAAAGGAATTTCAAAAGAACAGGTTGATCAGATGCATGGTCATGTACAAAAAATGGCTTCAGAAGCTGGTCTTGATTTTCATTTCGATAAAGTAGTGGTCGCTAATTCATTTAATGCACATAGATTGATTCAATTGGCTAAAACCAAAGGTGTTGCTGATGATGTTGAAGAAGCATTGTTCAAAGCTCATTTTGTAGACGGAAAAAATATTGATGATGCTGAAATATTGATGAACATTGGTATTTCTGCAGGAATTGATAAAGATGAATTGAAGAAAACAATTGATTCAGGAGAGTTTTCAAAGCAGGTAAGACAAAATGAACAACAAGCACAATTGTATGGAATCAATGGAGTTCCGTTTT
>JBQCIM010000130.1:0-17754 GCA_051953735.1 Ginsengibacter sp.
CACTTCCAGCAGAAACATATTATCAGTTTGAATTGTTGTGTGAGCGATATAACCTAATAAAATAGATAAAATAAATGCCTGCTGGAGAATAAGAACTACTTTTCAATTTGCTTGAAGAGTAATTTATAAACTATAACAGAAAACGAACGATATTTGCATCCTCATAAGCAGTTAGTTTTGGTACGGCTCTTGTTTCTACAGGAGCCTTTTTTTGCAATTTTTTTGGAAGTATTGTCTATTTCTCAAACTAAAAGGAAAAATAAAAAAATTCATTGACGTAAGAACTTGAGAAACTAGCCATTGATATACTCGTTCGGCTTAAATCACCAAATGCTTTATTGTTTCTAAATAAGATTTTATTTCGAACATTTTTATAGAATAAATAGGTGACTGATTAAAAGTTGGTTTACTGTAAAAAAATCAATCAAACAAACGTGCAAAATGATTTTCCAAATGCTTGCGCATCGCATTCCTGAACAGTTCAGGAGTTCCTTTGGCCAATACATCAACCAATCCTTTGTGGGAAACGAAATTCTTGAATGGAATCTGTTTTCCGAGCAGGCCACTATGATGCACATAATCAAAAACAGGAAGCAACATACTCTGAAATTTTTTCAAAGTTTCGTTGCCGGTGATTTCATAAAGTTTTCCATGGAAAGCGATCTCATGGCTGATGTTAAACAAATGCTGATCAGTAATCAAAGGTTCTTTTTTTACGATTTCATATAACTCAGCAATGTCTTCTTTTGTTATTCTTTGAAAAAGAAAATCAGCCATTCCGATTTCTAATACCAACCTTATTTCAAAAATTTCTTTTAAAGTTTCCTGGTCCAGTATGTGTGGATTCATGCTTTTGCTCATGATTCCAAAAAGATCCGGACTGGTGATCACTGCGCCTTTTTTCTTTTTGGATTCGATAAGTCCCATCATTCTCAATCGCAGTAAAGCCTCGCGAATGACTGTGCGGCTAACCCCCAACGTTTCGGCCAGTTCTACCTCTTTTGGAATGCTGTCGCCAACTTTTAATTTTTTCTTTTGCAGGATATCTACAAGTTTTTTTTCCACTTTATCTACCAGCGAACTGGTATCAATGGTTTGAAGATTTTTTTTGAATAAGGCAGAGTTCATGATCTGTGGTTAAGTAAGATTTGACAAATGTAAAGTTCCTATGCGAAAAAGATTTTCTTCATAAAAAGAAAATTTTTTTTGGTGATATAAAATTAACCTTTTACTTTTATTATGTCAAACATAATACAATAATTTTTAAAACTCTTTTGAAATGAAATTTTCTCCTTTGAAAATTGGAATTTTAATTACCTGCTTTCTGCTGTCAGCCACGACATGGGCTCAGGTAAAAAAAGTAACCGGCACGGTGATTTCAGACCTGGATGGAAAACCGTTAAGTGCCGCAAGTATTATTATCAAAAGTTCTGGCGTCGGCACTGAGTCGAATGCCGATGGACAATTTACTATTGATGCTAATACAGGAGATGTGATTACTTTTACTCACACCGGTTACAATCCGGAAACTGTAAAAGTTGGAACCTCTTCAAATCTAACAGTTGTAATGCATGCCAGTGCCGGTAAACTTGGTGAAGTGGTGGTAGTGGGTTATGGAACTCAAAACCGATCAACCATTACCAGTTCAGTCGCTAAATTGGATCAAACCGTTTTGAAAAATGTACCAAGAGCCAATGTAGGAAGTGCCTTGCAGGGAACTCTTCCTGGATTGAATGTGGTAACTACTACAGGACAGCCGGGCGCTGGTCCTTCCGTGTTATTACGCGGTGGCGCTTCTATCAATAATCCAGGCGGCCCATTGGTAGTTGTTGATGGAATCATCCGTTCATACAGTGATATTCCACCGGAAGATATTGAGTCAATTCAATTGTTGAAAGATGCTGCTGCCACTGCCATTTATGGTGCAAGGGCCAATAATGGTGTGATTCTGATCACTACCAAAAGTGGTAAAAACGGAAAAGCGGAAATTTCTTACAAGTTTACACAAGGCTTCAATTCTGCGAGAAAAGGATATAAGTTTTTGAATGCCAAAGACTATATTTATTACAATCGTCTTGGAAACTTAAATTCAGGCAGATCGCTTACCGATGTCAATAAAAGCCGTGGTTACGGATTGCTTACTGATTCAGCTGATCTTTCCACATTTGATATAAGGAAATATGATGCCTCTAATGCTTACCTTTTAACTAAAGGTTGGGACACCGTTGGAGATCCTTATGGCGGAACTATTATTTTTAAAGATCACGGAGGTGAAATTGCAAACCTGGTTTTCAGAAATACACAAACCCAGGATCATTATATAGATGTAACCGGAGGAAATGACAAAGGAAAATATTATTCCAGCTTTGATTATTATAATGAAGATGGAGTTATTGTGGGCTCAAGCTACAAACGCTTTTCAGGAAATTTAAATGGTTCCTATAAAGTGAAACCCAATGTAGAAGTAAGTTCTGGTGTAAATGCTTCTACTTCTTCACAAATTGGTGTAAACGGAAGTGAGATCAATAATATGTATCGCAATCTAGCTTTGTGGCCAACGATGAACCCTTGGTTAGATTCTGCTAAAACCAAACCAAACCCCGGAAATGGCGTAAATGATGGTAATCCATTATACTGGTTGAGCAAAAGAAATACAGGCAATGAAGTAAATCGTATCACTGCAAATGCTTCTGTTCAGTGGAATATCCTTCCTGACCTTTATGTAAAAGGAACCGGTTCAGGATATTATTTTGAAGAACTGGATCAGGGTTTTCAAAAAGCCACCCAGACTTATTCTCAGATATTTTCAAATCCGGTAAATCCCGGAAATACCAATCGCCAGGCTTATGCCTATTATGACAGAAGCTTTCAAACACAATACGATGGAATCGTGAATTACACACATTCATTTGGACAACACAATTTGAATGTAATGTTGGGGGCAGAATATTTTGATACAAAAGGATTTGAAATGCAGGTTTTGGGAACACAGGCGCCGACTGATGATATTCCAACAGTGAATGCTTCTACTGTTTTCAATCCTGGTTCCAACTATAGCGACAAATCTGAATACCGCATTTCTTCTCAGTTTGGACGATTGAATTATGACTTCGACCGTCGCTATTTATTGACACTGGTTTTCAGGAGGGATGGCGTTTCCAGTCTTCCTGCCGGCAACAGGTACGGAGTTTTTCCAGGAATGTCTGCAGGTTGGAATATGCATAAGGAAAAATTCTTCGAGAATAGCGGCATTTCCAAAATCTTTTCCACGTTTAAACCGCGCATCAGCTACGGTGTGAATGGAAACGTATCCGGATTGAGCAACTATGAAGTTCAGGGGATTTATGGTTTGCAGGGGCTTTACAATGGTAATGCAGGTTTCCTTAATACAGGAATTATCAATAATAATCTGAGATGGGAAAAAAGTAAGACAACTGATTTGGGACTTGATTTAGGATTTTTAGAAAATCGTATCACCTTTATATTTGATTATTATGACAGAAAAACCAGTGATTTGTTGACCAATTTAGCGTTGCCAAGTTACACAGGATTTAACTCTGTAAGAACCAATCTTGGAACTTTTCAAAACACTGGATATGAATTTGCATTGAATGCAAATATTCTCAATCAACCAAACGGGCTAAGATTGGATGTTAGCGCGAATGCTTCTTTTGTAAAGAACAAAATTTTGCAATTACCTCCAAATGGCCAGCCGAACAATCGTCAGGGTGGATTCCAGATCTACGATCCAAAATCAGGACAACTGGTTTGGGTAGGTGGCTACCAGGAAGGGCAAACTTTGGGTGACGTTTATGCGTTCAAACAAGTTTCGATCTTCCAAAGCCAGGCAGAAATCAATAAAATTGCGGGAAGTCGTTACGATGCGGTAGCAAAAATTGGCGGCCCAAATACTACTGCTACAAGTTTTATTACTCCTGGTGATGTAAACTGGCTGGATGTAGATCACAATGATACGATTGACAACCGCGACCAGGTTTATATTGGTAACATTAATCCAAAATGGACAGGAGGTTTTACTGCCACTTTAGCCTATAAAGGTTTCAGCCTGTATGCCCGTTTCCAATTTGCAACAGGATATGTTATTTATAATGACGAGGTAGCGCGTATTTTAGGAAATTACCAGGGAACTTTCAATTACATTGATTGGCAAAAAAATTCATGGTCTCCAACCAATACAAATTCGGATATTCCTAAAGTATATTATGCGGACCAGGTAGCAGCTCCGCTCGGAAAGAAAAATTATACAAGAATTAATAACGCCAACGTTGCGCTTAACAGTAACAATTCCAGATTTTATGAAAATGGAAGTTATCTCGCTTCGCGCGAAATAACGCTTTCATACGATTTCGCACGCAATCTTGTTTCAAAAACGAAAGTTCTTTCTGCAGCAAGAGTGTATGTAAGTGGGGATAATTTATTTTACATCACCAACTTTAGCGGGCCTACACCTGAACCGCCGTCTGGAGGGATATATCAAGGTACTTATCCAACACCAAGATCATTTGTTTTTGGAGTACAAGTGACATTTTAAACGACTAAAATTATCAAAATGAAAAAATATATTAAGATATTGGTTTTGGTTTTATCGATTGCGATTGCCGTAAACTCATGCACGAAACAGCTGGACCTTGCGCCCGTGAGCAGCCTCAGCGATGCCAGCTATTGGAAAACACCGGACCAGGTAGACGCTTTTGTCTCTGGCATTGAACAGGCTTTCAGAAACAATACAATGTCGTTTGAACTTTTGGGCGAATTACGGGCCGATGTTTTCGGCACTGATCCTGGCTCCAATTCGGCTTTTACCGGTGAAGCCACCCAGGGTGTTGAAAATCTTTGGAACAATACGCTTGATGCAAACAATCCGGGTGTAAGCAATTATGGAGGTTTTTATTTTAATATCAACCAGATTAATTTGCTGATCTCCAAACTCAATACACTAAATATTGTAACACCTGAGAATAAGAATTATTATTTGGGAATGGCTTACGGATTGCGTGCTTTTTATTATTTCCAATTGACCAAATCCTGGGGAAAAGTAATCATTCAAACCGAACCTACTGCATCGATTGATGTATCACATCTTGCCAAACCTGCTTCGAGTGTAGATAGTGTAATAGCACTCATCAAAAGCGATATTGAATTATCCTTAAGCAGTTTTGGAAACGACTATTCTTTCAGAAACAAAAAAAGTTATTGGTCAAAAGCCGCTACTTTAATGTTAAAAGCGCACGTTTATCTCTGGACAAGCTATCGCGGCGGGGGCACAGCCGATGCTACAGTGGCACTGAATGCATTGAATGACATTCAAACAAATGTTCCATCGCTTCATTTACTTTCCAATTTTGACGACGTATTTTCTTCCTCCAATAAGGGAAATGCTGAAATGATTTATGTAATTCATAATCAGCTGAATGAATCCACGCTTCCTTTTGCGGGCACTTTTGAGCCGCAGACCGGTTTGATTGCTAACTATTATGACTCAGCAGAGAACAGGAAATTTAATGTAACAGATGATAATTGGGGTGGATTGCTGAGAGCGCCGATAAAGATTGCCACCTTCAGAAGGTTTGATGATAAAGACACTCGCAAATGGTCTTCCATTACTGCTGCCTATAGCTTAGATAATGGCAATTACCAGATAGCCGGCGCTTTTGTAAGTAAATACAAAGGCGAACAAAATGCAGGAAGCCGCGTTTACACGAACGATTATCCGATCTATCGCTACGCCGATCTTCTTTTGTTGAAAGCAGAAGCAGAAGTGGCTTTGGGACAAGATCCTTCAAATGAAATTAATTTGGTGAGAGCAAGAGCATTTGGTGACAATTATGATCCTGCAGTTCAGGGATATCCAAACCAGGCAATTGACGCAGATCCAAAAGAAGCGATCCTTGAGGAGAGATTTCATGAATTTATTTTTGAAGGAAAACGCTGGTATGATTTGATAAGAATGGATCCAAGCGGAAAATATGTATTTGAATATACCACAGTTCCTTCATCTGATGCTTATAAGATGTTGTGGCCAATTGATAGAAATACATTGACCAACAATCCGGCATTGGAACAAACACCTGGCTATCCTAAATTTTAAAATAGGCACGAGCACATAATCAAGAAAAACCGGAAGCATTCCTGTTTCCGGTATTTTTTAATTTGCTTGCAGTAAACAAACAAAAAGAATGATTTTCTATTTTGTTCTTTGGGCAATTAATTGAATTGGTAACAATGAATCTAAAGACAATAAGAAATTGTATCCTATTATTAGTGATGCTGATCTGCGGCGGCTTTTCGACGTATGCAGGAAGAATTTCTCACCCTTCTCTTATTCCTTTACCACAAAATCTAAAATGGACTCATGAGCATTTTATCCTGAAAAATTGCCAAACAATTTTGGTCAATGATTCGTCTTTAAAAAGCATGGCAGTTGAATTGCAAAAAATAATTGACTGGAAATCACCTGTGCTTTTTAAATCGAAAAGCCAATGTCCTTTCATCGAATTGAAACTTGAAAAAGCGAACGCTCCTTTTCTTTCGGAGGAGGCGTATCAATTAAAAGTTGCGAAAAATAAAATCTCTTTATCTGCCAATTCGCTTCATGGAATTTTCAATGGCTTGCAAACGCTGAGGCAATTGATTGAAAATAATAAAACAATTGCTGGCTGTGAAATCCTTGACTGGCCTGCCTTTTCATGGCGCGGTTATATGGTAGATGTGGGAAGAAATTATCAATCGCTAAAATTATTAAAGCAGCAGATTGATGTGATGTCGCGATACAAATTGAATGTTTTTCATTTTCATCCGACAGAAGATATTGCCTGGAGAATTGCTATCAAAAAATATCCGCAGCTTACTGAGGCAAAAAATATGATTCGTGACAAAGGAAAATTTTATAGCCAAAAAGATATCAAAGATTTGATCCAATATTGCTGCGATCGCTTCATCACTTTTGTTCCTGAAATTGATATGCCGGGCCACAGTGCTGCATTTACAAGAGCATTTGGTTTTGATATGCAAAGTGAAAAAGGCCTTGAAATAGTAAAAGAAATTGTTACTGAATTTGACAACACTTATCATGTTCCTTATTTGCATATTGGTGCAGATGAAGTAAGGTTTACCAACAAAAATTTTATTCCTGAGGTCACTGGTTTAATTCATCAACAGGGAAAACAAACTATCGGCTGGCATCCCGGAGGTAATTATGATGACGCAACCATCCACCAATTATGGGAAAGCAAAGGAATGGATAATCCGAATGCGCGATATATTGATTCACGAAGCTTGTATCTGAATCACATGGATCCGGAAGAAAGTGTTGTCAGTATTTTTGAAAGGCAATTATTAGACACCACACATGGAGATGCGAAAAAATTAGGCGGCGAAATTTGTTTGTGGAATGATCGTCGTGCTTCGAATGAAAATGATTTGTTGCGCATGAATCCTGTTTATCCTGCGATGCTTGCTTTTGCAGAAAGATCCTGGCGGGGCGGCGGTTTCCCAGGTATGGTTGTAAATATCGGCGATTCAGCAAGAGCGAAGGCTTTCAAACAATTTGAAGATCGTTTGATAAAACACAAACATTTATATTTTAAGAATTTGCCTTTTTCTTACGTTTTCCAAAGTGATTTGCATTGGAAATTATTCGGGCCTTTTGAAAATGATGGTGACTTGAAAAAATCTTTTTGGCCCGAAAATAAAACTGTTTCTTTAAGCGATTCTGTTGCAAGTAAAACAGTAACAGGAGCTACTATTTATCTTCGTCATTGGTGGTACCCGGCGCTCACTTCATGGCTTCATGATCCGAAAGAGAATACTACGTGGTATGCATACACGAAAATCTGGAAAAGCCGCGACACAACTGGTTTTATGTGGATCGGTTTTAATAATCTTTCACGTTCTACTGCAACTGATGATCCTGAAAAAGGGACGTGGGATAAGAGGAAAAGTGAGATATGGCTCAACGGAAATGTAATTGCGCCGCCACAATGGAAAAACTCAGGAAAAAAAGGCGATTCGGAAACCCCTTTGATTGATGAAGGTTATGAATATCGCGCACCAACAAAAGTGCATTTTAAAAAAGGATGGAATACCATTTTAATAAAATTACCGGTGAAAAGTTTTAAGGGAAAAGATTGGCAAAACCCTGTGAAATGGATGTTTACAGCGGTTCCGGTTCATAAAGGAAATGGAATAAATTGGGATGCAGATGAATTGAAAGAAATTAATTGATTGTATAGTAAACAAAGAAATAAAGAGATTTTTTTCGGCTTAATAGAATAAAATAACAAACAATAATGAAAATAGAACATTTACAAGGGTTGATTGCCGCTCCCTTCACTCCAATGAAAAAAGACGGTTCACTGAATGCAGAACTGATTCCTTCATACTATCAATTTCTAAAACAAAATAAAGTAACCGGCGCTTTCATCTGTGGCTCAACAGGAGAAGGTGTTTCCCTCACCATGCAGGAGAAAAAAGATTGTACAAAGGCGTGGGCAGATTGCACAAAAGGTGATGCTAATTTTAAAGTAATGTTGCTTGTTGGAGGCACTTGTATTGCTGATTGTATCGAACTGGCAAAGTTCGCACAACATCAAGGCATTTATGCAGTTTCTTTTACGGCGCCTTTTTATTTTAAACCAGCAAATGTTGAAATGCTTGCACAATGTTGCCAACAAATCGCTGATGCTGTTCCCGATATGCCATTTTATTATTACCACATTCCGGTGTTGAACGGAGTTGGTTTTCCTATGATTGAGCTGTTACAAAATGTGGCAGGAAAGATTCCAAATTTTGCAGGGATCAAATACACGCACGAAGATTTTATGGATTTTCTTTCCTGCCTTCATTTTCAAAATGGGAAGTATGACATGCTTTGGGGCCGTGATGAAAATATGTTGTCAGCATTGGCTGTTGGCTCCAAAGGAGCTGTGGGCAGCACTTTCAACTATGCAGCGCCGCTTTATTATGATTTGATCGACGCCTTTAATCATAATGATTTAAAGAAAGCGCAATCGTTGCAACAGCAATCTATTGACATGATTTATTTGTTGGGAAAATATGGCGGCATTGCCACCGGAAAAGCTTATATGAAATTAGTTGGTGTTGATTGTGGTGAATTTCGTTTGCCTGTAAAAAATATGAATGATGAGCAATTTGCATTATTTAAAAAAGATGTGCATCAATTAAATTTCAAAAGTTTTTGTTGCCGGTAGGGAAAACCCTTCGGTTGCCCTTACGGCTACCAATAAGTATTCATTTGATCTTTCAAAAAAATAAAAATGATCAGAAATTTTTTATTGCTAACAATTTTTTTCTCAATGACATCAACGGCGCAGGTAAAAAAGAAAAGTGAAATTTTGATAAAATGGAAGGTGGCTGCAGTGGTTCCACCATCAGGTGCACAATTAAAATCGCCAGGCTTTGCAGGCCCAATAAATGGCGTTAATAACAATGTTTTCATTGTTGCCGGTGGCGCTAATTTTCCACATGGTTTGCCCTGGGAAGGAGGCAAAAAATATTATTCAAATGAAATTCATGTTTTGCAAAAAGAAGGCACCAATTTTATTTGGAATAAAAATGTAAGGGATACATTGCCTGAACCAATTGCGTACTGCGGCGTTACTTCTACCGAAAAAGGAATTGTATTTGCCGGCGGCGAAAATGAAGATGGAATTTCTGATAAAGCATACCTCCTAAAGTGGAATCCCGGCAAAACAGAAATCTCTGTTATTTCTTTGCCTGCCATGCCTTTGGCATTAACCAATTTATCGCTTACACATATTAATAATACTGTATTTGCAGCTGGGGGCGATGAAAAAAATAATTCTTCAAAGAAGTTTTTTTGTCTTGATTTAGAAAATGAAAATGAACAATGGAAACCACTTCCTGATCTGCCAATTGCATTAGCCAATGCCACTTTAATTGCGCAAAATGATGGATTGAAAAAGAATATTTATTTGTTTGGTGGAAGAACAAAAACTGTATCAGGAATCAGTGAATTGCATCATACTACTTTTGTGTTTGACCTAAAGAAAAATGAATGGGAAAAATGTGCTGATATTTCTGATGGAAAAAATATTTCTAATCTTTCAGCCGCAGCAGGCATTGCTGTTGATAAAAATAATATCTTAATTATTGGTGGAGATAATGGAATCGTTTTTCATAAAATTGAAACGTATATTTCTCAAATTGCCAAAGCCAATTCTGAAGAGGAGAAAGAAAAATTAACCAAAGAAAAAAATGCGTTAAGCATTCACCATAAAGGATTTTACAAAGGATTATTAATGTACAATACACTTAAAAATAAATGGACAAAAATTGGCGAATATCCTTATCCGGCGCAGGTTACAACCACAGCAGTAAAATGGGGAAATGATATTGTTGTTTCTAACGGAGAAATAAAACCCGGAATCAGAACGCCGGATGTGATCATAGGAACGATTCAATAAGTTACGATTGCTGTTGTCTTTTTTTTCTGAAAGCTGATAAATTAAACCTGATTCATGCAGAACAATAAAAACTATAAATGGATTCTTGTCGCCTTACTTTGGGTAGTGGCTCTGCTGAATTACATGGACAGGCAAATGCTTTCTACCATGAAGCCTTCTATGCAAATAGATATTCGCGAGCTGCAATCTGCGACCAACTTCGGTTACCTGATGGGCATCTTCTTGTGGGTTTATGGTTTTATGAGCCCCGTGTCCGGAATCATCGCCGATAAGTTCAACAGGAAATGGTTGATTGTAGGAAGTTTATTTGTCTGGTCAGGTGTTACTTTCGCCATAGGATATGCCACAACTTTTCACCAGCTTTATTGGTTGCGCGCCATTATGGGAATCAGCGAAGCATTATATATTCCCGCTGGTTTATCATTGATTGCAGATTTTCATTCTGATAAAACAAGGTCACTCGCGATAGGAATTCACATGACCGGATTATATTTCGGACAGGCGCTTGGTGGCTTCGGAGCTACGGTGGCAGCGGCCTTCACATGGCACACTACTTTTCATTGGTTTGGAATTTCAGGAATTATTTATTCAGTAATCCTCATTGTTTTTTTAAGAGAGAAGAAAGAAAAAGATTTATCAGGTGAAACAAAAATGTTAGTGACTGAAAAAATTCCTTTGCTCAAAGGATTAGCGATGTTGTTTTCAAACGTTGCTTTCTGGGTGATACTTTTTTATTTCGCTGTGCCCAGCTTGCCGGGATGGGCAACTAAAAACTGGCTGCCAACTTTGTTTGCTCAAAACCTTGATATTCCTATGTCACAGGCCGGGCCTATGTCAACGATCACTATTGCAGCATCTTCTTTTATCGGAGTTATTTTCGGAGGAATCTTATCCGATAAATGGATTCAAAAAAATATTCGTGGTAGAATTTACACGAGCGCTATTGGATTGACTTTAACGATTCCTTCTTTATTATTAATTGGTTTCGGACATTCTGTTTTTAATGTGTTAGCCGCTGCAATTTGCTTTGGCGTTGGCTTTGGCATGTTTGATGCCAACAACATGCCGATACTTTGCCAGTTTGTTCCGCAAAAATTAAGAGCCACTGGATATGGATTGATGAACATGGTAGGCGTATTCTTTGGCGCGTTCATTACCGATTTCTTGGGTCGCTCTTCCGATGCCGGAAAACTCGGAAAAAGTTTTGCAATGCTTGGTGGCGTTGTATTGATTGCAGTGATGGTGCAGTTGATTTTCTTAAGACCAAAAAGTGCAACTGTTGGTGCTGAAAAAAGGCGCCCGTTAAAATAGGAATTCACAATATTCCTTTGTTTACTCGATTTTAAAAACCAAAAGATGAAAAAAAATTTCTTAATTTCTATAATTGCTTTTTTCTTTTTTTCTTTCAGCGTTTTTGCTCAAAATAAAATAATCAAAGTCGCTTGCATAGGCAATTCTGTTACGTACGGCTATGGTTTGAAAGATCCTTTAACGCAATCTTATCCTGTGCAATTGCAAAAAATGTTGGGGGATAAATATGAAGTAAAAAACTTCGGACATAGCGGTGCAACTCTTTTGCGCAAAGGGCACTATCCTTATTACAAAACAAAAGAATTTGCAGAAGCGATCAACTTGGTTCCTGATATCGCTATTATTCACCTTGGATTAAATGATACCGATCCTCGCGATTGGAATAATTACAGCGATGATTTTTGTGGCGATTATTTATGGTTAATTGACACTTTTAGAAAAGTGAATCCGGATATAAAAATTTATATCTGCAAGATGACGCCCATCTTCAATGATCATCCAAGGTTTCGTTCGGGAACAAGAGATTGGTATTGGAAAATTCAAAACCTCATACCTGAAATTGCCAAGGTAAATCATACCGGGCTGATTGATCTGCATACCCCTTTTTATTTTCATCCCAATTTATTTCCTGATGCTTTACATCCGAATAAAGAAGGTGCGATCATTCTTGCAAAAACCGTGTATGCTGCTATCACAGGAGATTACGGCGGATTACAAATGCCGGATGTTTTTGCAAACGATATGGTTTTGCAACGCAACAAACCGATTCCCTTTTTTGGTACTGCTGATTCAAATGAAGAAGTAACCGTGAGCTTCAGTAAAGAAACAAAAAAGACGAAATCTGATTCTGATGGAAAATGGAAAGTGATTTTTGATGCGTTGCCTGCAGGCGGTCCTTACACATTAACGGTAACATCAAAAGATAAAAAAATTCAGTTTACCGACATTTTAATGGGCGATGTATGGCTTTGTTCCGGGCAATCAAATATGTTGTTCCGGTTGAATCAGGCGTACGAAGGGAAGGACGTAATTGCGAAAGCAACCAATAAAAATATTAGGTTGTTTCAATTTAATGCGATCCAGGAAACTGATGATGTGGCGTGGGATTCATCGGTTTTAGATAAAACAAACAAGCTGGAATATTTTACAGGAAAATGGCAACAATGTAATCCGCAATCGGCTGCAACTTTTTCTGCAATAGCATATTTTTTTGGACAAAAAATTCAACAAGAAGAGAATGTTCCAATTGGTTTGATTGAAGTGGCTGTTGGCGGCGCGCCGATTGTTTCCTTCATGGACAGGCATACGATGGAGTTTGATAATTATTTGGTAGATGAATTATACAACTGGAAAAAATCAGATTTTATCATGCCGTGGGTGCGGGAACGCGCAGCAAAAAATTTAGAACTTTCTAATGATCCACGACAACGTCATCCTTATGAACCTTGCTATAATTATGAAGCAGGAATTTCGAAACTGGTAAACACGCCGATCAAAGGAATCCTTTGGTACCAGGGCGCCAGCGATGCGCACAATGTTGATTTGTACATTTACAATTTCACCCATTTAATCTCAAGCTGGAGAAATTTATGGAATGAAAATCTGCCTTTTTATTTTGTTCAACTGTCAAGTATCGATCGTCCATCATGGCCATATTTCAGAGATCTGCAACGAAAAGCTTCTTTACAGATTCCAAATATTTTTATGGCGGTTTCAAGCGATTATGGTGATTCATTAAATGTTCATCCAACTCACAAACAGCCGGTAGGAGAGCGTTTGGCGTTGCTTGCATTGAAAAATTCTTATCATAAAAGTATTGTTGCAAACGGGCCAACAGTTCAAAGTGCTTTTCAAAAAAATAAAAAAATTGTAATTAGTTTTTCAAACGCCAAAAAATTAAAAACACGAAATAATGAACCATTAATTGCGTTTGAAGTAATGAATGAAAAGGGACAAATATTTTCACCGACCGCAGAAGTAAAAGAGAATAAAGTGATTCTGGCATTAGACAAAAATGAAAAAATAATTAAAGTGCTTTATGCTTTCAAACCCTTTACACGTGCGAATTTAGAGAATGAAGCAGGATTGCCCGCAAGCACATTTTCAATTGAAATAAAATCAAATAAAACTGTAAAGCAATAATTTTATTCGAACTAAATAAAATTTGAAATGAAAAAATATCTCTTTGCTTTATTGGCTGTTGCATTTATTAAACCTGCATTTTCCCAACAACAAACAAAGTGGTATCAACCGCAATTTGTTGAAGGAGTTTGTGTGCTGGATTCATCCAATATTTTTCATCGCCTTCCAATTTCGATGAAAGACAGTGTCCGCAAACCGGTTTGGGATTTATCCGAAAATACAGCCGGAGAATTTATTCATTTCAAGACTACGGCGACAGAAATTACGGTTCGGTATACATTAGCCAGTAAGAATTTTTCAATGCCGCACATGCCATCCACAGGCGTAAGTGGTTTGGATTTGTTTGCCATCGATGTGAACGGAAGCTGGAACTGGGCGCCCGGACGTTATCATTTTGGTGATACGTGTTCGTACACTTTTAGAAATTTATTCCTTGCAAAAAATCAAACGAAAGTTGCGGAGTTTTATCTGTATTTGCCGTTATATAATTCAGTGAAATGGTTGACAATAGGTGTGAATGAAAAAGATTCTTTTGCATTTGCGCAAAAAAGAAAAGAACAACCGATTGTGGCTTATGGTACTTCTATTTTGCAGGGCGCTGTTGCATCAAGACCGGGACTTGCATGGACAAATATTCTTCAAAGAAATATCGATAGAACCGTTATCAATCTTGGCTTTTCGGGTAATGGAAGATTTGAAAAACCCATTTTTGATCTGATGTCAAAAGTGGATGCGAAACTGTATATTCTGGATTGCATGCCCAATCTTACCAAAGGCTATTCTGAGGAAGAAATTAAAAATCGTGTGGTTTATGGAGTAAATAAATTACGAGAAAAAGACAAAAATGTTCCCATCTTATTCACCGAACATGCCATTGGTTATGCACCTTTTTTTATGGACACTGCAAGATTGCATGAATATCACAACAGCAGTTTGATGATTGAAAAAATTTTCAACGATTTACAGAAATCAGGAATTCGCAATATTTATTTGCTTACTGATAAAGAGATTGGTTTTGATATCAATTCTACCACAGAAGGCTTGCATCCGAATGATATTGGAATGATGAAATACGCAGCCGCTTATGAGCAAAAAATCCGTCAAATATTAAATGAACCGGTTAGTAAAATTGTAACAGAAATTCCAGTGGAACAATATCGCGATGGTTATGATTGGATAGGACGGCATGAGCAAGTGAAGGAAGATATTAAACAAAATAATCCGCAGAATTTAATTATCGGAAACTCGATCATTCACTATTTTGGCGGAACACCTGCTTATCAAGTTGTTCGCGGCGAATCCGCGTGGGACAAGTATTTGAAGCCATTAAAAGTTCAGAATGCTGGTTTTGGATGGGACAGAATTGAGAATGTTTTGTGGCGTGTCTATCATGGTGAGTTTGATGATTTCAAAGGAAAAAATATCGTGCTGATGATTGGCACAAATAATTTATCTGCCGGAAATTCTGATTCTGAAATTGTGGAAGGATTACAATTTTTAATCGACGCAATCAGACAAAGAAAACCGGATGCAAAGATTACAATGGCTGGAATTTTACCCCGGGCAAAATCGGAAGAAAGAGTAGCAACAATCAATAAAAAAATTAAGGGAATGTCTTTACAAAATCATTTTGATTATGTTGATTTTGGAAAAGATTTTTTGATCGGAAATAAAATAAATCCTAAGTTATTTATAAGCGATGGCTTGCATCCAAATGCTGATGGATATGAGGTTTTAGGAAAAGAGATTAGTAAGCTGTTGCAAAAAAGAAATAAAAAATAAAAAATGAGTTATTCAAAAAGTGAAATCGGAAAGCTTAAGGATTTTTATAAAAATCAATTACTCAACGACACCATTCCTTTCTGGTTTCCGAAAAGTATTGATGAAGAATGCGGCGGTTATTTATTGATGCGTGATAGGGATGGAAGTTTGTTGGATGATGATAAAGCTGTTTGGATACAAGGACGTGCCGCGTGGCTTTTAGCGACTTTGTATAACACAGTGGAACAGAAACAAGAATGGCTTGACGGTGCAAAAAAAGGAATAGAATTTTTACTGAATAATTGTTTTGCAGAAGACGGACAAATGTATTTTCATGTAACACGTGATGGAAAGCCAATCAGAAAGAGAAGATATTTTTTCTCTGAAACCTTTGCGGTTACTGCTTTAGCGGCTTATGCAAAAGCAAGTGGCGATAAAGAAAAAGCAAAACTTGCAAGAGGATTATTTGGAAAATGTTTGAGTTATGCAACAGGCGAAATCAAGCTTCAGCCTAAGTTTGAAGATATTCGTCCGGCCAAAGGAATTGGCGTTCCGATGATTATGATGAATACGGCGCAGCAATTACGTGAGACCATTGGCGATCCACGGTGTGATGAATGGATTGAAAAATGGATCAAAGAAATAGAAACTTACTTTGTAAAAGATGATATCAAATGCGTGATGGAACAAGTGGCTCCTGATGGAAGCATCATTGATCATATTGATGGAAGAACTTTAAATCCTGGACATGCGATTGAAGGCGCGTGGTTTATTTTGCATGAAGCAAAATACAGGAATAACGATCCGCATTTGATTGAGCTTGGTTGCAAAATGCTCGACTACATGTGGGAACGCGGATGGGATAAAGAATATGGTGGAATCTTGTATTTCAGAGACGTTTATAACAAACCGGTACAGGAATACTGGCAGGATATGAAATTCTGGTGGCCACAAAATGAAGCGATCATTGCAACACTTCTTGCATACACAATCACTGGTAATGAAAAATACAAAAAATGGCATCAACAGATTCATGAATATGCATACACGAAATTTCACGATAACGAATTCGGTGAATGGTTTGGCTATCTGCATCGCGATGGAACGGTGGCGCAGCCTGCAAAAGGAAATTTATTCAAAGGGCCTTTTCATTTGCCACGGCAGGAATGGTATTGCTGGAAATTGCTGGAAGAATTTTAAAAGAAATTGCCACGAATTGCAAATTGTTTTCCGATAATTTTTGATTGATTAATTTTTATTCATGTAACCTTATTAAACTTAAACTTTCATTATGAAAAAGATTTTCAGTAGAGCAACTTTTATCATCCTTTTTCTTTTTTGTTCCATAAAAATGTTTGCTCAATCTACCGCTGTTCCTGTTTATGTTTCCGGGACAGAAGGTTATAAATCTTTTCGCATTCCTGCAATCATTAAAGCGCCTAACGACGATCTGCTGGCATTTGCTGAAGGTCGCGTACATGGCGCAGGAGATTTTGGTGACATCAAAATTGTTTTGAAAAGAAGCAACGATAATGGAAAAACCTGGAGTGCTTTGCAAATCGTTGCCAGCAATGATAGTTTGCAAGCCGGCAATCCTGCGCCGGTTGTAGATTTTACTGATCCACGATTTCCGAAAGGAAGAATTTTTTTATTTTATAATACAGGAAACGGACATGAAATGGAACTGAGAAAAGGCAAAGGCCATCGTGATGTTTTGTATAAAACAAGTACAGACAATGGAAAAACATGGAGCGATGCAACGGACATTACTTTGCAGGTTAATAGGATCAATCAACCAGATGTAAATCCGCTTTGGAACTTTAAAGAAGACTGGCGTACTTATGCAAACACGCCCGGTCATGCATTGCAATTTGATGAAGGAAAATATAAAGGAAGAATTTATGTAGCCGCCAATCATTCTTCAGGTGATCCGAAACCCGAACTGAGAGATTACCAGGCGCATGGATATTATACGGATGATCATGGAGCTACTTTTCATCTGAGTGAAACGGTTCCTTTTGAAGGATCAAATGAAAGTACGGCTGCGCAATTGACAAACAATTCATTAATGATG
>JBQCIM010000131.1:0-7938 GCA_051953735.1 Ginsengibacter sp.
AATCTTACCAGGTTGGTCGGGCAGCAGGAACATGGAAACCAGCCTGAACGCGCCTTTTCGAGATCTGGATGTATAAAACTGTTGGTTACCTGCATTGCATTCGTATAAAAAAAAGATTTTCCATCAAGCCCGATCCCTGAAATTAATCCGTTGTACAAAGTCTTTTCAAGTACGTCGATATACTTTGAATCGCCGTGCAGCAGGAACATTCTTTCGTTCCAGAATACCTGTGCAATTGCCGCACATGTTTCATTGTAAGCAGTTGAATTGGGTAATTGATAATTGTCTCCAAAACGTTCTCCATCCCCTATTGCACCTACACCTCCCTGCACATACATTTTTTTCCCAACTACATTATTCCATATTTTATCGACTGCATTCAACAAAAGAGAATCGCCTGTAAGTGCTGCTACATCTGCCATTGCCGAATATAAATAGCCTGCGCGTACTGCATGTCCTTCTGCTTCAGTCTGATCTACCACAGGAATATTATCCTGCCAGTACATCCCATTTTTCCATTCATCTGTACTGGTCGAATCGTAATGTACGTCGCGTCCTCTTTCTTCAATAAAATATTTTGCAGTTTGAAGGTATTTTTTTTCTCCTGTTATCCGGTATAATTTTACCAAACCCATTTCCACTACTTCATGTCCGGGAGCGGTATGTCTTTGATTGGCAGCAGGTCCAAAAACAGAACAAACAAGATTGGCATTTTTTAAAGCGATATTTAGTAAGTTCCTTTTTCCGGTTGCCATGTAATGCGCGGCAGCAGCTTCATACAAATGACCGGCATTGTACAATTCATGACTTAATTTTCTTTCATTAACCCATCTTTGGCTACCTGCCCAGGCAAGAGGATGCAACGGATCAATCGAACGGGCGGTATATAAATAACCATCCGGCTCCTGCGCTTTGCCAATGATCGTGATCAGTGAATCAACATATTTCTCCAGTTTTGCATCAGGAAATAAGCTTAGCGAATAAGAAGCGCCTTCGATAGTTTTATAAATATCGGTATCATCAAAAGGATAAATACTGCAGAACTTTCCAGTATGGGTTGAAGCCAGCACAAAATTTTCTACACGACCTGTCTTTTCGCATCTTTCAAAAGAAGCGGGAATAGTAACCATCTCATTAATTTTCAATCGTGGAAGCCAGAAATTATCGCTAAGGTGAACCTGGTTAAAAGCCAATGGCTTTATGGGATAATCTTTTTTCTGTGCAAAAAGATTACTTGTGAACAATATGATTAATAAAAAAAATATTTTTTTCATGATCCGGTTTTTAAATTTATTCCGGTGAAATGCACATCAGCAAAGCAGCATGTGCATTTACCACTTGTTGAAAATTATTTTTATAAATACCTATATCGTTTTGCGCCTGTTCTTTAAAAGCAAGGCTTATAAATAATATGGCCAATAATATTTTCATTTATTGCTGTCCGTAATAACTGTCAGGGCCGTGTTTTCTTTCGTAATGTTTTTTAATGAGTGCATCCTTTAAACGTAAAGCATCCGCTTTAATAGATTCAGTTAAATAAGCCATCTTAGCGATCTCTTCCAAAACAGCGCTGTTGTAAACAGCTTTGGCGGCAGTTTTTCCCCAGGTAAAGGGCGCATGGTTTCCTACAAGAATCATTTCAACTTCTTCATAGCTCAATTTTTTTTCCTGCAAAGCATTCAGAATCTGAAACCCGGTTTGGTACTCGTAATTTCCACGGATCATTTCATCGTCCATCGGTGGCGCACAGGGAACATCACAGGTAATATGATCTGCATGTGTTGTTCCGTAGATTGGTATTCCTCGCAGGCTTTGTGCCCATGCAGTTGCAAAAGTGGAATGTGTGTGCGCTATACCGTTGACCTTCTCCCAGTGCTTATACAAAACAGCATGCGTTTTTGTATCTGACGACGGTCTTAAGGTTGTATCCACAGGGTTTGAATCAAAATCGACGATCACCATTTTTGCCGGAGTTAATTCTTCGTAAGGCACTCCGCTTGGCTTGATAGCAAATACACCAAGGCTGCGATCAGCTGCGCTTGCATTGCCAAAAGTGAATAAGACCAGGCCCAATTCCGGCAACTGCATATTTGCCTGGTAGGCTTCCTGTTGAATATGTTCGTATTTTCTTTGCACAGGTTATTACGTTTGTTGTTCTATAAATTTGCCTGACTGTTGATATTTTGCATATCGGCGGGCATATATTTCTGCTTTTTCTTTATCGGGAAAATATTCCTGATCAAAACCACGGCCCATCGCATTCATTGCATCTTCAACTTTCTCATAAATTCCTGCGGCTGTAGCTGCAAACATAGCCGCGCCGGTCGCGCATGTTTGTTCAGACTTGTGAATTTTTATAGGCATATTCATTACATCAGCCATCGTTTGCATAATGTAAGGCGACTTTCTGGCCACACCTCCGATACCGATCAATCCCTTTACAGGCACACCTTGTTCATTAAACCTGTCCACAATTGCTTTGGCGCCAAAGCACGTGCCTTCAACCAATGCTTTAAAAAAGCGTGGAGCATCCGTTGCAAGGCTTAATCCTGTAACGGCAGCCTTCAGTAATTGATTCGCATCAGGTGTTCTCCGTCCATTTAACCAATCAACCGATAATTCATCATTCACATTTAAAGGTAGCTTTTGCGCTTCAACTGAAAGGCTCGTAATTATTTTATCCCTGGTCTCCTCAATGAGTTTATCAGCAGTATCGGAGTCAATAACGGAAGAATGCGGAATCAAATTCAGCAATGGCCATGATAGAAGATCTTTAAACCAGGCGTAGGTATCACCAAATGCCGACTGACCGGCTTCCATACCTATCATTCCGGGAATCACAGAGCCAGCTACTTGTCCGCAAATACCATTAACCAAAATTTCTTTTACCTCATCCACAGGAGCGATCAGCATGTCGCAGGTAGAGGTCCCCATTACCTTGCTTAAATAATAAGGCTCTATTTGTCCTCCCACTGCTCCCATGTGTGCATCAAATGCACCTACCCCTACAACAACATTGATTGACAAGCCTAATTTTTCTGCCCATTCCGGCGATAGATTACCCACGGCTTTATCAGCAGTGCACGTTTTGGTAAAAAGCCTTGCTGTAAAATTATTTAATAAAGGATCGATAGATGAGAAAAAATTATTCGGTGGCAAACCTCCATACTCCTCTGCCCATAAAGCTTTATGGCCTGCTGAACAAACGCCACGTTTCATTTCACGAACGCTATTTCCTCCTGTGAGCAAAAAGGGAATCCAATCGCAATGTTCTACCCAGGAATAACAAGCGTTCCTTACACCTTCATCTACCCTTAGGATGTGAAGCAATTTGGCCCAGAACCATTCAGATGAATAAACACCGCCAACATACCGCAGATAATTAATATCAAATTTCTTTGCCTGAGCGTTTATCTCTGCTGCTTCTGCTGTGGCTGTATGATCTTTCCACAAAACAAACATTGCGTTTGGATTATTTTCAAAAGCCGGAAGCAAAGACAATGGCGTTCCTGTTTCATGAACAGCGACAGAAGTCGAGCCGGTTGTATCCGCAGAAATCGCAACAATATTTGATGACACATCCTTACCTGCTTTATTAATGCAATCTGTAATGGTTGCCTCAAGGCCTTCTATATAATCCAACGGATGTTGACGAAACTGATTTTTTGCAGGGTCACAATACAATCCTTTTTTCCACCGCGGATAATTAAAAACGGACGATACAACTTCATCACCGTTAAATGCATTTATAATTACAGATCTTACTGAATCCGTTCCAAAATCGACACCAATGACAAATTTTTGCTGCATCTTATTTTGAAAAATTTTATGTCACCAATCCAGGTATTTCTTAGAAAATAAAGCTAAAGAACGAAGTCTGGTCCTGTCTGAAAAATATAATTAATTGTCAAATATACAATTATTAATAAAACCTTCATTCTTTTTTTCTCTTTTTTTAAACGGTTCATCATGTAATTCTTTTATAACTATTTTTACATCTTATACACGGCACAAAAAATCAATAAATGGAGCTAAAACGTTATACCCGCCAAAACAGAATGGTTGTTGCGGTTGATTGTATCATTTTTGGATTTAACGGGCAGGATCTCAAAATACTACTCATCAAAAGAGGCTTTGAACCGGCAAAGGGAAGATGGAGTTTGATGGGAGGATTTGTGCACCCCGAAGAAAGCTTTGATAGTGCTGCGCAAAGAGTCTTAAAACAATTAACAGGACTGGAAAATGTTTATCTCGAACAGCTACACGCTTTTGGAGATCCGCACAGGGATCCTTTGGAGCGTACGGCTTCTATTGCTTATTTCGCATTAATAGATATTTCAAAATATGAAAAACAATTAGGCGGTAATTTTCAGTCGGAATGGTTTTCTTTAAAAAAAATTCCGTCATTGATCTTTGACCACAGGGAAATGATACAAATGGCTAAAGAAAAACTGAGATATAAAGCATCATTTCATCCCGTGCTTTTCGAATTACTGCCTTCAAAATTTACGTTGCCACAATTACAAAATTTGTATGAAGGCGTTTATGAATCACTGATAGACAAACGGAATTTCAGCAGAAAAGTGTTATCCACAGGCTTGCTTATCAAACAAAAACAAAAAGATAAAGAAGGTTCTAAAAAAGGAGCTTTTTATTACAAACTGGATAAGAAAAAATACCAACACCTGTTCAACTCCTTTTTAAAGTTTGTGCCGGAATCAGGAAAAATTAAATAAAAGCGAGTTTACAAACCTTGTTATTTCAACTCAAGAACTACTACCGATTTTGGAGGAAGACTTACCAGCAGTTCCTCATTTTCCTTTTTAGCATTTGAAAATTTTGTTACTTTCATTTTATGAGGGTTATCAAAAGAATTATAATCATTAAAATTTTCAGAAGTCAAAATACTCCCGTTAATTTGTGTCCACTTTGTTCCGTCAAAAGAAGTATGAACGGTAATTGTTTTTACAGGATCTATATTTACCAATGACACATGAATCCTGCCGGTGGAATCTTTTGAAGCAGACGCATTTACTGCCGGAATCCGGTCACTTCCCGAAACATAATCCGGAGAGACGAGTTTAACCGGTAATAATTTTGCATCCTGGTGAACCTTATACATATCGAACACGTAATAGGTCGGGGTAAGAAGCATCTTCGCTCCTTTCGTGAGCACCAGCGATTGCAGAACATTCACCGTTTGTGCAAGATTTCCCATCCTTACCCTGTCACTATGATTATTAAAAATATTTAAAGTTGAAGCTGCAGCGAGAGCATCCCTAAGGCTGTTTTGCTGATAGAGAAAAGCAGGATTGGTGCCAGGTTCTACATCTGTCCAAACGCCCCATTCATCCACCGCCATTGCAACTTTTTTGTCAGGGTCATACTTATCCATAACAGCCTCCTGGTCCTCAATTACCTTATTCATCTCAAGGGCTCTTTTCATTGTACCAAAGTATTCATCTTCTCCAAACTGAGTAGCTGAACCTTTGTGTTGCCAACTGCCTGTAGGAATCGTATAATAATGAACGGATACGCCCCACATCAGGTGATGAGGTATATTTTTCATCAGCACTTCCATCCAGCTGGTATCATCACCATTAGGCCCGCTTGCTATTTTATTCAAATGCGCACCTGGGTAATCATGGCAAAAAGTAGCATAGCGCCTGTAAAAATCCACATATTCTCTGGCGGTCATATTGCCTCCGCAACCCCAGCTTTCATTTCCAACTCCCCAGAAAGGAACATGCCAGGGTTTATCCCGGCCATTTTCTTTCCGCATATCCGTGATGGTACTTTTTAGAGGAGAATTCAGGTATTCTACCCACTGAGACATTTCTTTCACTGTGCCGCTTCCGACGTTTCCTGCTATATAAGCCTCACAACCAATAAGGTCACAAAGTTCCATAAACTCATGCGTGCCGAAATAATTACTCTCAGTGACACCGCCCCATGAACTGTTGACCGTTTGCGGCCTTTTATCCTTTGGACCAATTCCATCCATCCAATGATACTGATCAGCAAAGCAACCGCCCGGCCATCGCATCAGGGGAACATTGATGGCTTTCAAAGCTTTTACAATATCCAGCCGGATGCCGTCTTTATTCGGAATCAGAGAATTTTTTCCTACCCAAAATCCGTCATAGATATCTCTGCCAAGATGTTCTGAAAACATCCCGTAAATATTTTTCGAGATCATCTGTTTAGCTGAATCCGCCTGCACTACTAAGGTAGCAACGGATTGTGAAAAAGCGCTTGCTGAAATTGCGCAGATCATCACTGCAAGGAGAAACCGAATGACACGCATAAGAAAGTATTTAGTTTTCAAAATTATTTTTAGAAGCGCTCGTGATCTTTCTTTTTTTCGATTCTAAGAATATTTTTTATTGACCGCCGAGCTGTAATCTTGCATATTATTGTCAAAAATACACTTATTTTATCGGTTCAAATAAATGCCTCAATACAAAAAATACTTGTAGTTTTTAAAAGTCATCGCTTTCGCTATTTTTTAAAATCATTTATTCATGTCATCGTTGTTTTTTATTTCGTTATAAAAGGATTGAAGAATATAAAAGGCTTCCTTTTTATTTCCGTTATTACTAAATAATCCTTTGCGGTTCCACCCCTGCTGATACACCGGATTGTTTCTTCTGGGCGAACGAAAATCTGCCAATACCCACGGTGACAGGCCTACCCAATTTTCCGGCATGCGTTTGAACATATTGATTTGCTCGCGGTAATACCATGCCTGGTATTCTTCACTGAACCGCGTAAGAGAATCTGCATGAAAACCATACATCGCTCCGGCGCCTGTTTCACTGATAAATAGTGGTTTGTCGTACGGGGTGCTCCAATTCGCACTGCGGCATGAACTGGGCAATCCTCCATACCACCCGAGATATTCATTAAAAGCTACAAGGTCAACATATTGACCCAACGGATCGTTTATAACATGCATTTCATTTTTCGAATTATAATTTACTTCCAGTGCTGCAGAAATCATCCGTGTGCTATCGAGCGCTTTTGCTGATACAATGAGGTTGTGCATAAAATCAGTGCGCACAGGGCTTACCGGTGTTTCATTACCAACAGACCAAATAATAACGCTGGCGCGGTTTTTATCTCGGGTGATCATCTCGGTTAGTTGCTGCTTTGCTTTTTCATACACTTCATGGTTTCCAAAATCTATTGTCCAGTACACAGGAATTTCTGACCAAACAAGGAAGCCTAAAGAATCTGCCATGCGCGTCATGCTTTCATCGTGGGGATAGTGGGCGAGCCGCACCATATTACAACCCAGTTCTTTTGCCCAGCCCAACAATTGTGAGGCGTCTTTTTTACTGTAGGCACGCCGCCTCTGCTGCGGTACTTCTTCGTGCATGGCAATGCCTCTCATAAAAATCGGTTTACCGTTCAGCAAAACTTTTTTTCCAAAAGCTTCTACCGTGCGGAAACCGATCTTGTCTTCCACTTTATCATTGCCATTGGCAATCACAACTTTGTAAAGTTTTGGATTTTCTGGCGACCATAATTGTACCTGCGGAAGTTGGAAACTAAAATGCGTAATTGAATCAGTAACCGGGAAGCTTTTTTTCAATTTTAACTCCGGCATTTGAATATCAATATTTCCTGAACTGTTGCCATTTAATTTAACCCAGCCTTCTACCTCTGCATTTTTTGTTGCAGGTGCGGTACCTGCTTCGGGCTTTTTGAGATGTATGGAAAAATCCTGGATGAAACTTTTTGGAACTTCTACCAGCTCAACTGACCGTGTGATACCGCCATAGTTCCACCAGTCGGTATTTACAGTTGGCACTTCTTCTTTGCCTCTTTCATTATTGACTCTTACTACGAGAAAATTTTCTTTAGTTTTTAGAACAGAATCGGGAATTTCAAAGTTGAACGGAGTAAATCCGCCAATATGCATGCCCAGCTTTT
>JBQCIM010000132.1:0-47854 GCA_051953735.1 Ginsengibacter sp.
AAAATTTCAAAAATAGTTTCTTTGTCAGTTTCTAACAGTGCTTTTGTTTTTGAGAAAAATGACAATTTGATATCTACATCTTTGAAAGTTGCGACAGATGCCTTGTTCACAACTGTTCCTTTGATGACTGTTTGACCAACAATATTTTTTTTATTTTTTCCGCTTACCACTAAAAAAGCTGCGGGATCTTTTTGTTCCTTTTTTAATAATTGTTCTTTAGTAATTTGATAACTTTCTTTTTCTGATTTTGCAGAACTATCACTGTCATTGCAGGAAGATAAAATCACAGAAAGAATGCAGAGGATGGAGCAAAATTTTTTCATTTCAGTTTTTTGAAAATGAAAAATAAGAAAAAGAAAATTATAAAAAGCTTAAAAAGCTCTCTATCACGCTTCTGTTCCTAACCATAAAGCTCCACCAATACTATTTTGCGAAGCGCCTGTTACAGAAGATAAAACAGTATATTGTTCGCGCCACCGCAACGTTCCCAACAGAGCCATGATCAGCGCTTCTTTATAAACAACCACATCATCCTCAGGAATAAAAACTCCAAAATTGATTTCTGCCAAATGAATTGAAATCCTTTTGATCAAAAACTGATTGAAAGCGCCGCCGCCCGTAATCATAATTTGTTGAACTTCTGCTTTAGTAAAGAAAGGAATAAGTGCATTTTTTATTTGCAAAGCAATATGCTCCACATAAGTGATCAAAGAATTTTCTGTAGAAAGATCAAAACTTTTAATCAAAGGATAAATAATATCGGTTCCAAAACTATTGGCCAGAGATTTTGGATAGGGAAGCGAATAGTAATTCAATGAATTCAATTTCTGCAAAAGATCTTCATTAATTTTTCCTGCCGAAGCTATTTTCCCATCTTCATCATAAGACTTGTTTTTTTCAGCAGCAAGCATGTTTAAAACCCGGTTGGCAGCGCAAATATCAAAAGCAATGATTTTATTTTTATCAGAAAAAGAATTGTCAATATTTGTTGATTTACTATTAACAGAAATATTGGCAATGCCACCGATATTTAAAAAATAATGATAATCAGGGAACAATAACTTTTCTCCCAAAGGCACTATTGGCGCGCCTTGCCCGCCAAAAGCAATATCCAAAGAACGAAGATCACTAACAACAGGAAGTTTGGTTTCAGCAGCAATAGCAGCACCATCGCCCAACTGATGTGTCATCTTTTTTTCAGGAAAATGAAAGGTAGTATGTCCGTGCGAAGCAATTAAACTAACTTTATGATGTAATTGAAATTTGTCGATAAACTGATTGACCATTCCCCCCAAAAAGTGTCCATATTCTGTATGCAATAATTGGTAATCTTTTGCAGAAAGAGAGATTGCAGATTTTAATTTTTCAAGCCATTTATTTGAATATTCAATGCAGGCAGCGCATTTGATTTCATAATTCCATTTGCCTGCCGTTTCTGTAAATTCAACAAAAGCAATGTCCAATCCATCAAGAGAACTGCCGCTCATTAAGCCAATAACATTATAGATCATAATTGAAAAAGTTACCCGTTTTAATTTTAGATTTGCACAAAACTAACTTTAAAAATTCCACTTATCTTTAAGGCTATTAAAAAAATAAACCATGGTAATCAATCTCAGCGACGGTCATTCTTTAGTAACCAACTGGGTTAGTGAACTCAGGGATATTGAAGTGCAAAAAGATCGTCAAAGGTTTAGAAAAAATCTTGAAAAAATTGCTGAAGTGTGTGCTTACGAGATTAGTAAAAAATTACCATGGGTTGAAAAGGAAGTTACTACACCGCTTGGAACTGCTAATTGTAAAGTGATAGAAACTCAGCCTGTTCTTGCGACCATAATGCGTGCAGGATTAGCGATGCATAATGGGTTTCTCAATTATTTTGACAAAGCTGATAATGCATTTATCAGCGCCTATCGCAAGCACAACCAGGACGGAAGTTTTGAAATCAGTCTCGATTATATCAGTTGCCCCGAAATGGAAAACCGCGTTGTAATTATTTCGGATCCGATGCTTGCTACCGGTGCTTCTTTAGTAAAAACCTTGCAATTTATCCGTGATGCAGGTAATCCATCTGAGATCCATATTGCATGTGCACTTGCCTGCACGGTTGGCTTGGAATATGTTCTTCGGGCTGAACCAAAAGCAACCATTTGGTGCGGTGACATTGATGATGAATTAACAGCGAAAGGATATATTGTTCCTGGTTTGGGCGATGCAGGCGATTTGGCTTACGGAGTGAAAGTTCAGATGTAGTTAAAATGTGCAAGGTTTAAAATTTCAAGGTAAAAAAAGTAATAAAATAATTGTTCAATTAATAGCGATCTTCAATCCGAATAATTATCATTTCCCTTATCTTTATTATTGAATTTTAAAAAATGAAAAAGAGCGCTGCTATATTGAGTCTACTTTTAATTGTATCTTTTTTTATTAAAGCTCAGGATCCTCATTTTTCACAATTTTTTGCATCGCCACTCACTTTAAACCCAGCGTTTACGGGGAAATTTGATGGAACTGTTCGTGTGGCAGGGAACTATCGCAATCAATGGCCTGCTTTTAATAATGTGTATACTACTTCTACTTTAAGCGTTGATTTTGATATTTTAAAAAATAAACTTCCGGATTACGATAGGTGGGGAGTCGGAGTTTTAGCGCTTACGGATAAAGCAGGCGGTGGAGTTCTTACCAACAATTATTTAGGCTTATCTACTTCTTATTCCAAATCTTTGGATGAAGACGGTTTCAAGCAAATTGCAATCGGCTTCCAGGGGACTTATGGACAAAAAAGATTGGATAGGAATAAACTTTATTTTGAAGATCAGCTAACACCATTTGGCTTTACAGGTGTTACTCAGGAAACTTTTAGCAATGATAATTTGAATATTAATTATCTGGACGTGAATGCTGGCATCTTATTCTCAACCTCTACTGATGAATCCAACAACTTTTATATCGGCGGTTCGCTTTATCACATTAATCATCCGAGAGAAAGTTTTGAAGGAGCAAGCTGGAGTATTGCTACAAGAACTACTATCAGTGCAGGAGGCTATTTTCCTGTTTCAGACATTCTTACTTTTCATACCAGTGGAATTTATCAATACCAGGCAAAAGCTTCTGAAGCTGTTTTTGGCGGCGCTTTAGCTGCTTCTCTGGATGCCGCGAGCGATAATCCATCGAATGTTTATGGAGGATTATGGTATCGGGTAAATGATGCAATTATTCCGTATGTTGGATTGGAATTTGCCGGATTCAGAATCGGTGCTACTTATGATGTAAATGTATCAAGTTTAAAAGCCGGTTCTCAAAGCAGGGGAGGAATGGAAATTTCTGTTATTTATGTAAAACGCCCTGCCGGGTTTAAAGGAATTCCTTGTCCGAAATTTTAAAAAACATTTCTTTATAAAAAGAAAAACCTGAAACGCTTTATCCTATTGCATTTCAGGTTTTTTTGTAGCACGTACGGGATTCGAACCCGTGATTCCTCCGTGAAAGGGAGGCGTCTTAACCCCTTGACCAACGCGCCATTCTGTTTAAAGGACGGCAAAGATACTTCCCGGCAGTTTTTTTGCCAAATAATTTCTTTTCTTTTAAAAAAATAATTCAGAAACTGGTATTAAAAAGCAGGTAAAACTTTATTAATACACTTTACGAAGTGAACCGGTTATTTTGCAAGCTCCTGGCTATTCAGCACAGAGTAAAAGCCATTTCTTCCATTGATTGACATTTTCTGGATCAGGTTTTCTACCTTATCACGTGTTCGCCAATAAATATCTTCCATAAAACGATGTGCAAATTCTCCATTTCTTCCAATGCTCAAAAGATTTTCAATTTTTGTTGACTCTTCAAACTGCTGACGTTCAGCTTCGTATTCGTTAAGAAAAATGGGATATGCATAAGGTGTTCGTAAAACCGTTGCCTTTAAAAATCGGTTTTTTGAACTTGGAAATATGGTTGATAATTTTTCAACACAAAGTGAAATCAGTTTTTCCTGGTCCATATTCCATAGTTCATCATTTTTCTCACACCCAATATCTGCAGTAATGATTGATTTTCCTTCAGGGGCAAGCCATGGCATTGAGCGTGTAACTTCTGTCAAACGGAAAAATGGAAATTTATGTTCCGGAAACCAAAGAACCGTATCAGGTAAAACTCTTCTTTCATCAAAACGCATATTCACAAAAAGCATTGGACGAAACCGAAAATTGCCTATTCTTTCAAAGGCATCAGTGCCGTTAACTATCTTTGATAAGATATTTACAGGAGCAGTGCTTATCACAGCCGAAACATCAATTTGCTCATCTTTTACTATAACAGCAATTGCTTTTTCTTTTTCTACAACAATCTCCCGCACAGGCGATTGAAGTCTGATCGAATCATCTAGGCCTTCTGCAAGTTTGGAACACAAACGTGCAACTCCACCATTTGGATAAACATGCCAAACGGAGGGAAGTTCCGGCTTTTCTCTGTTATATCCACACCCAACCGCACGCCTTGTAATTTTACTGGCGAGTTTTAAATAAAGAGTTTTGAAAATGCTTTTCGGTAAGCTGTCAGCAATGGCGGGAGAAAGTTGTTCTGAAGGCGCTCCCGACCACGCTTCAATTAAGGGAAGAGCAATTTCATTTGCTAATGACTCTCCATATTTAATTCTAAACAGTTCTGCTATTGATTGAGGAGAAGTGTTTTTATTTCTTTTGAACCTGCTCTTTAAAAAACTTAGCGACATTCGTGGTATTGTAATTAGACCAAAAGGATAACTGAAGCTTTTTCCGTTTATCCAAACTGATTCTCCATAATACCTTACTGTTTGACATTCGTTCGCCACACCAATTGCCTTTGCCAATCGGTTGGTGATAAAATGGGCTCCGAAGTCATTGCTAAATCCATCCTTATCTTTAAAACTCATCGCGAGGCCTGCAATCTTTTCACCTGCCTCAAAAAGAATAAATGGAATTTTTTTCTGTTTTAAAAAATTAGCAGCGGTTAATCCGGCAATTCCGCCTCCAACAATTGCAATCGGTTTTGTGTTTATCGGATTAAAATTGAAAATGTTATTCATATTTTCATTTTTAGTTAGCATTCATGATTTTTTTTAAAGTGGCTTTTTTAAAGTTGCCTGAAGCAAAGCGCCTTTGCCAAATTTTTGTAGAACAAAATCAACAACTGTAAAAACAAACAGGGAAAAAGAAGATTGTAATGTGAATTGTTTAATCAGCCATGCTGGCTTTTTCTTTCCAACAAGAGAATTATGAATTGAATAAACCCAATTTACCGGGCTAACAATTGTTGACAGATCTTCAACTTCAAACTTTGTTTTCTGAGTTAATAATCTAAAGGATTTTTTATTGAATAAATTCCAGTGCCGTGGAAAATGATAGCCTCCCCAATACCTTTTTTTATAAAAGCCAAAATCGTATGAATCGGTATTGTCAGTTACTACCACTAACTTTCCTCCAGGCTTTAAAAGATCATAGATAGCAGATAAAACTTTTACCGGTTTTTCTACATGTTCAATGGTTTGAATAAGGAAAACCATATCATAACTTTCTTTCGGTAACGCTATTTCTTCCACAGTTCCAAGATGTACTTTTATTCCTGACTTCGACGCTTCTTTTGCAGCCCTTTCATCAAGATCGACTCCTTCTAAAATCCATGTTTTATTTCCATATTCCTGTAACAGTTTTAAATGAAATCCATCACCACAGCCAACATCCAAAATGCGTGCTCCATCCCCTAAAGAACCACATCTTTTTAATGCACGATTGGCTTCCAATCTTGCTCTTACTTTATAAACAAATCCAAATTTTTTTGGCGAAAAATCAAAGGCGTGATAGTTTGGTGGATAAATAGTTTGAAATTCCGAAACAGACGGACGCGGATTTAAATAAACTAATGAACAGGTGTCACATTGCAAAGCATAAAATTTGTCCTTGGAGGTATGATATTCATAGTCTTCGCCACAGCCCACTACTTTTGCTGCTGATTGTTCACAAATACAACATTCTACAAAATCTACTTTAAGATTAGCCTCACCATTCATAAAGATCAATTTTTCAGGAAATTAAAACGACTTTGTTTTTCTTTAGGATCAAAAAGACCAGCAAATAAAATGGGAATTAAAATAACCACTACTAATGCAACTTCGTTTCCTACAAAGTCTAGACAGAATTCATACCAGTTTCTTCTGCAAATGAAAAAATTGCCAATTATCATTAAAAAATAAACAACACTTATCTTTGCAAATATGTTATCCGTAAGTAATCGCGGCAAAATAATGCCCGCATCTCCGATCAGAAAATTGGTTCCGTTCGCCGAAGCTGCAAAGAAAAAAGGAGTTAAAATTTATCATTTAAACATTGGCCAGCCGGACATAGAAACTCCTCCTGAAATTTTGGATGCGGTTCGAAATTCAGATTTCAAAATTTTAGAATACAGTCACAGTGCCGGAAACGAAAGCTATCGCAAAAAGCTGGTGGAATATTATCATTCTGTAAATATTGATGTAGATCACAATGAAATCATTATAACAACCGGTGGAAGCGAGGCAATTTTGTTTGGATTTATGAGCTGTTTGGACGCAGGAGATGAAGTGATTATTCCTGAGCCATTTTATGCGAATTATAATGGATTTGCAGTAACCGCCGGAGTAACGGTAAAGCCAATTACGTCAAGTATTGAAACCGGTTTTGCGTTGCCTCCGATTGAAGAATTTGAAAAATTAATCACTCCAAAAACGAAAGCGATCATTATTTGCAATCCAAATAATCCTACAGGATATTTATACAGCCGGGAAGAGTTGGAAGTGCTGAAACAGATCATTATCAAACACGATCTTTATTTATTTTCTGATGAAGCGTACCGGGAATTTTGTTATGAAGGAAAACATTTCAGTGCGATGCAACTGGAAGGTGCCGAAAATAATGTCATCCTGATGGATACGATCAGCAAACGCTACAGTGCTTGTGGAGCAAGGATTGGTGCTTTGGTAACGCATAATAAAGAAGTTTTAAACACTGCGATGAAATTTGCGCAGGCGAGATTAAGTCCGCCGGAATTTGGACAAATTTTGGGAGAAGCAGCGGTTGATCTTCCTTCTGACTATTTTGAAAAACCAAAAGCGGAATATCAATTAAGAAGAGATAGCATTGTAAAAAGATTGAATAATATTCCAGGCGTTTTTTGTCCGAATCCGGGAGGCGCATTTTATGCTATGGCTTCTTTGCCCATTGACGATGCCGATGTTTTTTGCCAATGGCTTTTGGAATCATTTAATTATAATGGCGCTACCTTGATGCTGGCTCCGGCCACAGGATTTTACGGAACAGAAGGTTTAGGAAAAAATGAAGTAAGACTTGCGTATGTTTTAAATACTGATGCCATTCATAATGCGATGGATTGCCTTGAAAAAGCTTTGGAAATTTATCCCGGAAGGAAAAAATAAAATAACAATTTCATTCATTTTTTGCATTGTCGGTTTTGAGCAAAGTATTATCTTCGCGGCCCAAAATGTCGGGGTAGCTCAGCTGGTTAGAGCATCGGATTCATAACCCGAAGGTCGGCGGTTCAAGTCCGCTCCCCGATACAACTTGTTCCTTACTTTTTGTAAGGATTTTTTGTTTTTTACATTGCAGTAAACTAATAAAAATTTTCAAATTATTGTGTTCATAAATTGATCAAGGGTTGCTGCTGACACCTGAAGACTGATTACATAAAGTAAATTAATTAAAACGGATAGTTAATATTGAGAAATATCCTTTGCGCCCTCTAATGAAGCTGAATATTTGGCTTTTCTTATAAAAAAAATCATTTTAAATTCGGATAAACTTTTAATAATGATATAAACTTAATGTTATGAATGAACAAGAAATAAAAGATATAATTTGCCGGGCAATTACAAATCATAATTTATTAAATTTTTATTACGAAAGTGGCTCCGGTAAATATTGGAGAAAAGTAGAACCTTATCTTCTTGCTAATCGTAAAGAAGGAGAGAAAAAAGTTTACTTTACTGGCTATGTTTATCCAGAAAAAGGGCAAACAAGAAAAAATAAAAACGATAATCAGGGACAGTTTCTTATAAATAAAATCAATCTCGATAAATTTGAAGTACTAGATCAAACTTTTAACTCCTTAAAAGTAGACCATCAAAAAATTTATGGCGAACTCCCAACTGTTGAAACTATCTGCAGAGTTGAAGGGCTTTAAGGAAAAATGAATGAATAATAAAATTCTTTTCCTTAATTCAGGTTTTATTGTTTAAGCCTCTGTTCTAAAAACGCAATAAATCAAGCCACCGCCTTATTCACTAACTCGGCAGCTTCGCTCAACAAAATTGCTGATTCTACTTTCAGTCCGCTTTTATCAATTAATTCTTTTGCCACTTCTGCATTCGTTCCTTGGAGACGAACGATAATCGGAATATCTATATTTCCAATGGATTTGTAAGCATCTATAACGCCCTGAGCTACACGATCACAGCGAACAATGCCTCCAAAAATATTGATCAGAATTGCTTTTACTTTGGGATCTTTTAAGATAATTCTGAATCCCGCTTCAACAGTTTGTGCATTGGCGGTTCCACCCACATCCAAGAAGTTTGCAGGTTCGCCGCCACTCAATTTTATCATGTCCATCGTTGCCATTGCAAGGCCGGCGCCATTCACCATGCAACCAACATTGCCATCCAATTTCACAAAATTCAAATTGTATTTTGCTGCTTCTACTTCCGTTGGATCCTCTTCACTTACATCCCGCAAAGCGGCAATGTCAGGATGACGGATCAACGCGTTATCATCAATGTTCATTTTACAATCAACAGCAATGATCTTTCCATCGCTTGTTTTAAACATCGGATTTATTTCCAGCATACTGCAATCCAAACCAACAAACGCGTTATATAAACCCGTTACGAACTTTACGCAATTTTTAAATGATGTTCCGCTCAAACCCAGGTTGAATGCAATCTTCCGTGCCTGGAACGGTAATAATCCTCCGCCTGGATGAACCCATTCCTTAAATATTTTTTCAGGAGTATCGTGCGCAACATCTTCAATATTAACACCGCCCTCAGTGCTGTATATTACCACATTTTTTCCTTTCGATCTGTCCATTAAAATAGATAAATAAAATTCTTTCACTGGTTCCGGACCTTCATAATAAACATCCTGTGCTACCAAAATTTTATTCACCACTTTTCCTGCTTCACCGGTTTGAACTGTTACCAAAGTGCCGCCCAATAAATTTTGTGCAATAGTTTTTACATCCTCCAGGCTTTTGGCCACAGCAACTCCTTTTTGTTCTGTGCCACGAATTTTTCCTTTGCCTCTTCCCCCTGCATGGATCTGTGCTTTAACCACCGCAAACCTGCTTCCATATTGACTATTAATAAATCGATACGCATCTTCTGCTTCTGCAACCGTGCTGCATGCAATACCTTCCTGAACCGGAACATTATATCTTTTCAATAATTCTTTCGCCTGGTATTCGTGTAAATTCATAGAAAAATTTTTCGCAAAGATAATTGCAAAAAAATAAATGCATTTTGCTCTTGTGAAGCAAACAAGCGAATATTTTATTTTTAAAACTGCAAAGTAAAAACAGTGCCTTCGCCCACCACAGAATGAACATTAATGCTTCCTCTATGAAGCATCATAATTTGTTTGCATAAACTTAAACCAATTCCGCTGCCGGTTTTTTTAGTGCTGAAAAAAGGAATAAAAATATTTTCCAAAACATCTTCTTCAATGCCTGTACCGTTATCGGCGACTTTTATCAAAGGCTTTTGCGTGCTGCTCAACAAGCCGCTTAAAACAATTCTCGCGCCAGGCCTGTCTTTCAACGCTTCTTTTGCATTTACGATCAGGTTGATCAATACTTGCTCGATGAGGCTTGGATCAACTTCTACCGTTAAATTCGGATCTTTTAAAACGATATCCATTTCAATATTTTTTTGATCCAGGGTCGGTTCCATTAATTGATATAAATTTTCAAACAGATCGCGCACATAAACTTTTTTCAGATTTGGTTTGGTAACCTTGTTCAGGTTGCGATAGGTTTCTGCAAATTTCAATAAACTTTCACTGCGACGTTTTATGGTATCAATTCCAATTTCAAGATCGTGAACGGCACCATTTGTGTTATTAATTTGTTCAATAGATTGTTCGAGCCGGTTCTTTAAAGTGTCTGCCAGTGAAGAGATGGGCGCAACAGAATTCATAATTTCGTGTGTCATCACACTCAACAATTTTTGCCACGCTTTCGATTCAGTTTCATCCAATGCTTCATTAATGTTTTGAAACGCGATCAACATAAATTTTTGCCCATCCGTTTGAAAGGCAGTTGCAGAAAGCAAAATTTTAAACGAGCGGTTTTCCAGGTGCACAATTGCAATTTTACTTTCTGCAGGCTTCAAAGAAGAAATCTCGTTAAACAGGTTTTCATCACGCGTCATCAGTGAATGAATATTTTTCAAATAAGGTAATTGCAGCATCTTTTTTAATGATTCATTCATCCAGATGATATCTCCGTTTTCCACTTCGTATGACATGATTCCGGTATCCACTAATTCCAATATTTTTTGCAAATATTGGAAAGACGTTTCTTTCTCTTTTGTAATGTCTTTAAATGTTGTAGTGATCTGGTTGAAGCCTTCCCGCAACGGCTGTAATTCAACAGGGGCATGCTTTACATCAAAATGTCTTGAGAAATCGCGGTAGCGGATAGATTGTATAAATTGATCCAGTTCATTTTGCGCTTTTGATTGAAAACGATATAATTCCACGAGTTGGTAAATGATGATCGGAGATAATAAAAAGAGGTAGATAGAATTGTTGGTAATAAATAAAACAGATGCAGTCATCAGAGTGATCAACAGGAGCAGTGTTCTGATAAATATTTTAAATTCAATTCTTTTTTTCATTCTTATTCTTTTTGAAAAAAAATTTTAAAAATCATTTGCAGTAAACAAACAAATATTGCGATTTTCTTTTCTAAATAAATTTTAAAGGGAACATTAGTTTTGACAAAGATGCAAAGATGGAAATTTTTAAACAATCTCTTTCAATTGTTTTTCAGGTAATTCTATAGTAAATGTCGCGCCTTCATTAGGTTTGGAGCGGGCAGAGATAAAGCCATTGTGTTTATCAATAATTTTTTTACAAATAGAAAGCCCTACGCCGGTGCCTTCATATTCATGATAACTGTGAAGCCTTTTGAAAACCAGGAAAAGATCTTCGGCATATTTTTCATCAAAACCAATTCCGTTATCAGAAACGGATATCTTATAATAATCAATGCCAGCGGCATATCTGGAAGAATTCTTAATTTCAGAATGTTTGATCTTTTCAGAAGAGATGTGAACAATAGAATGTGTATTTTTTCTTCTAAATTTAATGGCATTGCTGATCAGGTTGTAGAACAACTGGCGTATCAAACCAGGCACTGCACATATTACAGGCAGTGGATCAACTTTTATGAGCGTTTCGTTTTTTTCAATCTCCATTTCCAATTCGATCATCGCTTCCTTTACCAATTCATTCAGGTCTACATTGACAAAATCAGCTGCGTTCAATGATTGTCTTGAAAACTGCAGAAGGTTATTGATCAGCAGCTGCATTCTCTGGGAAGAATTGCTGATCTTATCCAAATATTTTTCCACTTCATTCTGATCGTCTTTTGCAGAAATAATTTTATCACTGAACACCATAATTTTTCTCAAGGGTTCCTGTAAATCATGTGAGGCCACATAAGCAAATCGATCTAATTCTTCGTTTACTGTTTTCAGATGCAGATTATTTTCAAGCAGCTGTTTATTAAGCAGCTTGATTTTTTCTTCTGAAATTTTTCGTTCTTCAATTTCTTTTTGCAAAGATTTGTTGGCAGATAATAACTTTTTTTCATGGTTGATGAGCTGATCATTTTTTCGGTACAACTCAACAAAAACGCCAACCTTCGCGCGAAGCAAATCCGGGTTGATGGGTTTATAAATGTAATCAACGCCGCCCATTTTATATCCGCTGAAAATATAATCTTCATCATTGCTATAGGCGGTGATAAAAATGATAGGGATTGATTTTAATTTATCCCGCTCATAAATAATAGTAGCCGTCTCAAGCCCGTTCATATCGGGCATTTGAACGTCCATAAGGATCAAAGAAAAATCGTGGCGGCTAAGTAAAATTTTTAATGCCGCTCTTCCCGAGTTTGCTTTAAAAATATTGTAATCATCTTTCTGAAGAATGGTTTCAATAGACAAGAGATTGTCTTCACGATCATCAACGACTAAAATATTAATATCGGTTTTATTTTTCAACGAATCTTTTACAACGTGCATGTTCTATTTTTTGTACAGCCACACTCTCATTAAGGACATCAATTGGCCTATTTTTAAGGGCTTGGTAATATAATCTGAAGCGCCTGCTTCAATGCACTTTTCGCGATCGCCTTTCATTGCTTTTGCAGTTACCGCTATTATCGGAAGTGAACTGTTTTTATGCTCGCGCCTGATCTTTTGTGTGGTTTCATAACCATCCATTTCAGGCATCATGATATCCATTAAGACAATATCGATCTGGTTATTTTCATTCAGAATTTTCATCGCTTCCATTCCGCTTTCTGCAGTGATGGTATTGATATTATACCTCTCAAAAGCGGTTGTTAATGCAAATAAATTCCGAACGTCATCATCAACAACAAGAACATTTTTGTTGATCAATATATCTGTTTTTGAACGAAGTCCTTCTATCAGTTTTCTTTTTTCCGGCAAAAGATGATTGTGATCAATGTGCAAAAGCATCACGGTTTCTTCCAGCAAAACATCCAAAGAATTTACACCTTTCAAAATAATTCTATTTGCATATTGTTTCAGCTTTGTTGTTTCTCTTGGAGAAAAATCTTTTGCTGAATAAATTAGTACCGGCGTCATTTGTTCTTTCAAAACAGTGCTGATCTCTGTGATCAATTCCAGTCCTGCAATATCAGGAAGCAGGTAATCGACAATAATGCAATCGTAAGAATTATTCTTTATTAATTGCAATGCCTCATTTCCTGAGTTAGCAATTTCAATGTCGATCAGGTCTCCGTTTTCAAGGATTTTTGCAACCTGTGAAGCATCGAAATCGTTGTCTTCAACAATCAGCAGCTTCCGTGTTTTTCTTTGACTGAAATCATAAATATCAGAGAACAAAACAGTAAGCTCTTCTGCTTTCATTGGTTTCAGGTGAAAACTTTTCCCTCCACGATGCATTGCCAGCAAACGATTTTCTTCTCCTGAAATAAGATGAATAGGAATGTGCCTTAAATTAATGTCATTTTTAAAAAGATCCAGAATGCGCCAGCCACTTGCATGAGGTAATTTTACATCAAGTGTTACGGCTGTTGGAACGTGTTTATTGGCCAGTTCGAAAACATCCACAAAATTAGTAGCAACAACCACTTTCAAATCTTTTTCATGTGCTTTCTCCATCATGATCTTTCCAAAACGAAGATCATCTTCGATCATCAAAACGACTTTATCTCCGGGAAGAATATTGTTTCTGTCGTCGCCCATTTCATTGATGATTTCATTCAGCACATTCAAATCTTTAGCTTCCGAAACCTGGGAGGATGTTGATTGTTTTATCGTTTCTTTTCCATAATCCATTTTGTATTCCTGGGGTTTCATATCTGCTTCTTCTGTCAATTTTGTTGAAGCAGGATTGTAATCAATCGGCAGGAATAAGGTAAAAGTGCTTCCCTGTCCCATTTCACTTTCCAACTCAATGGAACCACCCAGCAGATCGGCCAGACCGCGGCTGATAGATAATCCCAAACCTGTACCACCATACTTGCGGCTTGTAGAGCCTTCCGCCTGCTGGAAGGCTTCGAAAATAATATTTTGTTTATCTTTTGAAATTCCGATGCCTGTATCACGGATCTCGAATGCCACAACGCGATGAGCAGTTTCAAGGCTGGAATGTTTTTGTTTCCAATTGTGATTGGCTTCGTAAATTCTTAAACTTACTTCGCCTTTTTCAGTAAATTTAAATGAATTGGAAAGAAGGTTTTTCAAAATCTGGTTTAATCTCTGCGCGTCTGTTTCCAGGCTTGATGGAAGCTTTTCATCAATCTCAATATTGAATTTGAGGTTTTTATTTTCAGAAACGTGTTTGAAAGTAGTTTCCACGAAAGCTGTAATAGCACTGAATTTTAGGTTGACAAAATCAGTAGAAATATAACCGGATTCAATTTTAGAAAGATCGAGAATATCATTGATCAATTGAATCAGGTCATCGCCACAACTATGAATTGTTTTTGCATAACGCACTTGTTTTTCAGAAAGATTTCCATCGTGATTTTCATATAATTGCTGCGCTAAAATGAGTAATGAATTCAAGGGCGTACGCAGTTCATGCGACATATTTGCAAGGAATTCTGATTTGTATTTTGAAGTCAATTGCAACTGCTCAGCCTTTTCTTCCAATGACCTTCTTGCTTCTTCCACTTCTTTATTTTTTCCTTCCACTTCTTCTTTTTGCTTCACCATCAGCTGTGCTTTATCCTGCAACTCTTCGTTGATCCTTCTTAATTCATCAGCCAGGGATTGTGATTGTTCCAGCAATCCTTCTGTTCTTGAATTTGCCTCGATCGTATTCAACACAATACCGATACTTTCTGTTAATTGGCTTAAGAAGTCAAGATGCGTTTCACTAAATGTATCAAAGGAAGCCAGCTCGATAACCGCTTTGATTTCCTTCTCAAACAACACAGGCAAAATGATCAGGTTAACCGGATTTGCTTTTCCGAGTCCTGAGCTGATCTTAATATAATCTTTGGGAACATTTGTAAGAAGAATCCTTTCTTTATTCACGGCGCACTGCCCAACCAATCCTTGCCCCAGCGCAAATTCCTGGTTCATTTTTATATTATCTCCATAAGCATAAGTTGCAAAAAGCTTCAGCTTTTGATTTTGCTTGTTTTCATCCTGTTTCAAAATATAAAACAGCCCTTTTTGTGCGTTTACTACCTGCGCCAATTCTGACAAAATCCTTTGTGTAACTGTTTTCAAATCCTTTTGTCCTTGCAACATTTGAGTAAATTTCGCAAGGTTTGATTTCAGCCAGTCCTGTTCCTGGTTTCTTAAAGTCGTCATTTTGAGATTGACGATCATCTGGTTGATCGTATCTTTTAATTCTTCCACTTCGCCTTTTGCTTCCACACTGATCATTTGGGTAAGGTCCCCTTTCGTAACTGAAGAAGCCACATCAGAAATGGCACGTACCTGTGTGGTCAAATTTTCTGCAAGCTGATTTACGTTTTCAGTCAGGTTTTTCCAGATACCGGAAGCACCGGGCACACTTGCCTGTCCGCCCAATCTTCCTTCCACACCAACTTCGCGGGCAACCGTTGTTACCTGGTCCGCAAATACAGCAAGCGTATCAATCATTTCATTGATTGTATCAGTTAATTGCGCAACTTCTCCTTGCGATACAATCGATAATTTTTGTTTCAGATTTCCGGTTGCCACGGCTGTTACCACTTTTGCAATTCCACGAACTTGGTTAGTAAGGTTGGACGCCATCATGTTTACAGAGTCGGTCAGATCTTTCCAAGTTCCGGCTACACCTTTTACCTCTGACTGACCACCAAGTTTACCTTCAGTTCCTACTTCTCTTGCCACACGCGTTACTTCGTACGCAAATGAGTTTAACTGATCCACCATCGTATTGATGGTATTTTTCAAATCAAGAATTTCTCCTTTTACATCAATGGTTACTTTTTTGGAAAGGTCGCCCGAAGCAACCGCTTTTGTTACTTCCGCAATATTTCTTACCTGCGACGTAAGGTTTCCTGTCATCTGGTTTACAGAGTCAGTAAGGTCTTTCCATGTTCCCGCAACGCCTGGCACAAATGCTTGTCCACCTAATTTTCCATCGGTTCCCACTTCCCTTGCCACACGCGTTACCTCGGAAGCAAACGCACGAAGCTGATCCACCATTGTGTTCAGCGTTTCTTTCAACTGCAGAATTTCTCCGTGAACATCGACAGTGATCTTTCTTGACATATCACCATTGGCAACCGCGATAGCCACATCAGCAATATTTCTTACCTGGTCGGTAAGATTACCGGCCATTTGGTTTACAGAATCTGTCAAATCTTTCCAAGTTCCGGCCACACCCGGCACATTAGCTTGTCCACCAAGTTTCCCTTCAGTTCCCACTTCTTTTGCCACACGGGTTACTTCTGACGCAAAGGCGCGAAGCTGTTCCACCATGGTGTTAATGGTATTTTTTAATTCAAGAATTTCTCCTTTTACGTCTACCTGGATTTTTCTCGAAAGATCGCCATTGGCAACTGCAGTAGTTACTTCCGCAATATTTCTTACCTGTGAAGTAAGATTTGACGCCATTTTATTTACAGAATCGGTAAGGTTCTTCCAAAGACCTTCCACACCGGGCACATCCGCCTGTCCACCCAATTTTCCTTCCGAGCCCACCTCCCTTGCCACACGGAAAACCTCTGAACCAAAAGAGTTCAGCTGATCCACCATGGTGTTGATGGTATTTTTTAATTCAAGAATTTCTCCTTTTACGTTTACGGTAATTTTTCTGGAAAGATCACCTTTAGCAACTGCCGTGGTTACCTCCGCGATGTTACGAACCTGTGCGGTCAGATTAGATCCCATCTGGTTTACAGATTCAGTCAGGTCTTTCCATGTTCCTCCTACGCCACGCACTTTCGCCTGTCCGCCCAGCTTTCCTTCCGTACCAACTTCCAAAGCCACGCGCGTTACTTCTGATGCAAAAGAGTTCAACTGATCTACCATTGTATTGATGGTTTTTTTCAACTCAAAAATTTCTCCTGATACATCCACTGTAATCTTTTTGGACAAATCTCCATTTGCTACAGCGGTTGTTACCTCCGCAATATTTCTCACCTGTGCTGTCAGATTGGAAGCCATTTGGTTTACCGAATCAGTCAGATCTTTCCATGTTCCTCCCACCCCCTGAACTTTCGCCTGTCCGCCTAACTTCCCTTCCGTTCCTACTTCCAGCGCAACCCTTGTTACTTCTGATGCAAAAGAGTTGAGCTGATCCACCATCGTGTTGATCGTATTTTTCAATTCCAGAATTTCTCCCTGAACATCAACCGTAATTTTTTTAGAAAGGTCGCCATTAGCCACGGCAGTTGTTACATCCGCAATATTTCTCACCTGTGCGGTTAGGTTAGATCCCATTTGATTTACAGACTCTGTCAAATCTTTCCATACACCTCCAACTCCTTTTACTGTTGCCTGTCCGCCAAGTTTTCCTTCAGAACCTACTTCACGAGCCACACGCGTTACTTCAGAAGAAAATGAATTCAACTGGTCCACCATCGTGTTGATCGTATTTTTCAATTCCAGAATTTCTCCTTTTACATCCACAGTGATCTTCCTTGAAAGATCGCCACGGGCAACGGCGGTTGTTACCTCCGCAATATTTCTTACCTGGCCAGTAAGATTGGATGCCATCTGGTTTACAGAATCTGTCAAATCTTTCCAGGTTCCGGCGACACCTTTTACTTCTGCCTGCCCACCCAGTTTTCCTTCTGTTCCTACTTCCAAAGCCACACGCGTTACCTCAGAAGAAAATGAATTCAACTGGTCCACCATCGTGTTGATCGTATTTTTCAGCTCAAGAATTTCTCCCTGAACATCGACGGTAATTTTTTTAGAAAGATCGCCTTTTGCCACTGCTGTAGTTACTTCGGCAATGTTGCGCATCTGGCTGGTAAGATTTCCTGCCATCTGGTTTACAGAATCGGTAAGATCTTTCCAAACGCCCGCAACTCCTTTTACTTTTGCCTGTCCTCCCAAAATCCCTTCAGAACCTACTTCACGCGCCACGCGGGTGACTTCCATTGAAAAAAGATTCAACTGTTTTACCATGTCGTTCACCTCTTTTGCAATCCTTCCAAATTCGCCCTGCAACACATGATCGCCAATTTTCAAAGGCATTTCCTGCGAAAGATTTCCCTTTGCAACCGAACTGATCACATTCGCAATTTCGATAGTAGGATGCACTAGGTCAGAGATCAAACTATTGATAGATTCTGCACCATCATTCCATGCGCCTCTTGCTGAACGCGGTAATTCTACCCGGTGATTCAAACGGCCCTGCCTTCCGATTGTATTTCTTGCACGATGAAGTTCCTGTACGAAAATTTCATTCAGCGAAATAATCTCGTTCAAAGTATCAAAAACTTTTCCATTGATGCCAACACCATTTACCGGCATACGCACCGAAAAGTTGCCATTTCTTACCTGGTCCAGAACGTGTAATAAATCATGAATCGGAAAGGCGCCATCAGTTGTAAAAGCAGTTTCAGAAAATCCATGACCGTTAGATTTTTCTTTTACTGAGCCGTTGGTGCCATTTTTTGTGTGATTTTTTCGCCCGGCTTTTCTTTCTTCAACTTCTACAGGAATTTCGACATCAGGGAAAACAGTATCGGCGTGGAGTTTTGATCCGTTCGCAGTTTTCTTCATAGTTATGTTTTAAGGAATTTTTATACTCTCAAATATACTACCAAACTTTTAAAAAATAGTTTTAAAAGAAACATCTTAATTTTATAAATGAATAGCTACCTTTAAAATGAAATTACTACCTGATGAAACACACAAATAATGCAATAGCCAAAACAGTGCTGATTGGCGAAGATGATATCGATGATGAAGAAATTCTTGAAGAAGTTGTTGAGTCGATCGATCCTTCTATCCGGATTCAGTTTATGAATAACGGGCAGAAAATGATTGAGTTTTTAGAAGAAATTAAAGACGAAGATTTGCCCTGCCTCATCATCCTCGATTATAATATGCCGGGCCTGAACGGTGCGGAGATCCTGAAAAGAGTGCACAGAAATGAACGGTTGAAGCACGTTCCGAAAATTATCTGGAGTACATCCAATGCCGCTACCTACAAAAAAATATGTATGGAATCGGGTGCAAGTGATTATCTCGTGAAACCTAATAAGATCAAGGATCTGGAGAATATGATCCGTCACATGTTATCGTATTGCAAATCGTAATTTCTTAAAAAAATGAAGCGTAATATTAATTAAATGAACACTTCCGAATCATCCTGCGAACAAAAAGTTATTGATCTTGAGAATGAATTGCAACAAATGGAAGAAGCATTGGATCGTTGCAAAAAAACAAGTGATGAGTTTATTGACATTGCTTCCCATGATCTGAAAGCGCCAATGAGAAAGTTGCGAACTTTTTCAGAACGGCTCGTACAAAAATCAAAGGGTTTGAATGAAGACGCGATGATATATGTTGAAAAAATTGATCGGACCGTGGCGTCCATGCAATCCTTAGTCGATGGACTAACCGCTTTAGCAAATATTGGAACAGAGTTTGATTTTGTTAGCTGCGATTTGAATGAAACAGTGAACGAAGTTTTAACTGATTTTTCTGATTTGATAAAAAAAGAACAAGCCCAAATTCATGTAAGTGATTTACCAATTATAGATGCAGTGAAGGAGCATATCAAAGAGCTTTTTAAAAATCTGTTTGATAATGCGTTAAAGTTTCAGCCGACAGAACATATTACGAAAGTAACGATTAGCTCCAAAGAATTGGGGAGTGAAGAAAAAATTAAAGTTAATTTACCGGTAAATAAAGTTTATTTTCAAATTAAATTTGCAGATAACGGAATTGGGTTTAATGATGAAAATGCTGATATGATTTTAAAACCTTTTGTGCGCTTACATGGTAATTCATCTTATCCCGGAAGTGGCTTAGGGCTTGCTTTTTGTAAAAAAATTATTGATATGCATTCAGGAATATTTATTGCAAAAGGAAAAGAAAATAATGGTTCTGTATTTACATTAATTTTACCCCAAATTCATCAATAACGATATGCTCACCCAACGCCAGATTAAAATCCTGATTATTGATGATGATGAAGATGATTATTTTATCATCTCGGATTATTTAAAAGAAATTGATCATACCAGGTTTATTGTTGACTGGTGCAATGATTACCACTCGGCTATTGAGCAGATCCACCTGGCAACTCATGATATTTATTTTGTGGATTATAGATTGGGAAATAAAACAGGTCTTGATTTGTTGAAAGAAGCGATCCATTTGCAAACCGACAGACCCATCATTTTACTTACAGGAAAAGGGAACAAAGCGATCGATATTGAGGCAATGAAAAGCGGCGCCACAGATTATGTGATTAAATCGGAATTGAATAGCGAGAAACTGGAGCGATGTATCCGTTATTCGCTCGACAGAGCCGCATCTTTAAGAACGATCAAAGAAAGTGAAAATAAATATCGTAATCTTTTCACCGGTTCTAAAGATTCGTTGTTTATTGCTGATAAAAAATTATTTTTTAAAGAAGTAAACCAGGCAGCTGCCAATCTTTTTGCCATCGATGGTTCTGATCTGAACCAGGTAAGTTTGTTTGATTTTATTCCTGACCCTTTGCTGAAGAAAAAAATAAAATCAGCATTACAGGAAAATAAAAATATCAACGAGCTTGAGATAGAAATTAAAAACAGTCACGAGGAAAAAAGAGCTTGTATTCTTTCAATTTTATTGGAATCAAAAACAGTCGGAGAAGATCTGGTTCATGGAATTATTCATGACATCACCAACATCAAAAAAGCGGAGCAGATCAATCTTCAATCCGCAAAGCTGGCAGCAAATGAAAGACTGGTAAGGATCCTGGCGCATGAAATCAGAAATCCTTTAAATAATATCCAGTTATCTGCAGACAATCTGGAAACGATCCTCAACGCCAGTGGCAATGAAAAAGCAATGATTGGAATTATCCAGCGGAACACGATCCGAATCAATGAAATGATCACTGAATTGCTTGAATCAACCAAAACCCTTGATCTTGATTTTAAGAAACATTCTTTACAGGAAGTGGTAGAAGAAAGCTTATCCGTAGCCAGCGATCGCATTAATCTTCAAAAGATCACGTTAAACAAAGCGTTTCTTCCTTCGCCTTTGTATGTTCTCGCTGACAAATCCAAATTACAAATCGCTTTTTCAAATATTTTGATCAATGCTGTGGAATCTATGGAAATGCAGAAAGGGGAACTGTGTGTAAGCATTAATGAAGCACCGAATTCTTACCGTGTTTCTATCAAAGACAATGGAAAAGGAATTGCGCAGGAACATCTCTCTAAAATTTTCGATCCTTTTTTCACTATGAAAAAAAATGGTCTTGGATTGGGCTTGTCTGCCGCATATGGAATCTTTCAATCCCACAAAGCTACAATGCAGGTGGAAAGCATGGTAAATAACGGCACCACTTTTATTTTGGATTTTAATAAGAGTGAGGAGTAGAACCAAAAAATGTTCCTAAAGAAAAATTATTTTTTCCCTGAAGTTATTTCACAGCATCCTTCGTTATTTCATTATTAACTGTGCGCCATATTTGTAATGGATTCTCATTTTTCAATTCATCCGGAAGGAATTTATTTTGCCAGTTTTGAAAACAAATTGGTCTTGCAAAACGTTTGATTCCATCAGCGCCAACTGAAGTAAATCTCGAATCTGTTGTAGCAGGAAAAGGGCCACCATGCTGCATGCTAAGGCAAACCTGAACTCCCGTTGGCACTCCGTTCAACACGAACCTTCCGCAAATATTTTTTATTTCTTCTATAAGTTCTTCATTGGCAAGAAAATCATTTTCAGAAGCCATCAATGTAGAAGTTAACTGACCTTCCAAATGCTTCGCAATTTCGGTCATCTGTTTTTCATCTGTGCATTGAACGACCAGTGAATAAGGACCAAAAACTTCCTGGTGCAACAGGGGATTATGTAAAAAATTTTCTCCTGACGTTGTTGCAATTGTTGGTGTTCCTTCATTCTCCTTTTTTTCTGTCATTGAAACTGCAACAAGTGAAACACTTTTTTCCTTCAAAGCTTTTTCCCTTTTCTCATCAAAAGCTTTTGCAATTCCAGGGTGCAACATTTTATGCGGAGCTGTTTTTTCAATTTCTTTTGCAAGAATGGAAATAAAATTTTTCAGATCGTCACCTTTAATTCCAATGATCAAACCAGGATTGGTACAAAATTGTCCAACGCCTTGTGTGATAGATTGCGCGTAGGTTTTAGCAATTTCTTCAGCAGAGGTTTTTAATTTTTCGGGTAACAAAAAAACTGGATTGATACTTCCCATTTCAGTAAAAACCGGTATCGGATCTTTTCGCTGATTCCCCCAATCAAATAATTGTTTCCCGCCTGCAAAAGAGCCGGTGAATCCAACAGCTTTTGTATGACGATGCATTACTAATTCTTTTCCCACTTCAACAGACGCCCCATGAAGATGACCAAAAATTCCTTTAGGCATTTTAGATTTTTCAACTGCTTTAAAAATCGCGTTCGCCACTTTTTCAGAAGTTTCAGCATGAGCAGGATGAGCCTTTACAACAACAGGGCAACCGGCGGCAAAAGCACAAGCTGTATCTCCGCCTGCAGTTGAATAAGCAAAAGGAAAATTACTTGCTCCAAAAACAACAACAGGACCAAGAGGAACTAACATTTTCCGGATATCATGAGAAGATTTATTGTTCGGTTTTGCCGTATCGATCGCGGCCTCCAGCCACTCTCCTCTTTCAGAAGCTGCGGCATATTCATTCAGTTGAAAGATAGTCCTGATAAGCTCTCCATGTAATCTCTCTTCAGTAAGATTGGTTTCTCTCATAGCGGTTTTTACCAAATCCTCTTCGTGATTTTTTAACTCAATCGCAATGGATCGCATAAAATCAGCACGTGATTTTAAAGGCATTTTTTTGTATTGATAAAAAGCATTCCATGCAGCGTTCATTAAAGTTTCAATTTCGTCTGAAGTAGCATCTTTAAACATGATCATTATTTTTTAAACTTCGTACAATTTTTCACAAATAATCAGCCAGTTTTGAAGCAGGAATTTATCAGCTTCTTAATTTTTTAAAGCTGTTTTCAAGGAAGCACCAGAAAGGTTTTTTGGGTTTCATATATTTCAACCCAAATGCAAGAATGCTTTTTTCTTTGATGTATTCGATGGCTTCAGGAATAGAATCTGTAACGAGGTAAAGCTTTTCATCCAGCGGCGAAATTGTTCCTTCTTTCAGCATTTTTTGATTGTGCTCAATAATGTTATGATAAAATTCTTTATCAAAAATAATGATTGGAAACATTTGAATCATTCTCGTTTGTATCAAAGTGATGGCGCCAAAAAACTCATCCAAAGTTCCAAAACCTCCAGGCATTACCACAAAGGCATAAGAGTATTTCATAAGCAACGTTTTTCGAACAAAAAAGTATTTGATGTTCACCCATTTATCTAAATATGCATTGTGATGTTGTTCATGAGGTAAAACAATATTGCAACCTACACTTTTGCCGCCAACCTCTTTAGCACCGCGGTTTGCAGCTTCCATAATGCCAGGGCCGCCGCCCGTCATTATCGTAAAACCAAGTTTTGCAATTTCACCTGAAAACTCTCGTGCCTGTTGATAAAAAAGAGAATCTTCTTTGAAACGCGCAGAACCAAAAACAGTAACACATGGCCCGACAAAATGCAACGCTCTGAATCCTTTTATGAATTCAAAAAACACGCTCAATGCATACTTTAAATTTTTCCATCGGTTTTGCGGCCCGTCAAAAAATTGAATCTCTTTTTTTGTCTTCTGCGTATTTTCTTTTGCTGTCGTCATCCTGTTTTTTTTCAAAAATAAAAAACAAAACTATTTATTCTTTTACTGCACATGGCACAAATCATTCACCTCAAATTAGTTGTTATCCCTTCATTTATTTAATTTCCCATTTAAATTCTTAAAAATGGTGGCTGAAAAAAAGTTGAAGGTCAAACGAAATAAACTTCAAAAAATTTTATCGGTTATCGGTCCCGGAATTACTACTGGTGCTGCTGATGATGACCCATCAGGCATTGCAACTTATTCTCAAACCGGCGCCCAGTTTGGTTATGGCCAGCTGTGGACAGCATTGTATATGCTTCCATTTATGATGGCAGTGCAGGAAGCATGTGCAAGAATTGGAATGGTAACAGGAAAAGGAATTGCAGCAATTGTAAAACAAAATTATAACCGCAGGCTTTTGTATGCAGTTGTTACACTTGTGGTGATTGCAAACGTTATTAATATTGGCGCTGATATTGGCGCCATGGCTGCGGCAGCCAATCTAATTTTGCCACTTCCATTTGTGGTTTGGACTTTGCTTTTTACAGCAAGTATCTTGATCCTTGAAATTTTTACAACTTATAAAGTTTACGCTAGAATTTTAAAGTGGCTTGCACTTTCTCTGCTCGCATATCCGGTAACTGTTTTTATTGTTCAGATGCCGTGGCTTACTGTTTTGAAAGCCACTTTTATTCCTCATATCGAATTTAATTTTGCATTCTTTTTTATCATCACAGGCGTTTTAGGAACTACCATTTCACCATACATGTTTTTTTGGGAAACATCGCAGGAAGTGGAAGAAGTGAAGCAAAAAAGATGGTTTAGAAATGGCGTTCCAAAAATAAGACAGAGCAATATCCGCATGATGAGGATTGATAATAATCTTGGAATGATCATTTCTGAAATTACAACATGGAGTATTTTAGTCGTCGCCGGAACCGTGTTACATAACAGTGGTGTGACTGATATCAAAACGTCTGCTGATGCGGCAAAAGCACTGGAGCCATTGGTAAAATCATTCCCATACGCTGGTTATTTATCTAAATTAATTTTTTCGATCGGCATCATCGGACTTGGTTTTTTAGCAGTTCCTATTCTTTCAGGATCCGCTGCTTATGCGGTTTCTGAAGCAGTGAACTGGAAATCCGGACTCAATTTAAAATTAAAAAGAGCACATGGTTTTTATGGAATCATTACCATTGCAACTCTTATTGGGTTGATCATCAATTTTATTGGAATCAATCCTGTAAAAGCGTTAATCTATACATCAGTTTTAAACGGCGTTGCTGCAGTACCATTGGTTTTTCTGATAGTGAAAATATCCTCAAGTAAAAAGATTATGGGAGAATATAAAAGTGGCGCACTTTCTAAAATATTATTATGGATCACTTTTTTTGGAATGGCAGTTGCAGCAGTTACCACTTTTGTTATCATTTAGAAACTTTCTTTTTTTTAGCCATCTCAATCATTTCCTTTGCATTTTTTACCGCATTGCCTCCAATGTCATTATTAAAATAAATGAAAGCATTTTTAATTTTTTTGGAAGAATTTATTTCATCCACAAAAGACTGCAAATATTCCAAAGAATAAGGAGATTGATACAACTGAGGCACACCGTGCATTCTGTAATAAAACAATGAAGTGTTTTCAACAATTGTTTCAGGTAATGAAGGATGGCTCATTCCTGAAAAAGTAATTTCATTTTTACCAAGTGTTTTATAAACTTTTTCGTTCCACCAGGTGTGGTGACGAAACTCAACCACGTTTGGAAATGAAGGATTGAGATTATTGATTATTTTGTCAAGCCTTTCTTCAGTGAAATCAAAGCGGGGTGGAAACTGAAATAAAAGACAGCCTGTTTTTTCTTTCAATCCTTCTTCCACCGTCACATAAAAATTATCAATTAATTTTTCACAATCATTCATTTTCTTATAGTGAGTAATTAACCGGGGTGCTTTTACAGAAAATAAAAAATTTGCCGGACTTCTTTGATACCAACCTTTAAAAACTGATATATCAGGAAACCGGTAAAACGTGACATTTAATTCGAGGGTATTAAAATGCTGGCAATAATATTCAAACCAAATTCTTTGGGGAGTTCCTTTTGGGTAAAAAATTTCTTTCCAATGGTTGTAATGAAAACCGGAACATCCAATATGCCATTTTACCATGTTGTCAAGATTGCTTTTTCAATCTCAAATAACATGCCTTCATGTTCTGGAAATATGTGAAACCAAAATAAAAAACAGAATTATTTCTTTGTTTGCTGCATTTGTCGAAGAAGAAATTTTATTGGATTCAATCCAGCAAATCGGGCCTTCTTTCCTTAGTCCTTTCTACAGATTTTTCATGCCGCCATTCTTCAATTTTAGCGTGATTTCCGGTCATTAAAACTTCAGGAACTTTCCATCCGCGGAATTCCTCTGGACGTGTATAAACCGGCGGAGCCAATAAATTATCCTGGTAAGAATCAGTAAGAGCAGAGGTTTCATCATTTAAAACTCCGGGAATTAATCTGCCTACAGCATCTGCTAAAACAGCAGCCCCGATTTCACCTCCACTCAAAACATAACTGCCGATAGAAATTTCTTTGGTAACAAAATGATCACGAACCCGCTGATCGATTCCTTTATAATGCCCACAAATCAATAGTAAATTATTTTTCAATGAAAGCTGATTCGCCATCTTTTGATCAAACATTTCTCCATCAGGCGTTAAGAAAATAATTTCATCATAAGAAGTATTTTTTTGCAAAGTTTCAATTGCATTTACCAAAGGTTCTATCATCATTACCAAACCAGCGCCGCCACCAAATTGATAATCATCCACCTGGGCATGTTTGTAATTGGTAAAATCTCTTAGATTAAAAAGGTTGATTTCCAGCAAACCCTTTTCCTTCGCTCGTTTTAAAATAGAATGCGCAAAAAAACTTTCCATTAATTGAGGAACTACAGAGATGATGTCTATTTTCATTCTTTAAGTTTAGATCGTTAGAACAGTTTATTCACCATTGTTCATTTACCATTCACCTAACAAATCATCCAGCTTTCTTTTCTCTTTTTTTGTTGGCCTTCCTTGTTTGCTTTGGCGTTTTCCGGTGTTGAAAACAAAGGCGCTTGATTGTGTTTTATCCACCACTTCTTTTGGCGAAAGATCAATATAATGTTTGACGGCTTCTTCATATTTCACACGATTGTGCAAGAGAGAAGTGACTTCAATCATCCATTTTTTATTTTCTGCTTTTATTTCATACTGATCGCCTAAAGCCACTGTTTTAGCTGGTTTCACGGTTACTCCTTTGCTTTTTACTTTTCCAGAGTTACATGCATCTGCAGCAAGGCTTCTTGTTTTAAAGATCCTGATCGCCCATAGATATTTATCAATTCGTAGCTTTTCTTTTTCTGCCATCAAACAAATTTATTCCATTTATATAAAAGGCAAGGTAAGGTAATTGCCTTTGTGTATTTTTACCTGAAATATATTTTTATGAACTACAAACCTGTACGTTTTTTATTTGTCGTTATTTTTTCTGTTTACACTTTTACTTCGTTTTCTCAATTCAGGCCAAAACAAATCAACTGGACATCTGATGGAAATTCAACCTTATCAATCAAAGAAGGAAATATTGTAAAAACAGATTTAAAAACAAACGATCAAACCCTTTTAGTAAAGAGTGATCAATTGATTCCTGCCGGAGCTGCAGAACCTTTGAAATTTAATATTTACAGCTTCTCGCCGGATTATAAAATGCTGTTGATCTTTACCAACACTGCAAAAGTTTGGCGCTATCATACACGAGGCGATTATTGGGTTTTGGATCTTGCTACCAACAAATTAACGCAACTAGGAAAAACACTTCCATCGCAATCTTTGATGTTTGCAAAAATTTCTCCTGATGGAAAACAAGCGGCTTATGTAAGTGAACATAATTTGTATGTGGAAGATCTTGCAACCAATAAAATAAAGCCACTAACGGTAACGGGTACACGAAAATTTATCAACGGAACTTTTGATTGGGTTTATGAAGAAGAATTCGGTTGCAGAGATGGATTTCGCTGGAGCCCTGACAGTAAAAAAATTGCTTTTTGGAATGTTGATGCTACAAAGATTCGTGATTATTATATGTTGAATACAACGGATTCTGTTTATTCAAGAATCATCCCTGTTGAATATCCAAAAGTAGGCTGGCCACCGTCTCCGGTAAAAATTGGGGTTGTTACTGTTGACAATGATGACATCAAATGGATGGATGTTCCGGGTGATCCACAGGAACATTATATTCCGAGAATGGAGTGGGCCGATAATTCTTCGCAGATTGTTTTGCAACAATTAAATCGTAAGCAAAATGAGAGCAAACTTTTTTATTGTGATGTAAATAGCGGCGCAGCCAAAAATTTTTACACAGAAGATGACAAAGCATTTATCGACATCAAATCGAGATGGAACAACGATGATCCAACTGGTTGGGATTGGTTGAATAATGGAAAACAATTTTTGTGGGTTACAGAAAAAGATGGCTGGCGTCATATTTACCTGATTGATCGTGATGGCAAGGAAACACTAGTTACAAAAGGCGATTATGATATTGACAATATCAAATGTATTGACGATAAAAACGGGTATGTTTATTTTATGGCTTCGCCAAATAATGCAACACAGCTTTATTTATTTCGCACTAAATTAAATGGCAAAGGAAAGCTAGAACCCTTGTCACCACAGAATCTTGTTGGAACTCATAATTACAATATTTCTCCTTTTGCAAAATATGCGTTCCATACTTTTTCAAATTATAAAACATTTCCTGCTTCAGAATGGATCACCTTGCCGGATGGAAAACCTTTGAATGAAGACAAGAGCATTGCAAAAAATATGAGGGTGAATGAAAACAGCAATGTGGAATATTTTAAAGTAACTACTGATGATAACATCACGTTGGATGCATGGATGTCGAAGCCTGTAAATTTCGATTCAACAAAAAAATATCCGGTTGTTTTTTATGTTTATGGCGAACCTGCTGCCTCAACAGTTGGCGACGAATTTGGAGCACAAAATAATTTTTTATTTAACGGCGATATGAGTCTTGAAGGCTATTTTCAAATCTCGGTTGACAATCGCGGCACACCATCTTTGCGTGGTGCTCAATGGCGCAAATCCATTTACGGACAAATCGGAAGATTGAACATTCGCGACCAGGCAATGGCGGCAAAAAAAATTTTGGAAAAACCATACTTTGATAAAGATCGTGTTGCAGTCTGGGGTTGGAGCGGCGGCGGTTCTTCCACATTAAATTTAATGTTTCAATATCCCGAAATTTATAAAACAGGAATAGCGATAGCTGCAGTTACGAATATGCTGTTCTACGATAATATTTATGAGGAAAGATACATGGGATTGCCACAAGACGACATGGAAAATTATGTGTTAGGTTCAGCGATTCATTACGCAAAAAATCTGAAAGGCAATCTATTATTTATTCATGGCACCGGCGATGACAACGTCCAATACGACAACGCAGAAGCGTTGCTAAATGAACTGATCAAGTACAATAAAACATTCCAGTTTATGCCGTTTCCCAATCGTACGCATTCATTATCTGAAGGTGAAGGAACGAGAAAATTCTTATCAACTTTATATACAGATTATTTGAGGAAATATTGTCCTCCGGGAGCGAGATGATCTTGCAGGCAATATATTTTGTTCCTAATTCTTTGTATAATTAGGATGGGTGAAGTATCGGCTTGCAGAATGTTTTATTTCTCTACCGCCTGTCTTTTATAAAATTTAAAACCGCCTTCCTGTTTTATTAATTTGCAATTATTGCAGGTAGTATCGAAGTCGTTGTTGGTAATTTTTACAACAAAGAATGCAGGTTTTGTGATGTTTCCTTTCAACAAAAATTGTTCATCTGCCTCTCCGTAAACCGGTGAGGCAGGTTTTTTTGTATAAAAATATTGCGCATAACTTTTAAACCCGATTGGCCATACATACACATCTTTTCCTTGCAGTGTTTCATAAAAATCTATTGCAGGACCTTGAGAATATTTTTCAATTTTTGGAACGACTGCAATCAAATAAAAAAACAGGCAAACGGCTGTTGAATAAAACAAAAATAACATTGCACGGAAATTTGATTTTTTAAAAAATAAAATAATAGCAATGATGATCAGGATAAAATAAGCAATTCCAATTAGACTCTCAAAGCCGCTCCAGTGAACGTTTACGTTTAAACTTGCTGCTGCAAAAGGGTCTTTCAAATATGGCAAAATCAATTCATGGTGATTGGCAACATATGGAAGAGCAGCAAGTAAAAATGAAAAAATGAATCCCATAAATCCAATTAAAATCAAAAGAGAAATCTTCATTTTTTGGTTGGTTACTATCAGCCCATCAAGATAACACGCAGCCATAAATGCAAGTGGGGGATAAGTAAGCGAAGAGTAATGAACAATCTTTGTGGTAGTAATGCTGAATAGGATCATCACTGTCCAGAAAAGAATTTTCATTAACCGTAAAAAATCTTTTTTCCCTTCAATCTTTTTCCCAAATAAAACAGGCAACCCTATAATTGAAATGGGAAAACAGCCGATGAAAACAACGACAAAATGATAATAAAATGGTTCGCCATGACTGGCAACGGGATGAAGAAAAAGATCAGCCTGGTAAGAAAGAAATTCTTTTAAAAACCAAAAGCCATTGTTAATAATTTCCTGCCCAAACCACAACAAACAAATGACAGTAAAGAAGAAAATAAACAGAATTATTTTTTTAATGTTAGGAAAGTTTTTGAACCTGGTAAACAGAAAATAAACAAAGAATGAAATCAGGAAAACGAGTAAACCAACAGGCCCTTTTGTCAATGTAGCTAATCCGATGAAAAGACCAGCCAGAGAAGGATACAGGTATTTATTTTTAAAATATTCTCCTGAAATATCGAGGTACATAAAATATATTCCCAAAAAAATAAAGTAGTTGAAAATCGGATCAATGATTCCGGATTTAAAATACAGATGTGGCAAAAAAGTTCCGAGATAACTGATGGCCCAAATGAAACCGAATTGAGGAGATTTATATTTTTTCCCGATGAAAAAAAAAGTGACTAGAGTGATAATTCCAAAAATGGCATTAGGAAATCTTGCTGCAAATTCATTGATACCAAACATCTTCATGCAACCAGCTTGTAACCAAAAAAATAACGGCGGTTTTTCCCAGAAAGGTTGAAAATTGATTTGAACGCGATGATAATTTCCGGTAACGATCATCTCACGTGCAGATTCTGCAAAGTTGATCTCATCCCAATCAAAAAGATGAACTTTTCCGAGAAATGGAATAAAGAAAATAATTCCGGATAAAATAATTATCGTGAGATATAAATTGCTTTGCTTCTTATTTATTGGGTTAGCAATTTCCATTTATAAATTTTAAGCTTTGTAAGGAAATAAAGAAGGGAAACTTTTAAAACGCCCATGCCATATGTGATGCTTCTTTTTAAATTAATAGAAGAAGCCTCTTTAAAATATTTTGTTGGACAAGTTATTTCTGCAATTTCAAAACCATTATAAAAGATCTGCGCTACCATTTCGTTATCAAAAATAAAATCATCAGAATTTTGCTGGTAATTTATTTTCTCTAACACTTCTTTATGATAAGCGCGATAGCCTGTGTGATATTCAGAAAGCTTTTGATTCATTAATGTATTTTGAAATAAAGTCAAAAACCTGTTAGATATATATTTATACAAAGGCATTCCGCCTTTTAATGCGCCCTTTCCTAAAATACGGCTTCCAAAAACTACTTTATACAAATCATTTCCAATAACTGAAACCATTGCCAGCAGCAGCTTTGGAGTATATTGATAATCCGGATGAAGCATAATAATGATATCAGCGTTCAATTCCAAAGCTTTATCATAGCAACTTTTTTGATTACCACCATAACCACGATTTTCTTTATGCTCAATGATGTGTTTGATGCCTAATTTTTGTGCGACTTCAATTGAATTATCCGTGCTGTTGTCATCCACCAAAACCAAGTCATCCACCACATCCATTGGAATTTCTGCGATGGTTTTTTCCATAGTCAAAGCAGCATTATATGCCGGAAGAACCACCACTACTTTTTTGCCATTATACATTCGTAGAACTGAAATTTTTGCAAAGTAAAGCCATTGACAGGAAAGTGAAGAGGTAAATATGGAAATGGATAGTTGCTGAATGCCGAAATTCTCTTTTGATATTTTTAACAAGTAACGGTTAAACTTTTATTTTCCGTCGCTATCTATGGATGAAATAAAAAATATACAAATGAAAAAATTATTTCTATTCGCTATTGCAGGTTTCTTTTTTGCCACAGCGAGCAATGCACAAACAACAAGAGATGCAGCAGCATCACAAAAAGTTCAATCAGACACTTCTCATCATTTTAGAAAAAATATAATGGATGATCTGAATTTAACACCTGATCAAAAAAGCCAGTTAAAGGCACTTCACCAGGATATGAAACAACAAAGAGACGCGATTAAAAATGACGCAACCCTTACTCCGGATCAGAAAAAAGAGAAGATGAAAGAATTACATAAATCTCAACAGGATAAAATGAATTCTATTCTCACTCCCGATCAGCAGGCGAAAAGAAAGGCCTTTATGGAACAAAGAAAAGAGAATCAAAAAATGAATGGAAAATGGAAAGGAAAAAAGGGAAGCAAAACCGCTGATACTTCCGCTGATAAATCATAATTCATTTTTAAAAAATTTCCCTCTGAAAATTAAAAACCGGCCACCGAAAGGTGGCCGGTTTTGTTTTATACTATCACTGTATCTTTTGGAATTACCTCATTTCTAAATACAACAGTTCCATCGAACACATCTACCAAAACGGGTTTGGTTTTATCAATGGTTCCGCTTAATAATTTTTTGCTCAATTGATTTACAATTTGCTTTTGAATTAACCTTTTCAACGGTCTTGCACCAAATTGCGGATCAAATCCATTTTCAGCAAGATAATCCAAAGCGTACTCTGTAAACTCAAGAAGGACGCCGCTTTTAACCAATTGCTCTTTCAAATCATTCAGTTGGATTCTTATAATTTCACGGATATCAGTCAGCATCAAAGGTTGGAACATGATCACTTCATCAATCCTGTTTAAAAACTCAGGCCGAATGGTTTGTTTCAACAAATCCATCACTTCGCGTTTGGTAGTTTCAACCACTTCTTCTTTATTTTTTTCATTTACATTTTCAAAATTGGACTGAATAATATGACTTCCCATATTGCTCGTCATGATGATAATGGTATTTTTAAAGTTCACCACACGACCTTTATTATCAGTCAATCTTCCATCATCCAAAACCTGTAGTAAGATATTGAAAACATCAGGATGCGCTTTTTCAATTTCATCGAGCAAAATCACACTGTACGGTTTACGTCTGACTGCCTCGGTTAATTGTCCACCTTCTTCATAACCTACATATCCCGGAGGTGCGCCAACTAACCTGCTCACAGAATGTTTTTCCTGATATTCACTCATGTCAATTCTTGTCATCATGCTGTCATCATCAAACAAATATTCAGCTAATGCTTTTGCCAATTCTGTTTTACCTACACCGGTTGTTCCAAGAAAAATAAATGAGCCAATCGGACGACGCGGATCGTGCAAACCAGCGCTGCTCCTGCGTACTGCGTCTGCAACTGCTTCAATTGCCTGATCTTGACCAACAACTCTTTTATGCAATTCATCTTCAAGATTCAGCAATTTATCTTTTTCACTTTGCAACATTTTGTTTACCGGAATGCCGGTTGACTTCGCCACGCTTTCTGCAATATCTTCCGCATCAACTTCTTCCTTTAATAATCTTTTCTCGTTGATCTCTTCAAGTTGAACAGTATATTCTGCGATTATTTTCTCCTGGTTTTGCAATTTCCCATACCGGATTTCAGCTACTCTTCCATAATCTCCTTCACGCTCTGCTTTTTCTGCAGCCATCTTTAAATTCTCCATTTCTGCCTTAGCATTTTGCACTTTTTCTACCATCTCTTTTTCCTGTTGCCATTTTGCTTTGAAAGTATCACGTTCTACAGAAAGAGTAGAAATTTCTGTATTCAGTTCTTTTAATTTTCCTTCATCTTTTTCTCTTTTGATCGCTTCTCTTTCTATTTCCAACTGCCTGATTTGTCTTTCCAGATTATCCAACTCTTCAGGCATTGAATTCATCTCAAGTCTAAGCTTGGCGGCACTTTCATCGATCAGGTCGATTGCTTTATCTGGCAAAAAACGATCCGTGATATAACGATTTGATAATTCCACGGCTGCAATAATTGCTTCATCTTTTATGCGCACATGGTGGTGAGTTTCATAGCGATCTTTCAATCCTCTTAAAATTGAGATCGCATCTTCAACAGTTGGCTCATCTACCATCACTTTCTGAAATCGTCTTTCAAGCGCTTTGTCTTTTTCAAAGAATTTTTGATATTCATTTAATGTGGTAGCACCTATTGCTCGTAGTTCGCCACGTGATAATGCAGGCTTTAAAATATTCGCAGCATCCATTGCTCCTTCGCCTCCTCCGGCACCCACCAAAGTATGTATTTCATCAATAAACAAGACAATTTCACCTTCACTTTGTTCTACTTCCTTCACTACTGATTTCAATCTTTCTTCAAACTCACCTTTGTATTTTGCACCGGCAATTAATTGTCCCATATCCAATGCAAAAATGATTTTTGATTTCAAATTTTCAGGAACGTCACCACTTACTATTCTTATTGCCAAACCTTCTACAATAGCGGTTTTGCCGACACCGGGCTCACCAACAAGTATCGGATTATTTTTTGTTCTTCTTGATAAAATATGCAATGTTCTTCTGATTTCTTCATCACGGCCAATGACAGGATCGAGCTTGTTGCTTCTCGCTAATTCATTGAGATTTTTTGCAAATTTGTTTAAGGCATTAAATTGAGTTTCGGACGTTTGCGAATTTACTGTTGAACCTTTTTTCAAATCTTTAATCGCAGCGATCAAATCTTTTTCTGTTAACCCTGCATCTTTTAAAATCTTTGCTGCATTATCATTTCCCTGCACGATAGCCAGAAGCAAATGTTCTACACTCACAAACTCGTCACCAAAGATTTTTAAATCAGAAGCAGCACGCAATAACACATTATTCATATCGCGACTGATAACCTGTGCGGGTTCTCCCGCACTCATCTTTGGAAGTTTACTGATAGCTTCGTCAACTTTGGTTTCAACAAAATTTACGTTAACATTATTTTTTTTCAAAAGATAATCAACAGGGCTGTCTTCATCCATCAACAGCGCTTTCAGCAAATGCTCTGCCTCAATATTTGGATTCTTTTCATTAAAAGCAAGCTGTTGCGCTTTTTGAAAAATCTCCTGTGATTTTATAGTTAAATTACCTGGATTCATAAATAGAATTTATATAGTTTCAATATGTTGCACAAATTTTAATCCAACCTGAAATTGTAGATAATTCTGTCGTATTTATTCAGATAAAGCTGCCGCAAATGCAGTCTGAATCGATTATGTATGAAATTTTTTCAGTTTTATAATTTAAATGTAGCTAAACTAATTTTGCAAATGATGTTAGCAAAATCAGAATATACTTTCTTTGTAAAAGCAACTGCGCAATCATTGGGTTTTGATTATTGCGGAATCGCAAAAGCGGAAAAACTTGATGAGGAATGCAAACGCCTGGAATCATGGCTCCATAAAGGATTTAACGGAAAGATGTCGTATATGGAAAACTATTTTGATCTGCGAACTGATCCTTCCAAATTAGTTCCCGGAGCAAAATCTGTGATCACATTATTGCTCAATTATTTTCCCGCGCAGCAACAAGATCAGGATGTTCCTCAAATTTCAAAATATGCCTATGGAAATGATTATCACGCAGTGATCAAAAAAAAATTAAAAGTTTTTTTGCAAACATTAAAAGAAAATATTGGCGAAATAAATGGTCGTGGATTTACAGATAGCGCGCCTGTTTTAGAAAGAAGCTGGGCTGTAAAAAGCGGACTTGGCTGGGTTGGAAAGAATGGGAACCTGATCACGAAAAACAATGGTTCATTTTTTTTCATTGCAACGTTAATTACTGATCTTGAACTCGAATCGGACAATCCTTTCATTAAAGATTATTGCGGAAGTTGCACTAGTTGTATTGATAATTGCCCAACTGAGGCAATTTTGCCCGATAAGGTAATTGATGGAAGCAAATGCATTTCGTATTTCACCATCGAATTAAAGGATATGTTGATTCCGGATGAAATGAAAGGTAAATTTCAAAACAAAATGTTTGGTTGTGATATCTGCCAGGATGTTTGTCCGTGGAATCGTTTTTCAAAACCCAATAACGAAATTGAATTTGCTCCATTGAATGAAGTGTTGAATTTTTCTAAAAATGATTGGGAAGAATTGACTGAAGAATCGTTTAAAGTTATCTTTAAAAAATCTCCTTTGAAACGCTCCAGGTTTGAAGGCATTAAAAGGAATTTGAAGTTTTTGGATTCTTAAATTTAAAAATTAGAAATAGGAAACTGAAATATTTGTTGGTTCACTGTATTTGATTTACGTGTATGCATGACTGTTATTAGAAGACAAATCCGCTTTTAAAAATGATTCTTCCTAAACTATATTGATTAGCTGTATAACTTTCAGGGCAAGGGCCAACAAAAGGACAATAATTTACTCCTCCCATTTTATTTTCTAATTTTTTATAACTATATCCCATGCTGATTAAAAAGGCACTTCTTTTTGCAAATGGAAATAGATAACCAATTCCGGCGTCCAAATAAATTCCACCATTAAAATGATAATTCGAATTATAGGGAATCACTTTTTGATCCTGCTTTTTCATTGGAAAATTATAGCCAATGTCATCATAAAAAAAAGCTCTTTTATCTTTATCAAAGTATTTTCTGAGATCAAAAAATAATGGAACAGTCTTGAAATGATATTTGTCAACTCCAATTCCAAATCCGGAAAACCATTTTGAAAACTGGATTCCATCTACCGTCTGAAATCCAATACTGGAGTTGCTTTCGCCACTAATTAATTCAAATGTGTTTATTGAATGAAATTGATTTTTTTGTTTTTGTGATGACGCAGGAAAAGGAATGATCAGCGCAATTGCCAACGTGAAAAGGAATATTTTTTTCATGATTTAATTATTAGATAAACCGATCTTACTGAGAAGATGAATGTTATTAGTATTTGAATAATCGAATTGGTACAAGCCATCTTTTGCAACGACTAACGCAACATTGTTACGTGCAATGACATCATAAGTTTCCAGATTTTTAATTTGTTTGATCAATCTCAGATCCGATACATCGGAAGCATTAAATATTTTAAGCCCGTCTTTGCCATCACAGATGAATAAAATATTCCCATCCTTGGATAATCCTTGCGGGCTGCTTAAATTATAAACTTTAACTAAAGAAGCATCTATGAAGTTGTTCAACTTTACCACGTCCAGCTCGTTGTTATAGCCAAGGCAAGTGTTTCCTGAATGTAATGTGATAAATGCATATTGACCATCTGCGATTACAGGATCGCAACTTCTTGCATGTGTAAATTCTCCCGATCTAACGGGACTTTCAGGCGATGACTGAATATCGTAAATAAACATTCCATTATTGGAACCAATAAATAATTTGTCTTCAAAAGGATAAATAGTTTCCACATGATAATCTACCAGAACTTTATCAGAAAAAGTTGGATTCTCGCTATTGCTGATATTGAAAACATTTAAATAATTATCATCAACTGTGTATAAATAATTATTGACTAAAGCAAATCTTGCCATTGAACCACCTTGGCCAATTGGCGATCCTGCATTTGAAGAGGAATAGCTTTGCGGAGTAGCCGCCATATAAACTGCGGGATTGTTAGTTGTGTATAAAACTCTTTGATCGCCACCACATGGTTGTGATATGCTTGTATCCCTCCTGATCCACTGTGTGATTATTTTTGTTGTGTCACCATAAAAACCATATCCATAATTGCGATAAGGGAAAACACCCCGATTATAATTTTTTACTGCTACATTCATTGGATCACTGATATCCAATGTGACCAGATCAGTATATAAATCAGCATACAGAGTTTTGCCTTTTACAGCGAGATCCATATTACCTGGAATACTGACGAATGCTACATTTTTGGGAGATGCCGGATTGCTGTTATCAATTACATGAACACCTTTATCAACATCGTTTAAGAAAATATAATTATTGAGAAGTACAATTTTTCCGGGATTTTCAATCGGTTGTGGCGCGCTACTTTTTATGTTAGCTCTTACTTGCGCCGTTGTTTCATAAACTGGTGTATAATATGAGTAGGTATAGAACCCTTTACAATGATCTTTTATACAACTACTCAGAAAAAATGTAAAAAGAAATAAAGTGCAAATTGCATTACAGACGCTGATTACTTTTTTCATAAATATATTTTTCATGCTTGACAAGTGAAAAATAAAAAGCGTTGCATGAATCAGGGATTATTTCTTGCCAAATAAAATTTCTGTTCTTAAGCCGACGAAAGTGAAATGTTTTTTGTTGTACACTCCTTTACTGGAAAGGATTGTAGCACTATAATAAAAATAGGGTTCCAGGTTAAAAGGTCTTTTCCCTTTTGCAAAAATTGTGACGGAAAATCCACTGCTTAGCCCAAATTGTGTTTTATTAAAAAGCGAATTGTCGGAATAATATAAGCCAGCACCTGAATTGAATTGTAATGCATTCGAGCTAATCAATTGTGAAATATTTATTCCTGCATCCCAAGAAATTGGAAGGCTGGAATTATTATTCAATTGAAATTTAATTGAAATGGGAAGTTCTATAAAATGAAAATTATTCCGGTAAGTTTTCAGATTGACAGCTGAACTGTAAACATTATTGAGGGAACTAAATGCCTGAGGTAAAGAATACAATGAATCAATTCTGTTGCCCACTTTATTTATGAAAGAAAAATATTTGTAAGAAATCCCGATTGAAATTTTCTTTTTCGATGCAATATTTTTTTCTACAAAAATGCCTGCAATGAATCCAATCGAATTGTTTATCTGAGATGGTGAATAATAATAAGAGGGAATTCCACCAGTATTATATGAACCAGGATCTGACACAAAAAATGCCGAATTCCTAAATGAGGAGTTTTTGTTAATCATCGAAGTGCCGCCAGACAAAGTAATTCCAACATCCCAATGATTTTTTTTCTTTTCAATTGATTTGTTAGATTCTTTTTTAGCAATTGTTTGAACTTTATTTTCTGATGAATTTTTTGTAATTTCTTTTTTATCTAAAACAGAATCTTTTTTTGTAATATTTTCTTTATCGATTACAACTTCATTGCCGTCTGTGGGTTTGGAATTCGATTGAATATTTAACTTATTTTCATTCTGTTTTCTTTGGTTGTCATTTTTTGAAAGAAAAATAACTTGTTCTCTTTCCCGGCTTTCAGTTTTTGAACCTGATGATTTTTGATTTCTTACCGAAGTTTTATTTCGTGACTTTATTGATACTGTTTTTATCTTTTCTTCTGGGCTATTAGCAGAATCAGGCGTGTTAGCAGAATCATGATTTACGGATTCAGTTTTTTTAAAAGAAAAATTGTCTTTATTTGTTGGTTTACTTTCATTTTTTACTTCACTCAATTGATTCTTTTGCTGCTCTTTATTTTTTGATGAATTCAATAACCAATATCCGCCTGATAAAAGAAACAGAATTAAAAAGAAAAGGATAAAAATCAGTTTTTTGTCTTTGTCTTTTTTGCCAATCCTTTTTTCAACATTTGCCCATGCAGAATCTGACGGAGGAATTTTTAATTCGTCCAGTTTTTGCTGCATATTTTTTTCAAAATTATTTTGCTCCATAATGGCCATTTTGTTTTTTTAAAGAAAATTTTTCAATCCATTCAATTAATAAAACTCTTGCTCTTGCATACTGCGATCTGGATGTGCCTTCGCTGATTCCCAGCATTGATGCTATTTCCAGGTGCTTGTATCCTTCTACCGCATGAAGATTAAAAATGGTTTGAAAGCCTGTTGGTAATTGTCTGATTAATTCTGCAAGTTCTTTTGCATGAAGATTTACTTCAGGATTTTCTGTAGAAACCACATGCAAAGGCATCTCATCAAATGAAAGGTCGTAACGATATCTCTGGTTTGTCTTTAAGAAATTTAATGCTGTATTTACCATGATCTTCCTGATCCATGCTGCTAATTCTCCGTCACCTTTGAATTGATTCAATCGTGTAAAAACTTTGATAAAGCCTTCCTGCAAAACTTCTTCCGCGTCACTCAAACTCTTCGTGTATCGGAAACACACACCAAGCATTGAAGGTGCAAAAAGCTCGTAAAGCCTTTTTTGGGCTTCAGGTTTTCGTTTAAGACAGTCTTTAAGTAGTTGAGGATAATCGATCTCATCCATTGCGATACATTGACAATCATTCTGGTTATTTCGTTGCATTTAAGATAACTTTTTTATTGCATTACCTTTGGACGCTCAAATTGTAAAGCTGAAAACGAAAATGAATCTTCAGGAAAAAGACAAAAATCTTATCTGGCATCCTTATACGCATCAAAAAAGCATGATGCCTGCTGTTCCAATTGTGGAAGGAAAAAAATCTGTGCTTATAGATGAAAATGGCAACAAATATATCGATGGCATAAGTAGTTGGTGGGTAAATATTCACGGTCATGGAAATAAGTTCATCGCAAAAAAAGTCTATCAACAGGCGAAAAAGCTGGAGCAGGTTATATTCACAGCTTTCACGCATAAACCTGCTGTTGAACTCGCCGAAAAATTGCTAAGTGTTTTGCCAGGAAATTTTTCAAAAATATTTTATACTGATGATGGATCTACTGCTACGGAAGTGGCAATTAAACTTTCGATTCAGTATTGGAAGAACGTCGGTAATAACAAGCGTGGTAAAATCCTTGCTTTTCATAATTCTTATCACGGCGATACTTTCGGAGCAATGAGTGTAAGCGAGCGGGGAATATACACGTCAGCTTTCCAGGATAAATTGTTTGATGTGGTTTTTATCAATACTCCTGATGGAAATAATTTTGAGGAATTAAAAGGCGAAATTGAAAAACACAAAGATGAATTCGTTTGTTTTATTTATGAGCCCTTGCTACAAGGTGCAGAAGGCATGCGAATATATGATGCGAAGGGTTTGAACGAGTTACTTGTTTATTTGAAAAGCGAAAAAATTATTTGCATAGCTGATGAAGTTCTTACAGGATTTTATCGTACAGGAAGATTTTTTGCAGGCGATTACATGGAAGAGAAAGCCGATATTATTTGCCTGAGCAAAGCGTTGACCGGCGGTACGATGGCGTTAGGAGTTACAGCCTGCACACAGAAAATTTATGATGAATTTGTAAGCGATGATAAAACGAAAACGCTTTTTCACGGACATTCATTTACGGCTAATCCGCTCGCCTGTGTCGCAGCAATTGCCAGTTTTGAACTTATCCAAAAAAAAGAATGTTTAGAAGGAATCGAAAATATTATTTCTCATCATCACAAATTTGCAAGGAGACTACATAAACTTGAAAACAAAAATTATATAAAAAAAGTTCGCCAAATCGGGACAATTATTGCTTTTGAAATCTGCACTGCAGATAAAGATGATTACCTGAATAATGTAAGCAAAACATTTACTCCATTTTGCATGAAATACGGAGTATATCTGCGTTCTATGGGAAATACAATTTATGTAATGCCACCATATTGTACCACTTCAAAGGAGTTGAAAAAAATTTATTCAGTGGTTGTTCAGTTTATTGAAAAGTTTGTAGAAGAAAGAAATGATCAATTATTTTCTGCAGCTTTTCTTAAATTATCCAATGCCGCTTCATATTGATTTCCCGAAAATTTGTCGAGTAAGATTCCCTCCATTTTTTTCCACGGAAGCCATCCAAGGTTGGTATTTACATTCCAGGTTAGCTGTGTCTGATTATTGATTTTTGAAGTGAGAATAAATTGATAATTGACTTCTGTTGATGAAGAAGATTGTAAATTGATATTAATTGTTTGTTTGCTGGTATCAATAAAATCCAGGGTTATGGATTTCCCTTTTTTGTCTTTTAATGTAACGGACGGAAGATGGTGCTGTGTAGCAGGATTTTTTATTATGGAAATATTTTCGTCTTTAAAAGCCGGATACCAGTTTTTCCATTCTTCAAAATTAATAATTTGATTTTTAATTTTTGCCTCAGATGCATTAATATCAACAGATTTTGAAACAGTAACTTTTGAAGGAAGCAATAAACTGATCAAAAAAATAAATATAAAAATCGCGAGCAGAAAAATGATGAATCTGATTAATCTCATGTTTTATTCCCATTTAAAAACTTTAACTGCAATTGCATAAACTACAATTCCCCACAGCAATAAAATTGCGATTTCCCATCTTTCATTCCATAAATTATTCCCTTCAAACGCTACATCACGCAAAGCATTGTTCAAATGTGTGAGTGGCATTACCTGCGCGATCCATTGCAACCATTTTGGGAAAACATCAATCGGAAAAAATGTTCCGCAAATTAAAAATTGTGGCAAAGTAATGATGTTCGCAAAAGGAGGAATGGTGCTGTCATTTTTTGCGATGCCGCTTACAATAAATCCCATTCCCATAAAAACTACCAGGCCAATAAAACTTAAAATTAATAATTCTATGAAGGTTTCAAATCCGTGAATCAATGTAAAATTAAAAAAGTAATAACCAGCAAGAATAATTACAACAGCAGTAAGCATTTGAAACAAAACCCGGCTGAACATTTCTCCGAGAATAATGTAAGTACGACTGATTGGGGTTGCAAAGAACCTTTTCAATACCAAAGTATTTCTTAAATTAAAAAACATGAATGCAACACCAAAAACTCCTGATGCTAATAATGAAAATCCCAACTGGCCCGGAAGAATAAAATCTATCGTTTTATATTTTCTTATGACAGAAATATCGCGCGGAAAATTAAAATCAAATTCAGCATAAGCTCGTCTCCCCGGATATTTTTCATTGCTGATTTTGTTAATAATGCTTTCAACAATCGCTTTAAATTGTGGCCATTGATCATTACTGGAAGTAGTACTTTTCAAAGTGAAAATATAAGGAGGCTCTCCTGCCGGGTTCTTCTGAATATTCATAATGCCGGCGATTTTTCCACTTTCCAGATCTTTTTTCAAAGCGTCTTTATCAGCATATTTTTTAATGATAATTCCACGGGAGTTTTCTATTGCTTTATATAAGTCGTCAGTGGTGTCAGCGGTATTAGCGACAGCAATTTTATAACTCCTAAACGTCCCGTTATCACCCATAAATCCAAAAACCAAAATAAAAATAAATGGAAAAGCAAATCCAAAAACAACAGCAGAAGGGCTTCTGAAAATCGCATGTAAACTCGCTTTTGTAATGGCCAACATCGCCCTTAATTGGCTATATCTTTTCATCTAAAAAACTTAATTTGATCGCGCAAAACTAATTGTGAAAAAATAAAAATTTCGAAAAAGTTTAAAAACCAAGACAAGTGTCGTATATTTGTAGGACAAATGACATGATTATGAAAAGTAAAAAATATAAAAACACTACTATCGAATCATCAAAGGCAGAAGAACCGGAGGCTGTTTATTATACAACCAATCCAATCAAAATTACAAGGGATATTACTTTTAATGATTTTGAAAAAGTAGCGTCAAAGGTAGATTTTACTCAAAAGGAATGGGCTGATATTCTTCATATTTCAGAAAGAACATTGCAAAGATATGCGCATGATAATGGTTCTTTTAACAGCGGCATCGTTGATAGAATTTACCAGATAAATAAGGTTTTTCAACGAGGTAAAGAAGTTTTTGGAAGCTATCAGAAATTTAATCTTTGGCTTCGTGGCAATCCATATATGCTGGAAGGCCGTTTGTCCTTACATTCGCTTGCAAGTATTGAAGGAATCAATAATGTGCTTATCCAATTAGGAAGAATAGAACATGGAATTTTAGCATGATTGTTTACAGACTAACGACAGGCGAATTTGCTGATGATATTTCTGGAACAGGGGCAAAATTAAACGGAGGAAGATGGAATCCAGTTGGATTTGCCGGCCTGTATACTTCTGAACATATTTCTTTGGCAATTCTTGAAATTCTTGTGAGAGCAACAAAGTTTACTTCTCCGGATTCTTACACGCTTACTTCTTTCGAAGTTCCAATTGAAGGGATTTATCGTATTCAACTGAAGAAGTTAAAAAAAGATTGGAAGGATGATCTTAAGTATACACAAGGAATAGGAGAGGATTTTTTGACTGAAAATAAATCTCTTTGCTTGCAAGTGCCCTCGGCGATTGTTTCTGCAGAAAATAATTTTTTACTAAATCCACTTCATGAGGATTATAAAAAAGTAAAGATTATTAACTCTGAATTATTACAACTTGACAAGAGATTAATGATGCAATAAGATAATGAACAAAATATTTTTAATTACTGGAGGCAACATTGGCGATAGAAAGAAAAATCTTGAAGCCGCATTCGGACTGATTGAAAGCAAAATTGGGAAAATAATTAAGAGCTCAAAAATTTATGAAACCGATGCATGGGGAATTACGGATCAAAAATCTTTTTATAACCAGGTTCATGTTGTTGAAAGTGATTTTTCTGCTCAAGAAGTGATGAAAAAAATTTTGAAGATCGAAGAAGAAATGGGCAGGGTCAGGACGATAAAAAATGCAGCACGAATTATTGATATTGATATTTTATTTTTCAATGAAGACATAGTAAACCAACAAAATCTTACAATTCCTCATCCGCAAATTATTAACCGGCGTTTCGTATTATCACCTTTAGATGAAATCGCTTCCAACATGATTCATCCTGTTTATAAAAAAAATATTCACGAATTATTTGCAATGTGTAAAGATGAATTGAAAGCAAAGCCTTTGCCTTAAAAATTAATTCTCCGGAACTTTCATTAGGCACTAATTTTGAAAAAATTTATAATCACGAAAGAATGAAATATAACTTCATAACTATTGAAGGAAATATTGGCGCAGGGAAAACAACGCTGGCTCATTTGTTGAGCAAACATTATAATGCAAGACTTATTTTAGAAGAATTCGCAGAGAATCCTTTTCTTCCAAAATTTTATGAAAATCGCCAGCAATATGCTTTTCCCCTTGAGCTTTTTTTTATGGCTGAACGATATAAGCAGATGAAAGAATTGCTGCAAACTAAAGATATGTTTCACCATCTTACCATCTCTGATTATCTTTTTACAAAATGTCTTTTGTTTGCTAAAGTGAATTTGCCTGAACAGGAATATTTACTCTACCAAAAATTATTTGAGATTATCAATCCTCAATTGATACAACCGGATTTATTGATTTTTCTTCATGCGCCTATCAGTAAATTAAAAGAAAATATCAAAAAGAGAAATCGTTCGTATGAACAATCTATTGATCAGGATTATCTTTTCTCTCTCCAGGAAATATATGCGCAATACATCAGGCAACACAACATTAAAACGTTGTTTATAGATGTATCGAATGCTGATTTTTTAGGAAACGAAAAACATATGGAAGCTTTGCTGGAAGCGCTTGATAAGGATTATGAAAATGATCAGAACTATTTAACGCTGCCTTAAAAAATAAACAATCAATGTCTCTTAAATCGGACCCGTTTGCTTCTGTAAAAGTAGTCGAATATCGAAATTTACTTATTGGTAGGTTTGTATTTATCATGGGCTTAAGAATGATGGCAACGCTGATAGGGTGGTGGATCTATTTAATAACCAATGATCCTTTTGCTATAGGCCTCGTTGGGTTATCGGAAGTAATTCCGGCGCTTTCATTAGCGTTATACGCCGGACATATTATTGATCAAAGTGAAAAGAGAAAATTATTATTGAAAGGAATACTTCTTTATTTTCTCGCATCCGCGGCCTTAATTTTTATTTCCGGAAAATTTGTTTCCAACCATCTAAGCCATCATTGGATTGCTGTTTGTATTTATGTTGTAATTTTTTGCACTGGTATTTTTCGGGCTTTTACAGGGCCAGTTTTCAGTGCCATAATCGCTTACATTGTTCCAAGAAATGATTTACAAAATGCAACAACGTGGAGCCAGGGAACATGGCTCTCAGCTTCAGTTACTGGTCATGCAGCCGGCGGCTTTCTCATAGCAATAATTGGAATTACCGGAACATTAATCACCGTTAGCTTTTTAATCTTAATTTCTTTTTTCTTTTTATTTAAGCTAAAACCTAAACCTGCTTCTGTGGTAAAAGGGGTGGTGCGTACGTGGGAAAGCGTAAAAGAAGGATTGCGTTTTGTTTATAAAACAAAAGAACTTTTGAGTTCACTATCCCTTGATCTTTTCGCTGTTTTATTTGGTGGCGCTGTTGCACTTATCCCCATTTATGCAAGAGATATTTTGAAAGTTGGTTCAGAAGGATTTGGAATTTTAAATGGTGCGGCGGATATGGGATCTATTTTGATCGTAATCATTCTTACGATTTTTCCTGCAAAGAAAAAACAAGGGAAAAAATTATTATTAGCTGTTGGCGGATTTGGAATTTGTATCATCATTTTCGGCATTTCAAAAATATTTTTACTTTCTTTTGGCGCTTTAATGATTTCGGGAATGTTAGATGGAATAAGCGTTGTAGTTCGTGGAACGATCACGCAATTAATGACGCCCGATTATATGAGAGGCCGTGTAATGAGCGTCAATTCTATGTTTGTAAATTCCAGTAATGAACTTGGCCAATTTGAAAGTGGCGTTATGGCAAAATTAATGGGCACAGTTCCTTCCGTAATTTTTGGAGGAAGCATGACTTTGCTTGTTGTTATTCTTACCTGGTTTAAATCTCCTACTTTAAGAAAAATGGAATATTGACCTCAAAGTCAAATACAATAATTCATAGCTTCTTTCGTTTTTGTTGTAAGTTTTATTCAGAAACCTTTTTTGGAATAATTGTTGACAAAAAATTTTGTTTAAAACCTGCATGTATCTGGAAAATTCTTTTTTCATGTCCCTAATTAAAATGAAAATTCTTTTTAAAAATCGCTTATTGATTTTTTTATTGTTTGCTGTTTTTACTCAAACCACAAAAGCACAAGACGTAATCAGACAAGTTTCCTGTTTCGATTCTACATTGAAATTTCAGGCAGATAGCATAAAGAAAGCATTGGTGAAAGATGGATTTATTGTAATAAGAGAGGCTACAATGACGATGGAAAGCGGGTATGAAATGCCGGTCATTGTTCCACTTAATGAAGGAAGCTGGTATCATTTTGCTTTCATTGGTGATCATTCTTCAAACCTTTATGAATTGAGAATGTTTGACTACAACGATAAACAAGTTATTTATGAAAAGCACTATGGAGAAGGGGTCGAAAGTAACGTTATCAGTTTTTCCTACATCCCAAAATTCACAGAATATCATGTGATTAAACCTGTTCAGGTAAATAAAAAGAAGAAAGAAAATATTTGCGGCTACATTATTATGTTTAAGAAAGTAAAGTAGGTCTTTCAAAAAAATACTAAATCAAATTATTTCTTCTTCCACTGCATTTGTTTTGATTAGTAAACCAGGAAATAATGCCGTTTTTTTTCTATAAAATATTTTTCAATTCTTTATTGACCAGTTTTACATTAATAAAGATAGTTAATGCAAATAAAAACAGCGCTGTCACCCAAACAGACCAGTTGAGGAAATAAGAAAGATCAGCAGCTTTTACAAAAGATAATTGCAGAAATAACAAGTGAAGGATTTCTGTAAGAATTAATGCCGCAACAATTATAAAGAAATAAACAGGAAGCCATGTTTTTGCAACGCTTTTTGAAAGCCATTTTGGAGAATAGCCGAGTGTGAGCAACAGACGCAAATTGTCTTTACTTTTTGCAATCATTAATTGCAGGTAAAATGAAAATAACATCAGAGCAAGAACGATAACTAAAATGCCAAACACGCCTAAAGCACTTATGATATTTTGCAGAATACTTTTGATACGCCCAAATTTTACTTTCTCTTTATTGAGATGATAATTTTGCGAATCAAGATAAGAAATCAATTTAGGATCATTAGCGTCTTTTGTTTTGATATAAACCCTTGAAGCGTGTACAGTCGTGTCTCCCATGAAATGCAGATTGCTCCAGTTCATAAAAGTTTTAGGAACCAGCA
>JBQCIM010000133.1:0-7063 GCA_051953735.1 Ginsengibacter sp.
TATGTTCTTTACATATTTTATGCTTTAACTCAATGCTGTAAACATTTTTGCTTACATAATAGCTTTGATATTCCATTTTACACTTAATTTGTGTAAACCTATTTTAGGACAAGACAGTCGTTGGTCAGGAGATCAAACGACGGCGAATCCTTATTATTTGTGGGGTTACTATCTTTCAACCGATTCAAATCTGCCATCTATTTGGATGCCGCATCCCTTCTCCCTGCTAAAATTTCCCTTATATATACGGAGATAAATAAGAAACGCTTGTTAGTCAGCAACCTTCACCCGGAAAGGTCGTTGATCAGACCAGACGACGGATGTAGAAGACAGAAGAACGAAAGTCATTGGTCAGGAGAACAGACCACGTTGGGAGTTATCTCACCACATTTTCTGACTTTCCTTCAAAAAAAGCTTTTATATTATTGACTACCACGTTTATCAGCCTGTTACGCGCTTCAAAAGTGGCCCACGCTACATGTGGGGTAATCAGGCAATTTTTTGCACGAAGCAGCGGATTATCTGCAAGGGGAGGTTCTGTAGACAATACATCTAATGCCGCTCCGGCAATCATTTCTTTATTTAAAGCCTCAGCAAGATCTGCGTCATTGATAAGACCTCCTCTGCTTGTGTTGATCAAAAAGGCACTACGCTTCATTATCGCGAGTAGTTCTTTATTTACAAATTTTATATTCTTTTCATTCAGAGGACAGTGAAGGCTTATGATATCCGCTTCACGGAAACACGTTTTTTCATCCATAAATGTGACACCTTCCATCTGGTCTCTTTCAGGATGCCTGTGAGATGCGATTACCTTCATGCCAAAGGCAATTGCTATTTTGGCTACCGCTTTTCCAATCTGTCCAAAACCAATAATACCAAGCGTTTTATCCTGCAACTCCATGATCGGTTTCAAATGGTAACTGAAATCTTTGCTTTTGATCCAATCGCCTTTGCTTACGCTTTCTGCATATAAGGGCGTATGATTAGTGAGTTCAAGTATCAACGCAAAAGTGAGTTGTGCAACAGAAGCAGTGCTGTAGGAAGGCACATTGGTTACAACAATATTTTTTGCATGGGCGGCAGCGAGGTCGATGATATTGTATCCTGTTGCCATTACACCAATGTATTTCAATTTCTTCGCACTATCTATCAGTTCTTTATTCAATGCTGCTTTATTGGTCAGCACTATGTCCGCATCAGCTATCCGTTTTTCCGTTTCTTTTATGGATGACCTGTCATATATTTCTGTTTCTCCAAGTTGCTTAAGATTTTCCCAATTTAAATCTCCCGGGTTCATTGCAAATCCATCTAATACTACTATTTTCATGATCTTTTTATTTTTCTTTTTTTAGTGCCAGCACATTCCCTAATTCCATAGCAGTGCGGTCAAGGTCTGCACGGGTATTTTTCATTGCCTCTTTTACAGAAACCGGTGCATAACTAATTGGAAATATGGCATCGAAATAATTATGTAAATGTTTGCTTGCTTCAAGCGGTACCTGGCCCGCTAAAAGGATCACAGGAACTTTATATTGCCAGGCTTTTTCTGCAACACCATAAGGTCCCTTGCCCTCTAATGTCTGGCTGTCGTATTTACCTTCGGCGGTAATTAAAAGATCGGCATTTTTTAATTCATTTTCAAATTCTGCGATATCCAGATAATAAGAAATACCTGGTAGTAATTTTGCATTCGCTAGCGCCGCCATGCCTGCGGCTACACCACCTGCACTTCCGCCATATCTGAACGAATTCATGTCAATTCCTGTATCTTTTTTTACAATTTTCGTTAAATGACAAAGGCATCTTTCGAGTAAAGCGACTTCTTTTTCATCTGCTCCTTTTTGTGGTCCAAATACAGCCGCAGCACCATTTTTCCCAAGTAATTTGTTACTGACATCGCACAACAGAATGACCTCGCAATCTTTCAGGCGACTGTCGATTGAGCTCACATCTACCTGGTTTAATGCTAATAATCCTTTTGGTAATTCCTTTATTTTATTTGCATACTTATCTAAAAACTTTACTCCCAATTCGTTCAGCAAACCGGATGCACCATCTATGGTGGCGCTTCCGCCGATGCATAGGATTATTTTTTTGGCACCTTTGTTCAAAGCTGATTTGATCAATTCACCTGTGCCGCGGGTGTTGGATTTTAAAGGGTTTAATTTTGAAGGATCGAGTAATCGTAAACCCGATGCGTCAGCCAATTCAATAATTGCGGTTTTGGATTTACTTACCCAGCCGTACGCTGCGTCAGTTTTTTTGCCTAACGGGTCATGCACCACAGCTCCTATGGATTTGGCCGCTAATTTTTTTGAGATCAAATGGGCAGTGCCGTCGCCGCCATCGGCAATAGGAATTAATTGTAATGTGCAGGAAAGCTGGCTCTTTTTCAATCCTTTTGCAATGCACTGAGTGGCTTCGCCTGCTGTAAGGCTGCCTTTGAAAGCATTTGGAGCGATAATGATTCGCATAAGCAATGTTAAGCAAATTTTTAAGAAGGAGAATGGTGCCAATAAAAATTTCTATCAGAGATACGGCATTGAATCGAAAAGGATTGTAGTTACGATTATAAGGAATTTTTTTTTTACTCAAGCGCAGTTTTCAGAAAAAAATAAAATACAGATAATTGTTTGTTTACTGGCAAAAGTGTTTGCGACAGCCATGGAGAATTATGAGTTGTAATAAACTAATGGCTCACCTTAAACCTTCCCAATACAGTGAAAATTAAAATCCCCAGTCTTTCATCGTCTTTAAATCAACAGAGGCGCATTCAAGTGGTGTTTTGTCCTGGTATTCTTCCTGTTCAATGATAAAATATTTTGTTCCCGTTTTGCGGGCATAATCAATTATTTCTTTTACCGGCACCACTCCTTTTGACAGGATTGTACTTTCATACAAATTGCCATTTTTTTCAGGAGAATCTCTTTTTATTTCATTTTTTACATGCATTAATAAAAACCTGCCGGGATACTTTTTTAAATAGTTCATCGGCCTGCCACCAGGTTCCCACATGTTGCCGATATCCATTTGCTGGGCTACCAGTTTTTTATCTGTCAGCTGAAGAATAAGCTCATACAACTGGGTACCATCAAGGCTGTGATTGAATTCATAGCTTTCATTGTGAAAGGCAAAATGGATACCTGACTTTTTGCAAAGGATACCGGTTTTGTTAAACATATCCATGTAGTGATTGAAGTCGTCCCGGTTTTGACAAAGGCTTTCGTCGACGCCCGGACTGATCACGTATTTCATTCCTACTGCTGCCGCATCTTCTATGGTTTTTTTCCATTCGTCTGTGAAATCATTGGTGCTTTTATCCCATTGTTTTGAGCCAAGAAAGCTGTGGCCACTCTGCATTTTCAACCCTGTATCGTTTAATAATTTTTTGAAATCCGCTGCGGAATATCCATAAAATTTTCCATTATAATATCCTGCATGTTCTACATAATGATAACCGATTGCAGCAAGTTTTTTCAAGGTTGCCGCCGGGTCTTTTTTCATATCATCTCTTACCGAATACAATTGAATGCCAACAATAACATCGTTTTTTTCTTTGAGAAATGCAGGAAGCAGCGAAGCGCCGGCAAGAGTAAGGCCACTGTTTTTAATAAATGTGCGACGGGAAGTGTTCATAAAATTACTTTAGTGTAGAAAAGGAGTACTAAAATAATCATTAGTTATTATTCAGAGTGATAAAATTTTCGGAACGAGTAGCGAGCTGATAAGTATGCCATGTTTTTTCATAAACCTACTCATTATAAAAAAAAATATTTTATCGTGATAACGTAGCGAACTTTTAATGGGAATACAACCCCCATAGTAATACTCAGGATTCATTATGGATACCACACAAATAACGTATTAACATTCCTTTGTTAAACCGGCTGAAGAACAATCTATCTCAGATAGGTAACAATTTAAAAACAATTTAAAAATTAAAACCATGAAAAAGATTTTTACCCTTTTGCTTTCTGTTGGTATTTTCAGCGCTTCATTTGCGCAAAGCAATCACCAGAAAAACCAGTATGATAGAAACGATCAATACGCTATGGCATCTAATGGACGTTATAACAATCACAATGACCGCCAGTATGATAATAACAGAAATTATTCTTATGAGGATCAGAAGGCTTTGGAAATCCAAAAAATTAACCAGGATTACAATAACAAAGTGAAGTCAATCGAAAACAATCGTTTTATCAAAAACCGCCAGAAAAAGATAGCAATTCGTAACACTCAAAAAGAAAGAGATCAACAAATTCAACAGATTAATGCGCAGTATGATCATAAGAGCGAAAATTGGGGAAGAAGGTAATCGTTAGCCTTTTAAAAATTCGGGCCTCACAATTTGTGAGGCTTTTTTTTGCCCAGTTATTTCTAACATGTCAGTTGTATGAAATAATAATTATCTTCATCACAAAAATAAAATAATATGCTTAATCAACCTTTTATTGAAGAATTAAAACATGAAGCTGCCTCTACCAAAAGAATGCTGGAAAGGGTTCCCGTAGACAAATTTGACTGGAAGCCACATGAAAAATCAAGAACGGTGGGTCAATTGGCTTCGCACGTGGCTGAGCTGCCCGGCTTTTTAAATTCCATTTTAATCATGGACGAGTTGGATTTTGCAAAAGGAGATTATAAATCTTATCAAACAAAAACATCGGAAGAACTCATGCAACTTTTCCAGGAAAAACTGGATGAAGTTTTACAAACTCTGCAAAATACAAGTGATCATAAAATGCGCTCTAATTTTACATTGCGTAGTGGTGATCATGTTATTGCTACCGTTCCTCGTATGATCGCTGTTCGTTCGATGGCTTTGAGCCATATTACTCATCACCGGGGACAACTATCCGTTTACCTTCGTTTACTGGATATTCCGGTTCCGGGCATGTATGGTCCAAGCGCGGATGAAATGTAAATGGAGCTATTAGTGAAACTTGATGTTCTGTCGCATGGGATGTCGGCCAGTAAGAGGGAATTATAAATGTTAGTCATTACCAATCACAACAGTCCACAAGCGCACATGCCATTCTACGATCAATCCATTTTTTACATACGGATCATTTTTTGCAAACTCTTCGGCAACCGATGGATCCTCTCCTTTAAAAATTAAGATGGCCCTGTCCGCTGGGTTTGCAAGCGCACCTCCCATTATCAATGTTCCGTTTTTAAAAGCATTTTGTGCAAATTCCAGGTGTTGCTGCCGGTAAGCTGCACGACGCTCCGTATAATCATCCACAGTCTTGTAGAATAAGATATAATAGTTGTTGTTCATTTTTTAAATTTGAGTGAAAGCTTATGGCTGCAAGCAAATTAGCCTTTTTTTATTTTTAGTCTTATGTTTGGAAATTTACGAATCTTTTTAAGGAAAACAGAAATTAAGGGTAAAAGTTTGTTTACTCATTTTTAATTTTTGCTGCATTGAGAAAAATATCTTTTTAACTACTGCAATGCCAAAAAAATCGTAAAAAGTATTAAAAAATTAATCCACCATCAGGAGTGGTTCTTTTCTTTCCTATTTTAGCTGCTTTTACACGTTATGCCGTACCAACGAAAAGACAATATTCTGGAGAAAAAAACTCCGGTTGTAAAGATCCGGCCTCATTTCCAGGTTTTAGACGGATTAAGAGGAATCGCTGCCTTAGCGGTTGTCGTGTTTCATTTTATGGAATGGATCTATACAGATCCTGCTAAGAACTTTATCGGGCACGGCTTTTTGGCGGTTGATTTCTTTTTTTGTCTTTCAGGATTTGTAATAGGATACGCGTATGACGAACGGTTGAAGCATATCGGTTTAAAACAGTTTTTTAAAAGAAGGTTGATTCGCCTGCACCCAATGGTCGCGTTTGGAAGCGTTATTGGTTTACTTGCTTTTTTATTCGATCCTTTTGCAGATTATCAATATGAATATTCAATAACAAAAATTTTTCTCATCTTTTTATGCTCTTTATTGATGATCCCTTTTCCGGCAATGGCCGAAAGGTCGTTTAATAACTTCGGATTGAATGCTCCTTCATGGTCGCTTTTTTGGGAATATGTGGCGAACATTTTTTATGCTTTATTTTTGGTGAAGCTTCCGAAGCGATACCTTGTATTGTTACTGGTGGGGGCGGCTTACTTTCTTTTTCATACTGCTTATCAAAAAGGCAATCTTCTGGGCGGGTGGGCAGGTGACAATTTTTGGGACGGCGGCATAAGGATCTGGTATTCCTTTCTCGCGGGCCTGATCATTTATCGTTTTAACCTGATCATTAAGAATAATGCAGGATTCTTCGGATGTGCGGTTTTATTAAGCCTTGCTTTTTTAATGCCCCATTTCAGCTTCAACTGGTTATCAGAAACAATCGTGGTCGCACTTTATTTTCCTCTTATCGTTTCATTGGGAGCAGGTTGTGCTTTGCCACGAAAAGCACTTGCTATTTGTCAGTTTTCGGGGAACATTTCCTATCCACTTTATATGACACATTACGCAGGCATCTGGATATTTGGAAATTATCTTACTACCCATCAGCCTGACAGCGTTACTCTCTGCATGATTGTAATTCCAGGAATCCTATTATTTATTGGATTTGCATGGCTTGTCATGAAGTATTATGATACTCCTGTAAGAAAATGGCTTTCAAGAAAATAGAAGTTTTCAAGAAAAAAACATTTCGCACAAAGAAGAGGAGAAGACTGACAAAGAGTTTTCATTTTGTGACGCTTTACTGCTTTTGAACTGATGCTCAAATAACTACTGATTACCCTTATTTTTGTCACATATTTTTTCTTCAATTACTTTTTATGAAAATTGCTACTTACAATGTAAACGGTATTAGTGCGCGATTGCCGGTGTTGCTTCGCTGGCTGCAAGAAACTGCTCCGGATGTGGTATGCCTTCAGGAGCTAAAAGCACCGCAGGAAAAATTTCCTCAGGAAGCAATAAACAGTGCCGGATATCATGCCATCTGGCATGGGCAAAAGAGCTGGAATGGGGTAGCGATACTTTCTAAGAATGAACCTCCAGAGGAAATAAGAAGAATGCTGCCCGGTGATCCTGAAGATCTCCACA